>DATFXD010000084.1:0-3425 GCA_035258605.1 Hyphomicrobiaceae bacterium | reverse complement strand
TGATGTCACAGATGTGCAATTTGTCGACCAGTGCCGAGCGCGCCAAGGTCTCGGCGCGGATGCCGCCGCACCAGCCGGTGCCAATCACTGCCGCTTCGATGTCTCGCATCGCCTCCTCCTTGGCCGCTGGCGAGTTAGCCGTCGGGCATCGGGCTTGTCCAGCGCGGAAGCGGCCGGGAGCGGTCGACCGGCCTCGCGGCAGGCGCCAGTTGCTGCCGCGGACAAGGGGTTGCCGCCAAGCATCGCGTCAGGCACGGCCGCCGTCGCGCGCCGGCTGGCCGCCGACAATTGGGACCACTGGCGGCCCTGGGGCGCCGGGGAACCGCCAAACCGCATCGCCAAAATCGCCAACACCGCCCGGCAGAAGCCGCATCGGCAAAATCGTCAGCTGGCAAGCCACCGGCTGCCCTCCGAGTGCGCCACACCCCCAACCTTGGCTCGGAAAAAGTGATTGTCGGGGCCGGTGATGGTCGGTCGACCGCCGCCGGCGGTCCGTTCTTGACCTCACATGGTGCGCATGTAGCATCGGGCGCGAAAGCGTCGGGGTTGGGGGCGGCTGGCTTTGCGGCGAGGGCTCTGAGCACCTGAGGAGGACCCATGCACAGGCGCAAGTTCATTGCCGCGGGACTGGCCGCGACCGCGGCGCTGTCGCGAGGTCTCGCCAGCGCGCAAGAGAGCTACCCGACCCGGGCCATCACCATCATCAATCCGTTTCCGCCGGGGGGTGCCGCCGACGTCGTCGCGCGGCCGTTCGCGGCCGTGCTCGAGCCAATCCTGAAGCAACCGGTGGTGATCGAGACCAAGGCTGGGGCGGCCGGCCAGGTCGGCGCCCAGTTCGCCGCCAGTGCGGCGCCGGACGGCTACACCCTGCTCGTGCACATCGTCTCGATTTCTGGCTTTGCCGAGGTCGACAAGGTGTTCGGCCGCCAACCCAAATTCACGCGCGCCGATTTCGTGCCGATCGCGCGCTTCACCGAGGGACCGATGGTCCTGCTCGCCAACGATCAGACCCCCTACCGGACGGTCAAGGAGCTGGTGGACGATGCCAAGCAGCGGCCCAACCAGATCATCTTCAGTTCCTCCGGGCTCTACGGCGCCCTGCATCTGCCGACCGCGCTATTCTTGAAGGCGGCCGGCATCCAGATGCGGCATTTGCCGACCAACGGCGGCGGCCCGGCGTTGACCGCGCTGCTCGGCAACAACGCCCAGGTTCTGGTGTCGTCCGTCGCCGCGGCCAATGCCCATATCAAGGCCGGCAAGGCGCGCGCGCTCGCCACCTTCTCAGCCAACCGCCTGGCATCCCTGCCCGAGGTACCGAGCCTCAAGGAATTGGGGTATGACGTGGAGTTTTCCCTGTGGGTCGGGCTGTTCGCCCCAAAGGCAACACCGGAGGTGATCATCAGCAAGCTGCGCGAGGACGCCAAGGCGGCGGCGGCCACCGAGCAATTTGCCAAGGCGATCGAGAATATCGGCGACGTCCTGGCCTACCAGGATCAACCGGAATTCGCTAAGTTCTGGGACGAAGATGCCAAGCGGGTTGAGGACGCGGTGCGGAGCATTGGCAAAGTCTAACGCGGGGCTGAGAGCGAGGTAGGCGCATGCAGGTGCGCAGGGATCATATCGCCGGCGGAGCCATTCTGATCGCCGGCGCGCTGGTGCTGGCGGCAAGCACCGACCTGCCCTTCGGCACGCTCGCCTCACCGGGCGCCGGCATGTTGCCAACCTTGGTGGTGGCGGTGATGATGGCGTTGGCCGCCAGCCTTATTATCGCCGCTGGCAGCAGCCCCCCGATCGGGACCATCGACTGGAGCGATGCCGGGCACGCGCTGAAGGTTACCGCGGTAACCGCGGCGACGGTGGCCGCCTACACCACATTGGGCTTTATCGCCAGCATAGCGCTCATGCTCCTGGTTTTGACCTTGTTGATCGAGCGCAAGCCGCTCTTGTCCGCCGTCGCCTTCAGCGTCGGCGCCACTTTGCTTGCCTATCTGCTATTTGCGACCTTGCTCAATGCGCCGCTGCCACGCGGCTTGTGGCACTAGCGGCATGGAAGCGACCTTCGACAGCCTGGCGCTCGGCTTCTCGGTGGCGTTCCGTCCGGACGTGCTGTTTTATGCCTTCCTGGGCTGCCTGGTGGGCACGTTGGTGGGCGTGCTGCCGGGCATCGGGCCGCTGGCGGGCATCTCTATTCTATTGCCCGTCACCTACGGCCTCGATGCCACCAAGGCCATCGTCATGCTGGCCGGCATCTACTACGGCTCCCAGTATGGTGGCTCGACCACCTCAATCCTGATGCGGATTCCGGGCGAGGCGTCATCGGTGATGACCTGCGTCGACGGCTACGAAATGGCCAGGCGCGGCCGCGCCGGTGCGGCGCTCGCGATTGCCGCGGTCGGGTCGTTCGTGGCGGGCACCTTTGGGGTCATCATGCTGACCGCGGTTGCGCCGCCGATCGCCAAGCTTGCGCTGAGCTTTGGGCCGCCAGAATATACCGCGCTGTTGGTGCTGGGCCTGATCTTCCTGGCCTATATGTCGTCCACCGGCTTGCCGCGCACCCTGCTGATGGCCAGCGTTGGCCTTTTGCTCGGCTGCATTGGCATCGATGTCATGACCGGGCATTTCCGCTACAGCTTTGACATCAAGGAGCTGGGCGATGGCATCGGCATCGTGCCGGTCGCCGTTGGCCTGTTCGGACTGGGCGAAATCCTATCGACGCCGAGCAAGACGGTGACCGCCAGGGTGGTGCCGCCGCGACTGCGGGAGCTAATGCCCACGCGCAGCGAGTGGCGCCAATCGGCGATGCCGATCGCGCGCGGGTCGGTACTCGGCTTCCTGGTCGGCATCGTCCCGGGCTCGGCGCATATCATCGCCAGCTTCCTTTCCTACGCCGTGGAGAAGCGGGTCTCGCGCACACCAGAGGAGTTCGGCAAGGGGGCGGTGGCCGGCGTTGCCGGCCCCGAATCGGCCAACAATTCGGCTTCGACCGGCGCCTTCGTGCCAATGCTGGCACTGGGTCTTCCGACCGGACCGGTGACGGCGGTGCTGATGGCGGCGCTGTTGATCCATGGCGTGCCGCCCGGTCCCATGCTCGTCAACGAGCATCCGCAGCTGTTCTGGGGCTTCATTGCCTCGATGTACGTCGGCAACTTGATGCTGCTCGCCCTTAATCTGCCGCTGGTGGGCGTGTTCGTGACGGTGCTGCGTATTCCCTACGCCTATCTCTATCCGCTGATCATCATGTTCTGCATCATCGGCGTTTACGAAGTGAACCACTCGATCGTCGACGTCTGGATCATGCTGATCATGGGCATCGTCGGTTATCTGTTGCGCAAGTTCGACTTCGATCCCGCGCCACTGGTGCTGGGACTGGTGATCGCACCGATCTTCGAACTCAGTCTCAGGCAGTCTCTGATCATGTCGAATGG
>DATFXD010000083.1:0-13667 GCA_035258605.1 Hyphomicrobiaceae bacterium | reverse complement strand
CGGCGGCCGGCGCAACGCCTCAACTGCGCGCCAGGGACTCAAGGATCGGGCAGTCCGGCACCTCGTCGCCCGGGCATTGCGCCGCCATGGCGCTCAGCACCCGCTCCAGCCGCTTCAGGTCCTTGAGCTTGCGCCGGATGTCGGCAATGTGCTGTTCGGTAATGGTCTTCACCCTGGCGCAGGTGCGTCGACCATCGCGCAAACCGAGCAACGCGCGAACCTGGTCCAGCGAAAAGCCCAACTCGCGCGAGCGCCTGATGAACACCAAGCGCTGTCTGTGCTCGCCCGCATAGAGCCGGTGGCCGCCGGCGCTGCGCGGCGGCTTTGGCAAAATCCCAATGCGTTCGTAGTAGCGGATGGTCTCAATGCTTACCTTGGTTCGCTCGGACAACGCGCCGATGGTTAGTCGGGGATTTGTGTTCATTGTCTGGCGTCTGTACCTAGCCGTTCACGCAGCTTGTGGGAGCCTAGCGACGATTGTGGCAGCATGCTAGCTGTCTCGTGGCCATCAAGGCTCAGGGTTGAATTTCGGCAACGGTGGCCGGCTCCCCCGGAGGGTGCCAGGCTCGGCATCGCCCTATTCCCCGCCGCGGCCGTGGGCGGCGAGACCGGCCGCTGCGGCCCAAGGGTCTTGCCCATCCCTCGGTTGCGGGCCACTTGCTAAGGGTGGGGGAGAATGATTCGACGAGCGACGACGGAGTGCCAATGACGCCCGAGGAGTTTGCCGCAAAAGTTGAAGACCTGCGTGCGGCCATCGCCGACAAGATCGCCGATCTGGAGGAACATCCCCGTTGGGGCAGCGAAGATGGCCGCCAGGAGGTGGTCCAGGCGCTGGATGAGCTCATCGTGCAAGCGCAGGCCTTAAGCGAGGCCCTGCAGCAGGAGGACGTCGACGAGGCGGACGGGAGCGGCGACGAGTAGGCTGATGCCGGTTGCGGGCGCGGGTGCCCGCCGCACTAGCCAGCAATCGCTGCCGGGTCGGCCGATCGCACCGGGATCGGGCCCAATAAGGCGAGTGCCGCTGGCGCCCAAGACCAAGGCTGCAGGCGCTTGTCAGGGGCTCACGGCCTTCGGGCTGCGCGTGCACCGAGGTCCAGCTCAGAGCCAGGACACCTTGCGCTCGTAGGTGGTCTCGAAAGATGCGATGTCGTCCGCCTGGCTGAGCGTGAACGCCAGTTCGTCGGCGCCAGCGAGCAGGCATTGCTTGCGGAACGGGTCGATCTCGAAAGCGTGGACGACGCCGTCCGCGGTCGATACCTGTTGCGCCTCGAGGTCGATGCCCAGGTGCGCGCCTGGAGTTTGCTCTAAGGCCGCCAGCAGCGCCTCGACCGCCACCGTCGGCAGCACGATCGGCAATAACCCAACCTGCAGACTGTTGTTGAAGAAGATGTCGCCGAAGCTCGGCGCGATCACCGCCCGGATGCCATAGTCGAACAGGGTCCAGACCGCGTGCTCGCGGGAGGAACCGCAGCCGAAGTTGCGGTCGGCCACCAGGATCTGCGCGGCTTGGTAGCGCGGGTCGTTCAGCACGAACTGCGGCCGCGCCGAACCATCGTCGTTAAAGCGCAGATCATGAAACAGCAGGTGACCCCAGCCCTCGCCGCGCTTGCGCCACAGAAAGCGCGCGGGAATGATTTGGTCGGTATCGACATTGGCCACCGCCAGCGGCGCGGCAACGGCCTCCAGCGGCACGAATGCTTGCATGTCACGACCCCATCAGCTGACGCACGTCCGTTAGGCTGCCGGCCACGGCGGCGGCTGCGGCCATCGCCGGGCTCACCAGGTGGGTGCGCGCCCCCTTGCCCTGGCGGCCGACGAAATTGCGATTGGAGGTCGAGGCGCAGCGATCGCCAGGCGCCACCAGGTCACCGTTCATGCCGACGCACATCGAACAGCCGGGCTCGCGCCACTCGAAGCCGGCGCGCTTGAAGATCACATCCAGACCTTCGGCCTCGGCCTGCGCCTTGATCAGGCCGGAGCCCGGTACCACCATCGCCGGCACCACCGCCCGGCGACCATCGACCACCGCCGCCGCCACCCGCAGGTCCTCGATGCGGCTATTGGTACACGAGCCAATAAACACGCGATTGATGGCAATCCCGGACAGCGGGCTTCCCGGCGTCAGCCCCATATAGGCAAGCGCCCGCGTGATCGCCTCGCGGCTGCCCGCGTCGGGCGCCGCCGCCGGGTCCGGAACCGCGCCGGTGATCGGCGCCGCCGCCTCCGGGCTGGTGCCCCAGGTCACCATCGGCGCGATCTCGGTCGCATCCACATTGACCTCGCGATCAAAATGCGCCCCCGCATCCGACGGCAACGCGCGCCAGCTCGCCAACGCCTTGTCCCAGTCCGATCCCTTGGGCGCGTAGGGCCGGCCAACGACATACTGGTAGGTGACATCGTCGGGCGCCACCATACCGGCCCGGGCACCGGCCTCAATCGACATGTTGCAGACGGTCAAGCGCCCCTCGATGCTGAGGCTGGCGATGGTGGAGCCGGCGTACTCGATGACGTGACCGGTGCCGCCCGCGGCGCCGAGCTTGGCGATGATGGCCAGGATCACATCCTTGGCATGCACACCCGTCGCCAGCCCGCCGTCGACGGTGACGCGCATGTTCTTCGGTCGCTTCTGCCACAGCGTTTGCGTGGCCAACACGTGCGCAACCTCGGTAGCGCCGATGCCGAACGCCAGGGCGCCCAGTGCGCCATGCGTGGCGGTGTGGCTGTCGCCGCAGACGATGATCATGCCGGGCTGGCTCAAGCCCTGCTCCGGTCCGACCACATGCACGATGCCCTGCCGCCGGTCCTTGAGCCCGAACAACGTCACACCGTTGGTCCGCGCATGGCTTTCGAGATCCTCGACCATGGCGCGGCGGCTTGGCTCGTTGATGGCGGCAAGGTCGCCGGCCAGCGTCGATACGTAGTGGTCCGGCGTGGCAAACGTACGGTCGGGACGGCGCAGCGGCAAGTTGCGCGCCTTGAGCATACGGAAGGCGTTGCTCGAACCATCGTGCACGAGGTGCCGATCGATGTGCAGCAAGTCCGCGCCATCGGGGCGCGACTGCACCACATGCGCGGACCAGATCTTGTCGAATAGCGTCAGCGGCTCGGCCATGGCGTGCGTTCCCTCTACTCCGCGGCCTCCGATTGCTTGCCGCCGCCGCCCGCGCCAGCACCGAAGCGCTGGCTGACGGCGTCCCAGTCGTCGGCACCGACGCGGCGAAACGCGTCGCGTACCGTCATGTGCGTGTCGAGCACGGGATGGCGACCCTGCGCCTTCAACTCGGCCAGCAGCCGATCGCAGACACCGATCACCGCCTTGAACAGCAGGCCGGGTACGATCGCCAGCTTGTAGCCGGCGCGCTCAGCCTCGGCGAAGGCAATGTCGGGCGTCTTGCCGCGCCAGACCACATTCAAGAGGCATGGGCCCTTGACCAGGCGCGGCACCGCCAGCACCTCCTCCAAGGTCTGCGGCGCCTCGACGAACGCCATGTCGGCGCCGGCCGCGAGCGCCGCATTGGCGCGTCCGATCGCCTCCTCGAAGCCCAGCACGGCGCGCGCGTCGGTGCGGGCGATGATGACAAAGTCCGGGTTCTGCCGTGCGGCCACGGCGGCGCGCACTTTCGCCAGGTACTGGTCGAGCGGCACGATCAGCTTGTTGTCGAGGTGCCCGCATTTCTTGGGAAAGCCCTGATCCTCGATGTGCAGGCCGGCGACGCCCCGCCGTTCGTATTCGCGCACCGTGCGCGTGGTGTTGAGTTCGTTGCCGTAGCCGGTATCGGCATCGGCAATGACCGGCACAGCCACCGCCGCGGCCAGGCGCCCGGCGTTGTCGGCCATCTCGGACATGGTGAGGAGGCCGTAGTCGGGAAAGCCGAGCGTGGCCGCGGTGCCGGCGCCCGTCATATAGACGGCATCGAAGCCGGCCTGGGCGACGGTGCGCGCCGTGATGCAGTCGTAGGCACCGGGGGCGATAAGCATCTCATCCCGGCGCAGGAGCTGGCGAAGCCTGGCTGCGGACGTCATTGGGCGGTGTTCCCTTGTTGGTTCGGCCGCATGATAACGGCGAGCCAGGGGCTATGGCAAAATGATTGCGCCCGAGCCGGCGATCGCTGCCGACCCGCCTCCGGTGCGGCCGGGCGCGGCGGGATTGCAGCGCTACTGCTGCGCCGTCCAACAGGCAAGGATCTCGGCCCCGGTCGCAGACCACACCCCGCCACGGCGCAGCAGGCGATCGAGCACCTCTTCGATCGCTTGGATCCGATGCGGCACGCCGCTCAGCCATGGCCGCAACGACAGCGCCACGATGCGTCCGCCGCTGCTGGCGGCCTCCCGATAAAGCAGCTCGAAATGATCGATCACCTGTTGAATGAACTGCGCCGGCTTGTACTTATAGAAGTGAAAGATCTGCAGGTCGCTGATCTCGTAGGCATGCGGCATGGCGTAGAGCGCGCCCGCCTTGGTGTTGAGCCGGTAGGGCATGTCGTCGTTGACCCAGTCGCAGACGTAGTCGCAACCGGCGTCGGCGACCAGATCGAGGGTATGGCTGGTCTCGGCATGGGCCGGCGAATACCAGCCCTTGACCGGTTGGCCCGAGAGCCGGCGCAAGCTGGCAAGGCAGGTCTCGATCCATTGGCGCTCGACCTCGGGCGCGAGGGGTGCGGCATGGATATGGTTCATGTCGATGCCATGCGCAACGAGCTCGAAGCCGAGCCGGCCGACTTCCGCGAGCACATGCGGGTAGCGCTCGGCGAGCCGTGAGGACATGGCAACGGACGCCCGCAGCCCGCGCCGTTCGAGGGCGCGAAAGATGCGCGCAAATCCGACCCGATTGCCGTAGTCGCGCAAGGTGTAGTTCCAGTAATCGGGATAGGGCCGCTCCAGGCCACCGGCGGGCTTGACCGGCTTGGCCACCATGTCGAGCGGAAAGAACTCGAGCGTGGGGACGATCCAGAGCGCGATGCGGGCGTCGCCCGGCCAAACCACCGGCTTGCGCGTGAACAGGTTCGAATAGAGGTAGCGGTCATGATCCATGCCGGGGCGTCGGAACGGATAGTCGAAATAGTTGGCGGGCAGGGTCATAGGCTCATCCCTGTTGCCGGTTGCCGCGCGCAATGGCGGCGGCGAAGGCATCGTAGGAGTGGGTGATGAAGTGGCTGGCGATCTCGCGGCCGGTGGCGAACCAGACCTTGTCGTGGGAAGTAATGTATTCGAGCGCCGCCTCGAACTGTTTGATGCGATGCGGCTGGCCGATCAGAAAGGGGTGCAGCGGCAGGCACATGACCTGGCCGTTGTCGGCCCCCTCCAGATAGAGCCGGTCGAATTGCGCCTTGATCGCCTCGGTATAGTCGTTGGGTGTGGCGTTGCCCTGGAACAGGCAGGTGAAGTCGTTGATCTCGAGCGAGTAGGGCACGCTGATCAAGCGTCCGCTGCGAACCTTGACGGGAAGCGGCTGATCGTCGTGAAAGAGATCGAGGGTATAGCTGATGCCCGCCTCGGCCAACAAGTCCATGGTCTGCTCGGTCAAGGTCAGCGCCGGCGCCAGCCAGCCCGCCAGCTCTTGCCCCGACCACTTGCGGATCGAGGCCTTGGCATCCTCGATCAGCGCCCGCTCCTGGTCCTCGCGCATATGGTAGGTGTAGCGGGTGTTGTAGACGCCGTGCGAGAAGAACTCCCAGCCCCGCTCACGGCAGGCGGCGGCGATGTCGGGGAAGTGGTCGCACACCGCAACGTTGAGCGAGATGCTGCCGCGCACGCCATAGCGATCCATCGCCGCCAGCATGCGCCAGATGCCGGCGCGATTGCCGTAGTCCCGCCAGGCGTAGTTGAGAACATCGGGCACCGGCCGCGGCCAGGAGGCACGCGAGGGGTTGGGCGGCGGATCGAGCTCGTAGTGCTCGATGTTGGGCGCGCACCAAAAGGCCAGGCGCGCTCCCCCCGGCCAGCTGATCTTCGGCCGATCGTAATAGGCTAGATAGTCGTAGAGCCCAGGATCCTCTTGGCCCATGCCGGCGCTCCCTCAGGCAAATTTGGCGGTCCACCCTATGCTAGCGCATGGCGCAACCGCACGTCGTGGTAGGGTTGAGACTGGCTTTGCGAGCGAGGGTGTCAAGACATGGAACTTTCCAACAAAACGGCGCGGCAGCTGTTCACGGAGTTCAAGGACAAGCCGACCCGTCCCCGCATCGGCTTCGGACGCAAACCGGCCCTTGTCAATATCGACTTGCAAAAGGCCTATACCGCGGTTGGCGAGTTCGTCACCGCCTACGCGACCGACCCGCAGCAGCTCGCCTATATCAACGAACTGGCGGCACTGGCCCGGGCCAAAGCCGTGCCGGTGGTGTGGACTTTTGTCGCCTATATGGATTCGGGCGAGGATTGCGGCATCTGGGGCACCCGCTCCAACACCGCCGATTCCCTGCAGAACATCAAGCTCGGCTCACGCCGCGCCGAATTCGACGATCGGCTGGTGATCGACCACGGTCGCGACATCATCATCAACAAGCGCATGGCCTCTGCCTTTCACGAGACCAACCTCGCCTCGCTGCTGACCTTCCATCGCTGCGACACCTTGATCGTCACCGGCGGCTCGACCTCGGGCTGCGTGCGCGCCACGGTCGTCGACAGCCTGTCGCACAGCTACCGCACCGTGGTGCCGGAGGAGTGCGTGGCCGACAAGCACGAGAGCCCGCATTTCGCCAACCTCTACGACATGGCGGTCAAGTATGCCGACGTCGTGCCGGTCGCCGAGGTGATGGCTTTTCTGCGCGGCTTCGAAGCCCCCAACTGAGGCGAGCGGCCGCCCAGCGGTCCGCCGCGGCACCGGCAGCCGGGGCGGTCCGTTAAGGTGCCACCCGCAGATCGTCGATAATGTCGCGCAGCAGGCAATTGTTGTCGTTGATGGCCTTGAGCGCGTCGCGGAGGTCCTCGTCGATCAGGCTGCGCGCCGACCGGCGCACGCAATCCTGCGGCCGGCCGGTGAACAAATCGAGGTATCTGCGCGACAGATCGGCAAGCTGCCAGCCGACCGGTAGCGGCAGGTACTCGTTGTTGAATTGCGCCGATCGCGTGGTGTAAGGGCCGCGGCTGCGATCGGTCTCGGCCTCGGCGGGTACCGCCGAGGAGCGCGCGCGCCAGGCCAACAGCAGGGCCGACAGCGGCGCCGTCAACTCGTCGTAGGATTTTTTGCGGCCCTTGGTCTCATAAAAGGTGTCGACCGGCTGATAGCTGCCGGTGATCATCAGGATCTTGGGAGCAATCTTGACCCCGTTCAGTACCTCGGGGTTGAGCTCGGCGTATTTGACGAGGTACTGGGCGAGGTTTTCCGCGGTCGCGACCCCGGATCCCTCATAGTAGCCGCCATCGACAAACGTCATGCGACGTTCCTGTGGCGGCTCGCCGCTCTCCAATGGCGCTGGGACTTTGAAGTCATACCAGCCGACCGGAAGGATCCAGGGAAAGCGTGCGCTCAATCCGACCGCCGTGCTCAGCGGCAGCTCTTTGATCTCGGCCGATTTGCGATAGAAGTCTTCAAGCGAACCGGTGCCGAGGATATAGGTTTGCCCGAGATAGAGCGGGCTCAGGATCATCTGTGCGCCGGTCTCGACATTGGTGGTGTTGAGCATCAGGGCCGGAGTGGCGACCTTGTCTTTGGGGCAGGTGCGCGAACCGGGAGCGCATAGGGCAAACAGCGAATTGCGGAACGGGTTGTCGCTCCCCAACCTGTTGTCCCAGACGTATTCGAAGTTCTTCTCCAGGGTCACCGCCCGATCGAAGGCGTAGATCGGAAACGGCAGGAAGCGTTGCACGAAATCGGGAAAGAACGTGGCCCATACCAGCGGCGACAGGAAGTCGTGTGCCAACAGCTTGTCGGCGTCGGCCTCCAGGCCCTCGGCGCTCGGTTGGTAGCTTTCCTTGCAGGCCTGCGGCTCGCCGTTCTGAGCCCGGCGCTGCGCCAGGGCGGTGAACACCGCCGTTCCAAGGCTGCCGCCGGATACCGTGCTGGCGGCAAACACATGCTGCGCAAAGTTGGGGCAAAGATCCTGGATGCGCGATAGCACGCGGGCTGCATGCTGCGCCGCGTAGATGCCACCGCCTTCGGCCGTCACGATGTAGACCGGATACTCCCGGCCGGCGTAGGCCGCCCTATCCTTGCGCGAGCCGATCCAGTCGGCGAACGCCTCATCGAGCGAGGCACGCTCTACGGTCGCTTCGCTGTGGCGGAAGCGGTGATTGTCGTTCCAGCCGGCGAACTGAAAGCCAAGACCGAGCACCAGGACCAGGGTCACGATCGGAATGCCGAAACGATCATAAAAGCGCGTGCCGGCCGAGGTCAGCACGATGCTGATCGCCACCCACAGCGCAAAAATCGGGATCACCCCGAAATACTGCGGCAGCACGATTGGGTAGAGCGCGATCGCCAGCATCGACAGCAATCCAACCACCGGGAATAGGAACCAATGGCTGATCAGGAACAGTTGTCGACCGCGGGTTTCGGTCAACCGGCGCCCGGGGCCGACCCGTAACAGCCAGCGCTCAAAAATGGTAATGAGCAGGAACAGCACCACGGCGGCGGCAAACGCAGCGATGGTTTGCGTCAGCAGCGCCGATTGCAGGCGGCTGGCTTCGGCCACGATCGGCTTCAACAATGGCGGGATCTGGCTGTCGTCGACGAGCAGCCGCTTGTCGGGAAGAAAGCTCTGCCACAGACCGAGGCCGGCGCCGATGAACGGCACCGTCGCCAGCAGGCGCGGAATCCAATCGAGCAGCGCCTTGGCAATCGGCTCGCGATCGAGGTCTTGATCCTGGGAGACAAGATGGGTGAGCTCGCGTGCGGCCTGCCAGAACACCACCGCCAGCAGCAACAGCGAGGCCGCGGCCATCAGCCACTGCCATTGCAGGCCGGCGGCGCGCGTTTCGTGGCTGCGTTGCAGCAGCACGCGATAGACCTCGTGCACCTGCTCGGGCAACGACAGCGCCAGGATGGTGATGATCGCCATCACCATCGGTGCACGCATCGCACTCAGTGCACGCGAGGTGCCGGCGAAGCGATCAAGAAGCTTTGGCGCGCCTGCTGATGCTGCCACGATCATGCGTGATGCCTCCCCCGATGCCAGTCCAAAAACTGGCAACTACCCTTATAGGCGTCTGAAACCGCGCGTCATGACGCTGCGGCAGCGTGCGCGCAAGGCGTTGAAGCGCTCATCGCCAGGCTGCCGCCGCTGGACGCAGTCGATCACGCATTGGGTGCAAACCTGGCCGTCACAGCGTTCCTCGCCGCAACAGCGATAGGAGCACTGGCAGGCGACATTGCTGGTGGCGCAGGCGCGGCCCTGCGCCTGCGCGGCTCCGCCTCCCCCCGCAGCGGCAACGCCGATTACAACAGCGATGCCACAAGCTTGCGCGATCGACCGACGATACCGCATAGAAGGGGATCCCCTGCACTCCCGAACGGCTTAAAGGCTAAGCGCGCGCCCCAAGCCTCGCCAGTATAGATTATAACGTGACCGGCTTGTGTCATGGCTGAAATGGGTGCGGGGGGCCTTGAGGCCGCCGACCGGGGCGGACCGGCGTTGCCAGCGACCGCCGCCGGCGACCGGCGGAGCCAAATTCTTCCCGCCCGGTCATAGACTTGGGTGACGCCTGGTAAGTGTCTGCGGCCGCCGCTTGCCGCACCGGGGCTTAGGCCGCAAACTGGCGGCGGCAGGCGTGGCCTGCCCCATAGGTGAAGAGGAGGCTGGCGATGGACCTCAAAGGCGCGGTGGCAGTGGTGACCGGCGGCAATGGTGGGCTTGGGCAGCGGATCTGTCACGCGCTCGCCGACGCGGGTGCGCATATCGCCGTCGTCTATGCCCAAAGCCAACAGCAGGCGCAGGAGGTCGCGAGCGCGCTCACCGCCCGCTATCAGGTCAACGCCGCGGCAATGCCGTGTGACGTCACCGATGCGGCTGCCGTGGACCGGCTGATCGAGGCGGTGCAAAAGCGCTTTGGCCGCCTCGACATCCTCGTCAACGATGCCGCCTTCAACAAATCGATCGTGTTCAGCGACCTCGACAGCCTCACCTTGGAGGTGTGGGACAAGATCATGGCCATCAATCTCACCGGCCCGATGCGCCTCACCAAGGCGGTGGCGCCGATCATGAAGGCGCAAGGCCGCGGCCGCGTGGTCAACATCGCCTCCGTCGCGGGGCTTGGCCCGACCGGCTCATCGATCGCCTATGCGGTGTCGAAGGCCGGCCTCATTCATCTGACGCGCTGCATGGCGGTGGCGCTGGCGCCGGAGACCCTCGTCAATTGCGTGGCGCCGGGGCTTCTTGAGGGCACGCGCGCGACCTCGAACCTGCGGCCCGAGCAGATCGACCGGGCGGCCGCGGGCGCACTGCTCAAGAAGGCCGCCGACAAGGACGACTGTGCCGACATGGTGGTCACCATGTGCCGCACAGAGACCATGACCGGGCAAACGGTGGTCATCGACGCAGGACGCATGTTTCACTGAGCCGATGCGACGGCGGCCGCGCCTGACCCCGAGCGGCGGCGAGCTGGCTACAGGCTCGACACCAGATGACCGCCGTCAACTGCCAGCACGGCGCCGGTCATGTAGGAGCCGGCCTCCGAACACATCAGCAGGAGCGGTCCTTCCAATTCCCCGACCTGCCCCAGGCGGCGCTGAGGAATTCTTTTGATCAGCGCCTGGCCGGTTTCGCCGGCGAAGAAATCGCGATTGAGGTCGGTTTCGATGTAGCCGGGGCATAGCGCATTGACCCTGATACGATGCCGCGCGAGTTCGAGCGCCATGCCTCTGGTCAGGTGCACAATCCCCGCCTTCGAGGTCAAGTAGGCGGCAATCTGGGCCGCGACCCTGAGCCCCAAGATCGAGGCAATGTTGACGATGGCACCACCGCTCCCTTGATCGCGCATCAGCTTGGCGGTGGCCTGCGCCACCAGAAAGGCGCCCTTGAGATTGGTGTCCAGTTGCCGATCCCACTCCGTTTCGCTGAGATCGAGGAATGGCTTGGTGAGCGTGACACCGGCGTTGTTGATCAGAATATCGAGCCCGCCCAGCGCCTGCGCGGCGTGGCGAACGCCGGCGGCAACCGACGCGGCCTGGCTGACGTCCATGGCCACGACCACTGCCCGGCCGCCGCTCTCCTCGATGGCGTGCCGCACCTCCTCAAGGCTGTCGGGCCGCCGGGCGGCGAGGGCAACCGCCGCCCCGGCGCGGGCGAGCATGCCGGCGAAGGCGCGGCCCAAGCCGCTCGAGGCGCCGGTGACGAGCGCGTTCCGCCCTGCCAGCGATATCGAATAGCTCATGGTCTTGGCGCTCCCCAACACAGCCGGTCATCGCCGGCTCGGCGGCGACGGACAGGCTTGCGCAAGCAATTAAGCGTGCGCTGGCAATCAACCCGCCGCAAATTTCGCATCAAAGCGTTCTTGCCCGCTCGCGCAGCGCAAACTTTTGAATTTTGCCGGTCGAGGTCTTCGGCAGTTCGCCAAACACCACGTGCTTCGGCGCTTTGAAGTGAGCCATGCGCTGGCGGCAGAAGGCGATGACCTCGGCCTCGGCGAGCGGCGGCGCGTTGGCCTTGAGCTCGAGGAAAGCGCACGGCGTCTCGCCCCACTTCGGATCCGGGCGGGCGACCACGGCGGCGGCGAATACGCCGGGCAGCTTGTAGAGCACCTCCTCGACCTCGAGGCTTGAGATGTTTTCTCCGCCCGAGATGATGATGTCCTTGGAGCGATCCTTGATCTCGATGTAGCCGTCGCGATGCCACACCGCCAGATCGCCCGAACGATACCAGTCACCGGCGAGCGCTGCCGCTGTCGCCTTGTGATTGCCGAGATAGCCCTTCATCACGGTATTGCCACGGATCATGATCTCGCCCAGGGTGCTGCCGTCGCGTGGCACGGGCTCAAGCGTGTTGGGATCGGCGACGATCACGCCCTCAACCATCGGGTAGGCCACGCCTTGGTGGGCCATGTGTCGGTAGCGCTGCTCAACAGAGAGCGCGGTCCACTCGGGTTTGAATAGGCAAAACGTGGCGGGGCCGTAGCTCTCGGTCGTGCCATAGAGGTGGATGACCTCGAAGCCGACCTCTTCCATGGCGCGCAGAACGCTCGAGGGGGGAGCCGCGCCGCCGGTGGCGCAGCGCACCTTGTGGTTAAACGCCACGCGCTGATCGGGGGGCGCGCTGGCGATCATGTTGAGCACGATCGGCGCGCCGCAAAGATGCGTCACCTTATGTTTGGCGATCATGCTGAAAATGCGTGCCGGCTCCACCCGGCGCAGGCACACCTGCGTGCCCCCTGCGGCGACCACGGCCCACGGAAACGACCAGCCGTTGCAATGAAACATCGGCAAGGTCCACAGATAGATGCTGTCGGGAGTGAGCCCGAAGGTGAGCGCGTTGCCCAGTGCGGACAAGTAGGCGCCGCGGTGGCTGTAGACGGCGCCCTTCGGATCGCCGGTGGTTCCGGAGGTGTAGAGCAGGCATAAGGACTGCCACTCGTCCGCTGGTTCCAAAGCCCTGAAATTGCCGTCGCCCGACGCCAGCAGCGCTTCATAGTCGATGCTGCCGATCGGGCTGGTGGCTTGGCCCGGCACGGCGACATCGATCACGAGCAGGGGGTGGGGAACCCGGGACAGGGCGTCTTGCGCCACCTGGGCGTGCTCACCATCGACGATGAAGGCCTTGGCTTGACCATGGCTCAGGGCGAAGGCGACGGTGGCGGCATCGAGCCGGGTGTTGATCGGATTGAGCACGGCGCCCAGCATCGGGACCGCGAAATGCGCCTCGATCATTTCCGCAATGTTGGAGGCCATGATCGCCACCGTATCGAGGCGACGGACGCCGCGCTGCCGGAGCGCGGAGGCCAGACGCCGGGCGCGCTCAAAGAGCTCCGCGTAGCTGAAATGCCGATCACCGTCGATGACCGCGGTCTTGTCGGCCAGCGTGCTGGCGGCGCGGGTCAAAAAGCTCACCGGCGTCAGCGGCACAAAATTGGCGCCCGTCCGATCAAGGCCGGTTTCGAACGGATGGGCTTCGTCCATGATCGATCCTCATGCGCAGGTCTCTGGCGGCAGACACTACCGCCACCAAAGCCCCGACTTCCACTGGATTTGACGGCGCTGCAAGGCGTCGCGGCGCTGGTGCGGCGCCGGCGCAAGCGCGGCCATGGCCCGTGTCATAGAACGGGACTGCGCCCGGGGTTTAAAGGGGCTGGCGCCGATGGCGCCGCCTTGTGCGCAGCGAGCCAATACCGGCCGCGCGCGGCGTCGGGTGGCAAGAGCCTCGCGCGGCGGATTGCGGCCGGGCGTATGCGGCAGGTCAATGGCGCTGACCGGCACGGCACCAGGCCGCGCGCCGGCGCGGCGAGGCGCCCCATTCGCTGGCCCTGCGCTGGATGCGCGCCCCTAGTTGGCGGCAGCCGCCGCAAAGCACCGATATAAATTGCTGCAGCGCCGTGCCCCGGACGGGTGCGTCGCGCTCGCCGGTCCGTTGCCGAACGACGTGCAAATCGGCGCAAGGCTCGCGCGATTGAGCCAGCCGTCGCGGACACCGCGCTGAACCGCCCAGCAGTCGGCGCCAAACTCGCTGGCCCCGACATGGTGATGTCCGCACTCGTGATGAAACACGAACAGCCGCACCACATCCGGCTGGCGTGCCATCAGC
>DATFXD010000082.1:0-31430 GCA_035258605.1 Hyphomicrobiaceae bacterium | reverse complement strand
TGACCTGCAGCACCGTCTGCGCCGTATAGGGTTCGTCCATAAGGACAGTTTGGGTCGCAGAATAAGCTGCTATCAGCGCATTGAACCCACCGGCGCTTTATACACGGCTTCGATCGCCTGTGATCCGATCTACCGACGCTTACGCAAGGTACTGGCGCTCGCTCGCCGGGTCCGCATCTTGCGCGCGATCTGGCTGTTCATGCGGCGACTGCGGCCGCCCGCAACTCTAGCCCGGCGTGAAGCTGGCTGAACTACCGTCCGGCATCGGGCGTGCTTCTGCCGCAACGGGAGAGCTTGCGCTTGCCGCTTTGACTACGCGACCTATCGTGGCCGTGCTCGGCTAGGGTGCTTGCCGTTTGCAGATTCGCGGCGACGCGGCCCTTCGCTCCTGCGCAGCAAAACCGACCTTCCGATCTAACTTCAGCGCTATCGCTTGAGAACGTCTTGGGACGACACCACGTCCCGCACCCTTTCAATGCCAAAGACCAGGGTCATGCCGGAATTGACATTGCTCAAATTCGTGCGGCCCTTGGTAGATATGCTGCCTTTGTCCGAGTGGAAATGGGGCGCGCAATGTCTCAATCGAAAGGTGTGAGGCGACAAGGTAGAGGCGCGACCGATTCTAATCTAGTTGAGAGGCCGCCGAACTGGCCCACGTTTGTTGTTTTACTGGCTCTCAGTTGCTCTCTGGCTTGGGTCTTCTTCTGGTTGTCGGCGATTATGAGTGTCGTCTGGAACGTCTTCGTCTAGGTTGCAAATTCGCGCTTGCGGCCAGTACAGCGCAGCGGAGCGCACAGCTTGGCCACGTCCGTTGTTGAGGTTGGTCGGGTTGCGAACCCATCAACGCAAGGACGAGTCGATGAGAGATGGGTTTTCCCATGCCACCGGGGAGGCCGGCCAACAATCTCGGCCGGCGGGCCGCTCATCGACGCGCAAAGCGGTTCCACTGCACGACAAGGTTGCGCGGCTCGGAAATACGACCCCAGTGCAGGCCTGAAGTGAGCCATCTTTTCTCGCGGCCAAATAGGGGGCCCGCGAGCCTCGTGGTGGTGCCACTACCTCTTTTGGGGCTGGTTTGCGGGAGTACCCCTCCAGAGAGACCACAAGTGCCGGTATCGCTGTGCGCCCAACGGATGAAGGCCGCACTGAGTAATGCGGCAGCGGGCCGCATGCTAGCACGGGTCGCGGGAGCCGGCGGTATCGACGGCGGCAAGCGTAGACTGAATTGGATCAGTCTCTACTGAGCCACCGAATCGAACAGGTGCGGAGGTGGAGACTGTTGGCGCCGCTCCGGCGAGATCGCAAGACACATTACGTGCAACAGAACTGCGCGCGAACTGCCAAATCCACGTTTGGACGCGCGAGCTGAGGCGGCGGCAGGGCGATAGCTATCGCCAGTGCTACACGGGCGGAAATCGGAAATTGCACCCGAGGCAGGAGCTGTTCCTTCACCTCAGCAGCAGCTGACCCAAATCGGCCGATCATCCGATCGCCGCCCGTCTCTAGACGGGTACAGCGAGTGTGATGCGGCTCTCACGTTTGGTCGCCAACCTTTCCGTCTTGCAATGTTCGACCGCCGTACACCGCTCCAGTGTCGTTTATCTAATGCCCACTTCTTGAGGCCATGTCGCATCGGCACTCGACATTCACGCACTTCGAATTAAGCGCAATTCATCTGATTGAAGATCTACCCCTAAACCGCTCAAGCCATTTCAAACACGAGCCGCACAGCACGAGCTGAGCTGCGGAGGGGGCGCGAAGGCTATCAGTCGCCATAATGCGCCTCACTTTCCTCCGAACAAGGCCGTTTACAGCGAGAAACCGGCCATCGCCGTATTTCAAAAATCTCTTTGTTGACAAACTTCTATCACGATTGGATGTCATCCCATATCGCATCGGGGATCTGCGGGGGAAATGTCGGTACTCCAATCATAGATGTCGACGCGTGAGCCCAGCATACGCGAGCACATGCTTAGTCAACGCAAGACGGTGTGTGTCGCAGGGCATGGTCAAGGCCGCACGCACGGCAACACTTGATTGGAATGATTGGAATACCGTCCGCAACTACAGCAAGAGGTATAAATGCTCACGTTCGATAGCGCCATTACGCAAAACACTGTTGGAAACAGCGAAGGTCGGCCAGAAGGCGTGCCGACGAGTTACGATTGGTACAATGGCGCGAAGCAAGACACGCCAGCACCGCCGTCGAATTTCACCGCGGTCACGGGCTGGGGACAAGTCTACCAGCAAGCAGGACAGCCCGCTACCAACCCAAATGCGCAAGTGCAATTGGCTAATGCGGAGACCTACGTCCATCTTAAATCGACCGGCGCGTGGGTTCTGGTTCAAAACCAGGACACCAACCAGATTGAGGGCGATCATTTCGTCGCCGACTTCTCCGGCAATCAATCCATATCAATGCCGATTACCACGAATCCCGACGGCAGCGCGTCCTTTGATGCGCCTCCGAGCGGCCACAACGACCATTTTTGGCCGAGCGCGCGTGGAACGTATGCTGCCGGCGGCGATGTCGATGCGGTCTATGTACAGATGGACATGAGGGTCATGGATCCAAATGCCCACCTCATCGCCAACATCGGTGCCGATTGGTGGCGCGACGCCAGTGCTCCCTTTGTGGATGGGTTCGGCAATAATCCCGGGGCGGGCATGAGTAACTGGGTCGATCTCACGACCGAGTGGCGAACGCTCGCGTTCTACTCCTCGAGCTCCGTGTTCCACGCAGATCCGCCTCCCGTACTCCAGTCCACCGGTACAGCACCCCCCCCGGCGGACAACTCGGGGGCCGGCGGCACCGTTGGGGATGGCGCTGGCGACCCTCCCCCCACCGCAGGTGACGGGGGCTCCAGTGCCAATGCCGGCGGCTCGGACTCCAATACCGGAAGTACCGGTAACGGGTCTGGGACCCCACCAGCTGACGGGGGCACCGGCGCCCCCGGCGGTTCGGGCACCAATACCGGAACTACCGGTAACGACCCGGCGACCCCCGTTGGCGACACGCACCACCACCATCATGTGCATGGTGACTGGCATGCAAACGATCTTTCCGGTACCGAGACCGACGATGTGCTTTCGGGGCATGGCGGCAACGATCGGATGGCGGGTGGATCAGGCAATGACCATCTCTCTGGTGGTCGCGGCAGCGACATCCTATTCGGCGGCGACGGTAACGATGATATCCACGGCGGCGCCGGCCGAGACATCATTCGAGGGGATGCTGGTTCCGATGTCATCGACGGTGGCAGGGACAAGGACATCGTGCTGCTGAGCGGCAACTTCGACGACTACACAATCGACGTCGGTAGACATAGCGTGCGGCTCACAAATAGTGCCGGCGAGACTGACGTTGTGAAAAACGTCGAGCAGTTTCACTTCCTAGGCAATGGCGATGGCGATGGCGCTACCTACGTTGTCACGCGACATGGTCTGGTTGAGACCAATCACACTCACGGCGTTGACAATGCCCTCGCAAAGGCCAGCGCCTGGGATCAAGCTCAGCAGGCCGACGCCGCACAACCGAGCGACGCGGGTCTGGCTGAAATGACCGAGCTCGATCTCGCCTCGAATGCCAACCCCGCGGCAAGCACGTCAACTCAGCCTGCAAGCACTGCTGTGGACAGCGTCGATGTTTCGGCTCACGTCGATCACCATGCTGGAATGATCACTCACGATCACCATCACGATCACGATCACTTCTTCCGATGAGAGCCAAAGTACTTCATCTGCCGGAGACGCCGCGTGCTGTAGCACGCGGCGTTCCCCAGCTCGTTGCCAACGGCGGCAGATCGACGACAGCAGCAACCGTATCCAGCGCGATCGGCGCATGTCGAAGCGCGCTTCTGGGTACCGCCGGCATCAGTCTTGTGACCAACCTGCTGATGCTGACCGGGCCCCTTTTCATGCTTCAGATTTATGATCGCGTCCTGGCCAGCCACAGCGTGGAAACGCTGGTCGCACTGCTCGTACTCGTGATTGGCCTCTTCACGTTCATGGGGCTGCTGGATCTTGTTCGTGCACGTGTGCTGGTTCGCATCGGATTGCGCATCGACCGACTGGTCGGCAAGGCGCTGATCGAGAGCGTTCTCTTGGTCGCACCCGCTGTTGGTGGTGCACGCCAAACGCAGGCATTGCGTGACCTCGAACAGATTAGGCAATTCGCAGGCGGTCCCGTTCCGTCAGCCGCATTCGACGCTCCATGGGTGCCGATCTATTTCGGCGTCCTGTTCCTTTTTCACAGCTTGTTAGGGCTCGTGGCTTTGGCCGGCGCTCTGATCCTGGTCGTGCTGTCCGTTCTCAACGAGGCACTCTCGCGCCGGCCATTGGAGGAGGCGAGCAGGCTTTCGGCGCGGGCAATGGAGTTTGCCGAGGCCGGGCGCAGAAATGCCGAGACATTGCATGCCATGGGCATGACGGCGGTTTATTGCAAAAAGTGGCTCGACCAGCACCATCAAATTCTTTCGAAACACCTGCGCGCAAGTGACGTAGCCGGTACCCTGACCGTATCCACGCGCATCATCCGGTTATTCCTGCAGTCGCTGGTACTGGCTGCCGGCGCCTATCTTGCCCTCCAGCAGGCAATCACGCCTGGACTGATGATTGCTGCCTCGATCATCATGTCTCGCGCTCTGGCACCGATCGAGCAGCTGATCGGTCAATGGCGCAGCATTCTGGCTGTCCGACAAGCAGCGGCCCGGGTCGAAAAGCAACTCCAGCAGATGCCCCAAACGCCGCAGCGGTTCAGCCTGCCGCGTATGCACGGACACCTTACCGTAGCTGACGTGTACGCATCCCCGCTCGGCTCACCGGAGATTGTCCTCAAGGGTCTCAATTTTTCCCTGGCGCCGGGGCAGGCTGTCGGGGTCGTCGGCCCGAGTGCATCTGGCAAGTCCACGCTGGCGCGCACCTTGGTCGGCGTATGGCCGCTCAGGCGCGGTGAGATTAGGCTCGACGGCGCTGCCTTGGACCAATGGGATAGAGACCAGGTCGGCCAGCACATCGGATATCTCCCGCAGGATATCGAGCTGTTCGATGGCAGCATTGCCGACAACATTGCGCGTTTCGATCCACGCTGTACTCAACAGCATATTCTCTCGGCGGCCAAGCGCGCCAATGTGCACGAATTGATCCTACGCCTGCCGCAAGGATATGAGACGAGAGTTGGCGAGGCTGGAGCCGTGCTATCTGGAGGCCAGCGCCAGCGCATTGCCCTGGCGCGCGCCCTGTGCGGCGAGCCTGCCTTCATTGTTCTCGATGAGCCCAACTCCAACCTCGACTCCGATGGCGAGCAGGCTCTGTGCGATGTGATCAGGGAACTGCGACAGGACGGTAGAACCATCGTCATTATGGCACACCGTGCCAGTGTCATCGGCGCAGTGTCCCACTTGTTGCTGCTGCGCGACGGCCGGCAAGTGGGCTTCGGGCCGCGAGATGAAGTTCTGCGCAAGTCTATCGTGAGCAATTCCTCGAGATCGGATCATGGCAAGAGCTAACGTGTCATCACTGGGTCTCGCCGCGCCTAGCCCTCCGGTCGTTGTTTCCCACTTAGATCGGCGAATACCCCACTATCTATGTGGCGCCGCAATTCTCATCTGCCTTCTGATAGGAGGGCTCGGCGGGTGGGCCGCGGTGGCAAAGATCAACGGTGCGGTGGTCGCGCCTGCGTCGGTGGCGTCAGAGACCAAAACAAATGTCGTGCAGCACCTGGACGGCGGTGTAGTGAGGGAACTTCTCGTCAACGAGGGAGATTTGGTTGCGGCCGGACAGCTCCTCGTGCGGCTCGATCGGACGGAGGTCGACGACGAGCTCAAAGGACTGGAAGCGGAACTGTCCGCAAAAACAAAGCAACAAGAGCTTTTCAAGCGCGAGCTTGCCACCCTGCTCGATCTGGCCGATAGGGGGCTCGTCCCGCGCACCCGCGTCGTCGCCGTGGAGCGCGATTTAGCCGGCACTAGCGGTGATATTGGACGCGTCACAGCGCAACAAGCCCGGGCGACAGAACGATTGAAACGGCTGGAGATACGGGCGCCATTGGGAGGTCGGATTCTCAACCTCACGCTGCATACCATTGGTGGCGTCATCGCCCCCGGCAAGGAACTGATGCAAATCGTCCCGTCGGGTAGCGCTTTGGTTCTCGAAGCCAAGCTTCCCCCGAAAGACATCGACCAGGTCCATGCGGACCAATCCGTATTGATCCGGTTGTCGGGCCTTAACCAGCGCACCACGCCTCAACTCACAGGAGCCGTATTGGTCGTGTCTCCGGATCTCGTGCACGACGAAGCGCGAAACACACAGTATTATACGGCGAGAATAGCCTTTAACGAGGGAGAGCTCGATCGGCTACATGGTATTCAGCTCATTCCTGGCATGCCCGCTGATATTATGATCCAGACCGATGCCCGCTCCGCTCTTAGTTACCTTGTCAAGCCGCTGCGTGATCAGATCGCGCGAACCTTCCGAGAGCAATAGCCGAGGCCACATAACGCGCACTGGGTGCAGCGCGCCTGCCTGGCTGCTGCAGCCGGTGCCCGTGGGTGTTCGCGGCCCGCGCCCTGCGTCGCGTCAGCTCGAGTAACGCCAACGGCAGCGAATGTCGGATAGCACGCGACCCGCTACGCCGACGCGAAATAAACGCCAGAAGCTGGTGAGCAAAAAGAGGGCGTCGCCTGCGCGACGCCCCGGTATTTTCAGGCCTTAGGCGGCCACTTGCACCTCGTTTGCGGCCTTGCCGTTGCCGATCGCAATCGTGCGCGGCTTCAGCCGCTCGGGCACGTTGCGGACAAGGTCAACATGCAACAGGCCATCCTTGAGGTCGGCACCCTTGACCTCGACATGATCAGCGAGCTGGAAGCGGCGCTCGAAGCTTCGACCAGCGATGCCGCGATGCAGGAACTGCCGCTCCTTGGCGTCGGGCTTCTTGTCGCCGCGTACGGTGAGAGACTGCTCCTTGACGTCGACCTTGAGCTCGTCGCTGCCGAAACCGGCCACAGCCATGCTGATCCGGTACTCGTTATTGCCGAGCCGCTCGATGTTATAGGGAGGGTAAGCCCCAGCGTCGGTGTCAAAGCCGGTGGCGCTGTCCAACAGATCGAACAGCCGGTCGAAACCAACGGTAGAGCGATAGAAGGGGGTAAAGTCGAGATGTCGCATCACTAGTCCTCCTTGAGAAGCGACTGTGGATCTCTGCCTGTCCGGAGACAGAAACGTCACCTGCCCATGGGGCCAGGCAGCGGTTCAGCGCACCCGATGATTGGCGTGCGCAAACGAGTATTTAGGCTGAATATCGCGCACTTCAAGGGCAGGTTAGATGGCCCTGGCTGGCGCCAAGCAGCGACGGCGCGGGGGCGGTTGGCTCGCAACCTGCGCCAACCGGAACTGATCGGGATCCGCGCCCGCGGCCCCGGCGGGGTGCCGGCGGTAACCGGCCACGGCGACCGGTGCGATCGGGCTCGGCGCTCGAGCTCAGGTCTTGAGAAACCCTCGCGACATCTGCAGCGCCTGCACCCGATTGTGCACTTTGAGTTTCTTGAAAATATGCGTCAGGTAGTACCGGATCGTACTCGGTTTGATGTGCAGCGTGTCGGCAATCTCTTTATCGGTCAGTCCCTTGCAAACGCCGGCCAGCACCTGCTGCTCGCGGTGGGAGAGCTCGGCTAGGTGGCCTACCGGGGCCGGCGGCTCGAGGCTGGTCGAGACCAGAAGTTGTGCGCTCAGGGCCGGATCGATATACGGCTGATCGGCGTGCACGCTGCGCATGACCCGCACCAGTTCGCCGCCGCTGATTCCCTTCAACACGTAGCCGCGCACCCCCGCCCGCAGCGCGGCGGTCAAATGCACTTCGTCATCGGATGCGGTCAGGATCAGGACCTTGGTCGTGCGGTGGGCGGACAGGATGCCTCGTGCCGCTTCGATGCCGCCGCCGCGAATGAAGATCTCCAGCACGAGAATATCGGGCTTCTGCAATGCCGCAATGCGCCGAGCATCGGCGGCGGTTTCGCCCTCGGCGACGCAAGTGAGCCCCTCGGCGCGCTGGAGGGATTGAATGAGACCTTGCCGAAAGATCGGATGCTCGTCGACCGCTGCGAAGGTAATTGTTTCAACCATGCGAAGCACCCAATTGGGCATAGGCGAAACGCGCAACGATCGAGGCGCCACGGCCAGGATCGGTGTGCACTTCGAAGGTTCCACCCCAGGACTCTACCCGATCCCGCAGACTGGTGACACTGCGTAAAAAGGCCTCCTGCTCGCCGCTATGGCTCGGTCGGCCCATGATCACTTCGATGCCAATCGCTCCAGCATCGTGGCTGGCGCGCAGACCGTGCTCGCCGTCGGTCGCGCAGCGGGAGGCTCTGTCGAGTCCCTCCTGTGCAAATCGATAGAGCCAGGTCTTGACCTGCCGCTGCACGTCGGCCGTGGCCAGACACGCTGCCTCGCAGCGCACCGGCCGCCCGGTTTTGCGTTCGTGGCGCCGCGCCGCCATGCGCACGGAATCGGCCAGCGAAAGGTTTTCGATTTCGGACAGGATCAGCTCGGAGGAGACGGTGCGCATATCAATCAGGGTCCGGTCCAAGGCGTTGCGAATGATTTCGATGTCTTCGACGTGTGCGGCGGGAACGTCCTGACCCTGCGACTGTACCAGCGCGCAAACTGCCTCCATCTTCAATAATGCCAGGCTAATGAGCTGAACAGGTCCGGCGTAAAGCTCGGTGCCGATCCGTCGTAGTTGCTGCTCGTTGTTTTCATTGACGCCACGCGCGGCGCGCTCGACATCGGCCTTGCGACGCAAAAGCTCGCCAATCTGGGTGATCAACGAATTTTGCTTAAGCCGCGCGCTGCGCATGACGCCGAGCAACAGCAGCACGATCCCGAGCGTCGCGGCACCAACCACACACCAAGCCAGAAACTGCTCGGTCAAAATCCGCACCTCGAGCTCGCCAGCGGCCTCGTAGGTCTCGATCAGCGCGATGATGCGGCCGGTCCCTCTTTCGCGCACCGGTGCGTAGACCTCCAGGATCGGCAGCGGCACATCGAATATCTGCTCGTCATCCTCGTCGATCTGATTGAACTCCGGGGAAACGTGGCCGGCCCAGGCAAGCTCGCTGGTGGGTGTATTGGGAAACGACTTGCCGATCATCGATTTGTCGTTGCTAAAGACGATGCTCTCCCCGACCCAGACGCGGAAACCGATCAGCGGCCGGCCGGCCGAGGCCGGCGAAAGCAGCTTGCCCATTTCGGTCTGGGTCTCGGCCGACAAGGTGGCGCGCGTGGCAAGCTCCTGCACCAGCGGTGCGACGAAACTGTCCATGTACAAGGCCGTCTGTGCCGCGGCCTTGTGCACGAGATTGTCCTTGACGTGGGCGGCAACGAAGAGACCGAGAAACCCCATGCCGCTAACCACCGCGCCGATGGTCGCCCAGGCCAGTTTACGATCGGAGGCGAGATTGGCCCAGCAGCGGCAAAGTTGCGCTCCGAGCAATGGCAATGACATACCCCGCAACGACGGCATCGGTGGCCTCCGGCTGTCCACGCGCGCGCGTTGCACAGTGACCCTTCCGCTGAAGCTTGCCAAGAGCCTTGGGTGCCTCACAAAAGGTCCAATCTCGGCCGAATCGCCATTCCCCACTATAGCCTGAAGCTTGACGGGAGCCGCCCTGGGCATTCTACCGCCATCGGTGGGCGCGCCTCATGGGCCGGTGCGCCGCCCCCAGGTCGTCGGCTGCCCGGCTGGCGCGGACCCCGAGCCTGGCTCCCGGTGCGTGCGCGCTCTGCCGGGCCCCTTCGAAGCTGCAATAGGTTACGGGGCCCTAGGTAGTAAAATGCCGCCGGGGCCCCGGCGGCACGCCGATCGTTCGCTAGGCCCGGCAGGGGGCCTAGATAATAATGTCGGCCTTCAGCAGATTGGCAATTGCCGCGGTGAGGCTGTGCTGGTTTTGCAGTTCGATTTCCATATCGACCACGCCATCGCCGGTGGCATCAACCTGGACCACCACGTTATTGGTCGCCGCTTCAAGATGTGCGCTCACCTCGCCATGCCCCGTCGCCGTTATGGTGGGGGCGAAGGTGAAGTTATGACCGGGGTCGAGCGCGGAAAGGTCGATCTTGTCGGCGACCGTTCCGGCTGTGGCGTCGGTCTGCAGGGAAAAGTCGGTGATGACGTCCCGGTTGCCAACCCCAACACCGCTGTCGGCGGCGGTCTTGAAGATGAACGTGTCGGACCCAGTCGCTGCCAATACGGCGCCGAATGCACCGGTGCTGATGTTCCAGCTCGGGCCGTTGCCGGTCATGACATCGGCACCCAAGCCGCCGGTGATCTTATTGGCCGCCGCATTGCCGGTCAGCGTGTCGTTGAACGATGAGCCAACCACATCGCTGATGTTCTGGAGCGAGTCGCCCTCGGCGAAGCCGCCATGCTGAGCCGTCGCCTTGACCGGCCCACCCGTGGGCCGCGTGCCGTTCGGAATCTCAACATTGAGGTCGACCTGCACGGCTCCGGTCGAGCGCTCGTAGGACACGGTATCTTCGCCGGGCGGCGCCACGCCGGCATTGGCCGGAACGATCAAGCCGCCGTCGATCTTGTCGGGACCGGCACCGGCGATCAGTAGATCGTTGCCGCTGCCGCCCTGCACACCGTCACCGACGTTGTCCATGATGATGGTGTCGTTGCCGGGCCCACCGATCACGCCGGTGACGCCGGCGAAGCTGATGATGGTATCGCTCGGATCGAGGGCAAAGGCATTCTGATCCGAAGTGATGGCGTGACCAGCCGTATTGGTGCCGCTGAGGGTCTGGTCGAGCAGATCGACCGTCATCGCCCCGACGCCGGTGTTGCTGAAGTCGATTTCACCGGCACCAAAGCTGTTCAAGACCTGCGAGACCCCAGGCAGAATGCTCGGTGCCAACGCATCGCCAGCCGCCACATTGAACGGATTGGAGTCGAAGGTAACGAACAGGTGGTGCGCCGAGTAGTTACCGACCAGGCCGGTGAAGTCGGCGGCGCCAGCTTGCACGCCACCATTGATCAGAATGTCCGTCACCGTCGAATGACTAAGATCGGAACCGGCATTGACGGTCAGTTGCGGCGTCCCCCGGGCGGGATCGGCGTCGCTCGAAAAGTCGAACTGCAAGTGCGTGAAATTGGTGCCGGACACCCCGCCAGTGACGGTTTTGGCCAAGCGGCCGCCACCGGGAGAAATGGTTTCCGTCACAACGTTGCCCGCCGCCGCCAAGGTGATGAAATCGGAGGGTTGATCCAAGCCGTCGACGGCACCGGGGATGGCATTGTTGAAGTCGAGCGTGCTGTCGCTGCCGGCTGCCGCCGTGACCGACACAAAGCTCGCAGCGTCACCCGGAAAGATAAAGGTTCCCGAGCCGCTAAACAGGAACGGTGAACCGGCAGTCCCTGCGCCGGTGGTATGGATAAAGCTAGGATTGTCGACCAGCAGCTCTGCCAGTGTTTGCGCCGGGGTTGGAATTGGATGTGTCGGCGGCACCGGAGCCGGTGCGCCGCCGCCACCTCCACCACCGCCGCCGCCACCACCGCCGCTGCCCCCGCCACCCGTCGTGCCGGCGCTATCGCCAAGGACTTCAGCGCCACCGCCACTACCTTTTGACATGCAATTTTCCTTTTTTGACCGATTAACCGACAGTGAAAGCGCGTCCTCACGGGGCCTTAGGGAAGCCCGTACCTAGCCGTGTTCGACGCACGCGAAATGGCTGCGTACGTAAATCACTGGCGGCGCAAGAACGCGCGTGGCGATGAAGGTGCCGACAACGGCTCGATTTCCCAAGGTACCTATCATTTGACAAAGCGCCGGCGATGGTCGGAAAGCGCGCACCGACTTTTTGTGAGTATCAACAAGCACCTTGAGGCCTCCAGTCCGGACAGCTCAAGATGCAGCTCGCCGTCATAATCTGCCCACGACGGTGGCGGCCGTTGCGGCCTCAACGTCGCCCTTCAGGGTCGCGCTACACTAAAAATTGCGCGGCAGGCGAGGCAGGCTGGGCGGTGTTGGCGCGCGCGGTCTCGCCTCGCCGGCCTGGGGGGCGTTGACCGGCTGCGCCAAGGTGCACACCCACACCACCACGACATAGGGCGCCGCGAGCGGCAACAGTCCGAGCGCGCTGCCGAGCGTGCCCAGCATCGCCGTTGCCACCGCCGTTGCGCCGGCGGCGATCACCGTCGCCAGCCATCCACAGCGCACCGTTCCGCGCCGCAGCGCCAGCGCCGTCAGCGCCGCGCCAAAACCATAGAGGCCGATGGCAATCAGCGAAGTGGGGAGGCCGAGAGCGATCGCGGTCAGGGTTCCACACAGGGTGCCGAGCGCCGCCAGCGCCGCCGCCTGCCAATCGAACAGCGCCAAGGCTAGCAACACCCCGCAACCGATTAAGGGGGAGCGCGAAAATACGAGCTCGGCGAGCCCCGCACCACACGCCTGTCCCGCGAACAGCAGCATGTCTGGCCACGTCGCTGGCCAGGCAACCGGTGGCAGTGGCGCCGGCGCGGCTGCGCACCACGTCAGCTGCGGACAGATCAGCCAGACGCCGGCAACCGCCATCACGTAGGGCATTACCAGCACCGGCAGGCCCCAGATCGCCAGCGTACGATGCAGCACGATGGTGAACACCGCGGCCAATGCCGCCGCGGCCACGGCCAGTGCCAAGGTCGCCGCGCCAAGCGGAAAAAACGCCCCAACTGCCATCGCGGCAAAATAACCGTTGAGCGGAATCAAACCGCCGTCGTTGAGCAGCCTGGAGGCCGACAACGTCCGCCCGACCATTTGCGCTAGGATGGCACCGAGCACACCGAGCATACCAGCAAACAACGAGCTCGCGGCGGCAACCGCCATCAATGCCAATCCGGACCGGGCGTCGTTCACGAAGAAGGTCTGGCCGGTCGCCCGCGCCACGCTCAGTGCCTGAGCGCGCATGTCGTTTAACAACATGCCATAGCGATCAGCCGCGATCTGCCTCTCGATCCGCACCCCTTCACCCTCCCCACGACAGTGTCGGAACGGTGAGGCGCCACTGGTCCATCGTTAGGGTATGCCGACCCCATGGCAGCGATTTCGGGCACCCCGATCGAACGCCGACGACCGCGCCGTAACCGGCGGTATCGGTCGGGGACAGCCACTCGCCATGCGTCGGATCGAACACCTCGGCGACCTCGTCGGCAACCACAATCACGACCTCATGATAGACCAGTTCATCGTCAATCCAGTTGAAACTGCCCGGCAGCCGGGTCCAGTACTGTCGCCAGTGCGCCGTTGTCTCCGGATTGAAGTGCTGCATCACTTGCCCGCTGTAGCACTCCACGCCCTGCGCGTTCAGAATGGCGCGCGCAAACGCCGAAAACACCCCGCAGTCGATGGCCGGTGCCCGCACCGCCTCACACCAGGCAGTTGGCCAGGCCGTCGGTCCCCACTTGTAATGGCGCGACAGAAAGCTCGGTGCAGCGATCGCGGTATCGTCGCTGCGATGAAACGCATGCGACACCGCCATCGCCTGCAACCAGGCGCGCGCACGACTGCAACACGGTTGGCCGTGATCGACGAGCTCAGATGCCGGCTGCTCGAGCCAACCGCGGAACGTCGTCCTGTTTGCCGCGACCAAATTCATAGGCCATGCTCCTGTTGTAGCCACCAGCATCGCCGATCAGGAGGATTTCGCCGGGGGTGAGCGTATCGGGAACGGCAAGATTGCTGCCGATGCGGTCGTCTTCCATGCAGATCCGGCCGAAGATGTGCTGACAACCGCGACCAAGACCCCGCCAATCACCCGCCTGGCTCCGCAGCCACATCGGATGCGGATAGTGATTGGCGAGCGGCAATTCCGCGATGCAGGCATCGACGATCACGTCCTCAATGCGGCCTTTCGAGCGCCGCACGTCGAGGACGCGCGTCGCAAGGAGCATGGTGGGCTGGGTCAAGGCTTTGCCGGGTTCGAACAGCACCCGATCGAGGTATGGCAGCGCGGCCTCGGCCGCACGCACGGCGGCCGCGATATCGAGCGCAAAAAAATCCTCGCAATGCCAGCCGCCGCCGACGTCCAGCACGCTCACCCGCCGCTTGGCGGCGCGCTCGATGGTGCCGGCCCACGCCAGTAACGATTCGAAAGCATCCCACCATCGGCTGACGCCGATGGCGCTCGCGGCCATGTGGAAATGCACGCCGAATTCCACGCCGACGGCAAGCTCATGCACCGCCTCAACTAAGGTCTCAAAGCTATCCGGGTCATCGACCGGAATACCGAACCGCGACGGGATCCTCGGCAGTTTCAGTCGTGCGCCGACCACCTTAGCAAGTGCCGGCTTGCAAGTGACCGAACGCAGCTCTTCCACTGAATCGCAAAACACCGCGAAAAGACCGTTAGCGGGGGCCGTCGTCCGTGGCCACCACTTGCCGGGGCCATTGAGCACGATGTCGGCGGTCGGGAAACCCGCCTCGACCGCGGTCTGAATCTCTGCCTGGCTGATGCACTCGGCGAGCAGTCCGTGCCGCCGCGCCAGCGCGATATATTCTGTATACGGTGCGGTTTTGATGCTGAAGGCGGCGACCGCCGTCGCCCGGCCGCTAGGGCTCGCCATTTGCCACCCGAGCCGTTGAAACAGCAGATCTGCAACCCGCGGTAGAAACACGCGTGCCGGCGTATTGACGCCGGCAAAGTCGACGTCGTTGAGGTCGGCCAGCGTGTCGTCGTCAAACGGCGCGGGCGGCAGGGGCTCGGCGTATTGCGGCGCATTGTCTTGCGCCTCAATGGTGCGCAACAGGTCCGGCAGCGCGGCGTCGTACTTGGATGTGCTGACGCATTCCTCCTCATCGGGTTCCCGCGGCAGCGGTAGTCCGATCTCACGCCGCACCGGGACCTCCAACACCACCCGGGTGAAGGCGTCGCCGGTGGCAGGGCTGGCCGGTGCCGCGATGCCCTGGGCCCGGGCTATGAGCTGCGCCGGCAAATTGAAGCCCGCCAGGGCGCCGCCATAGATCCAGGCGGGAAAGCGCGGATTCCATTCGTTGAACCATCGCTTGGCGTCACGATCCTTGAATACCTCGATCTCGGCGCCACCGCTCCAATCGAGCCGGCGCACCAAAGCCTCGATTGGCGCCAAAAGCGGGGCTGGCAGGCTAACCACCCGGCCAGCCCAAGTCTTGCCATCCATGGTCGTGAGCCGCTTCTCCATGTGGATGGCAGCAAGCAGTTCGCCCTGGTAGGCAGCGAGGCATACCGATTCTTCGGTGGCACGCACGTGAGCCTGCAGAAACAGCCGGGTCGATTGCCAGCGACGCTCCAGGGCACCGCGGGCGGCAATCATTGTCCGCCAGTCCGCAACGAATATCGCGTCATGAAACGGTCCCTTCAGCCAGCACCGCCATGAATGGCGCCGACAAAACTCGTAGAGCTCGGCATCGCTGCGTTCGAGACCCACCGTCTCGGGCACGGCAAACGGCAGCAGGTCCGTGAGCAATGGCGCCGGCTTCAACGTCGGTTGCAACGCGGCCAGCTTGGGAACGAGCAAACGATGATGGGCACCGACGGCCTCTGCCAGCCAACGGATTTCCAGATCAAGCGTGGAAATGAAAAAGGCCCCATCATCAAGCCGCTCGCGAATCGCCGAGGCATGCCGATCACGATCGAGGTAATCCCACGAGGGCAGGAGCCAAAGTGCGTCAAATACCTCGTGGTGGAGCCCTGAGCTGCCGTGCCAATAGTCGACGCCCACCAGGCGGGCATGCGGAAAAGCCGCGCGAATGGCGCGCGCGGTTCCGACGCCGGCCGAGGGACTGGGACCGCTATGCAGGCCGCTTACATAGACTGTCGTCATGTGCCGCTCCGGCTAATGCCGAACATCAATTTGATTCACTGCGATCGAGAGCATTGCATGGCGGCTGGCGTTGCGATGCGCGCCAGGGGATGGGATCGATCTCAGTGCGCGGGATGGCACGCGAGCTGTGGCCTCAAATCAGATGGTGCGCATCTGCAAAAGGCGATGCGCACCTGGCCCACGTCGCCGAATGATGCGGCGATATCCCAAAAGACTGCTCGAAGTATCGTTGGGCAAGCAAGGCCACTCCACGCGTCCAGGCTGTCGCACAGGAACCCCTCGTGTCCGATCGCGCACTCAATTTGCCTTCTAACGAGCGAAGGTAAACCTTGTTCCGAGCGGCGACACCGCACGCCAAGAGGTGTGGATAGTCTCCTCCATACTGAAACTATCGGCACCCAGTGGTAACGGCCGCGTCTCACCTCTGCTTTCGCTTAAAGGAAATGGAGAGCTCGCGAACGTTCGGCTCAGTTGGAAAATTATGTCGACCGTACCCCGTCGCTCGACAACAGCGGTTCGCCTCAGGGATTATCCGGAGCGGCCGGAAGAAAACCACTGAAGGCCGCGCTGGCGCGCGTGCATCAGGGGGCAATGGTGGCGCAAGGGTGACGAAGCGTGCCAGGCTCGGATTCCGTATCAAGCCCGACGTGGGGCGGCATGGCCTGGGTCAAGGATTGCCTGAGGTCAAGAATATTTGTTCGACGCATGATCTTGTTTGAGGACTGCCGCGCGCCGGACCTCGGGTCATCATTGAGCATGCCATCGCGTCTCTGCCTCACCCCGGCCAGGCGCACGCCTGGCTGCTCGATCGGGAAAGACTCCTCAGCACGCATGATCCCGGTTGCCGGTGCCGTTGGTGGCCGGGCTGCTCGCCGAGGCCTACGAACGCCACATCGCCGATCAACCAGGCTTCGCGCGCCGCTTGATGTCGGTGTAGGGCGTGCCGTCTTTGCGGGTGTACATCGCCGGCTTGCGCCCGGCCGGGGCAACCATGTCGGCTTCCGAGTAGTGGGCGGCATCGCCGGGGACGCGGGTGCCGATTTCGAGAATGGTTGCTTCCGCCCCCGAGCGGTTCTGCAGGCAGTGGCCGTCAGCATCACCGGCCTTGAAGCCGGCACAATCGCCAGGTCGCAGCAGCTCGGCGCCGCTATTGGTGACAAGGGTCACCTCCCCGGACAGCACGTACACAAACTCATCGGAGGCCGTCTGCCAGTGTCGTTGGCTCGACCAGGCGCCCGGCGGCAAGCGCAGTAAGTTGACGCCGAACTGCGTGAGGCCGGCGGCATCGCCCAGTTTGGTGCGAGATCGCGCCAGGCAGGGCTCGTCATAGGGCGGCGGGTACATGGTGCCGATGACGGGCGACAGTGCGGTAACATCGATCATCTTGGGCACGACAGTCCTCCGGCGCGACCGGCCAACTCGGGCTTTTGCCACGTGTTTTTCTCGCCCACCGCCGCCAGCCGGTCAACGGACTCATGCCTTGCCGTGACGGGCCGCGCGCTCGCCGGGCGGCCAATTGGCAGATTCGCGAACGTCGCGGCGAGATCAAGCGCTTGGCTGGTTGTCGCGCGGCTGGGACGACACGAGATCGCCGGTGGGCGGTGCTCAAACCCATCGCCGACAAAGCGCACGCGCTGTGAGCCGGAGCAATGGCAGCGCGTGCATCAGGTTGTGCACGGTCATGTGCGCTTCATTTAAGCGTCATCGCGTTGCAATAGCCGAGCCCTTAACTGCCGCGCGGCATTAATGCGCACCTCATGATCGCTTGGGTTTGGAGGCCAACATGTCATATTGGAAGCGTATCGGGGCAATGGCTGGGCGACTGCTTATCGGCTGCGGATTGGTTGCAGCGGGGATCGGCAGTGCCCAGGCGGCGTGCAATCTCCAGTCGGCGCGGGGACAGATCAAGCGGGTCGTCCACATCACCTTCGACAACGTGCATTTCCTTCGTGACAATCCGAACGTGCCGTCGGATCTGGAGTTGATGCCGAACCTCCTCGATTTTGTGCTCAACAATGGCACGATCTCCGCTAATCATCACACTCCGCTAATATCGCATACAGCGACCGATATCCTGACCGCGCTCAGCGGGCTGTACGGCGATCGCATGGGAGTTCCGGTCGCCAACAGCTATGGATTTTTCCGGCCCGACGGGTCGGTCGGCTTTTCGCCCTCGTTCCTTTACTGGACCGCGCTTGGCGGTGACGGAATCCCACTGATGGTCAATGAGAAGGGCAAAACCGCCCCGGCGCCATGGGTCCCATTCACCCGCGCCGGCTGCGACGTTGGTGCGTTTTCGGTGGCCAATATCGAGATCGAGAGCATTCCGGCGGATATCCGTACGATCTTCGGCGTCGGCTCGCCAGAGGACCTGTCGGTGTCGGCGGCGCTGGCGCTGCCAAATGTCGCCGCCAATCAGCCCGCGCGGCAGAAACCCAACACCGATTTTCTTGGCATCGCCATCCACTGTGCACTTGGCAGCTCGCTCTGCAACAACCCCCGGGCGCGCCCGGACCTGCTGCCGGACGAACCTGGCGGCTATGTCGGTTTCAAGGCCCTGTTCGGCAACGTGAATGTGGCGCCGGTGATCTGCGCCACGGCGCCGACGGCGCCCTGCGGCCGCAGCGGCAATGTCAAGGATACGGACGGCAACGACATCAAGGATGCCTACGGCCAGCCTGGCTTCCCAAATATCTTCAATCCGACCGCGAGCCAATCGCTGGGCTACGCAGCAACCATGCTGGAGGCGGGCCTGCCGGTGGTCTATTTGTACATCGCCGACGCGCACGACCGCAACCCACTCCCGCTCGATCCGGTGACCAATCGTCCGACCGCAGCTCATGCCTTCGGCCCCGGAGAGGAAGAGTACGTTTCCCAGCTCAGGGCCTACGACGCGGCGTTCGGAAAGTTTTTTGCACGGCTCGCGGCCGCAGGCATTACCAAGGACAACACGCTGTTCCTGATCGTGCCGGACGAGAACGACCATTTCGTCGGCGGGCCCCCATCGCCGGTGAATTGCAATGGTGTCACGGTGCCCTGCACCTACGCCGCGATCGGCGAAATCAGCGCAACTTACAATCGCCTGCTGTTCACCCAGCGCCGAAATTCGACGCCCTTCCTGGTTCACAGTGACGACGCTCCCACGGTCTACATCACCGGCAATCCCACGCCGACGGCGCCCGTCACCCGCACCATGGAACGCGATAGCGATGCATTGACGGCGGTCAATCCGATCACGGGGAACACCGACAAGCTGTCGGCGTTTTTGGCTGACCAGGCCGAGATGAAGCTTCTGCACATGGTTACGTCGAGTTCCGCGCGTACGCCGACTTTCACCATGTTCGGAAATCCCGACTATTTCTTCTTCACCGCCAATCCCTTGACGGACTGCGCGTTCCCGCCGGCCTGCATCGAGGAAACGCCCAACTTCGCCTGGAATCACGGTGACGTTCAGGAGGACATCACGCGCACTTGGTTGGCGATGGTCGGTCCTGGCGTACGTCGCCAAGGCCGTGCCGACGAGGTTTTCTCCGATCATACTGACGTGCGGCCGACCATGATGGCGTTGCTTGGACTGAAGGACAGCTATATTCATGATGGGCGCGTCCTCGTCGAGAAGCTGCAGGACTTCGCATTGCCGGGTGCCCTGCGCGATGATGAAGGCGAAAACTTCGTGAAGCTTGCCCAGCTCTATAAGGAGCTCAATGCGCCGCTAGGTTCGGTCGGGCAGAGCAGCCTTGAGTTCGCGACACGCTCCATCGTTGCCGACGATGTGACCTATGACAGATATCTTGCCAAGATCGACGCCATCACCAAGCGCCGCGACGCATTGGCCGATCAGATCAAGTCTGCTCTCGACGCAGCGGAGTTCGCGCATCAAGCCATCGACGACCACCTGGCGCATGCACTTTCCGAACGCGCAAAAAAGCTGATTGAAGAGGTCGACGATCTTGCCGCCGAACACCGCAAGGACGAGCACGAAGCTCGCAAGTAAAGCAACCTGGATCGCCAAGCCAGTTCAGCCAGACGCGAATGCTCAGTGTTAGGCCCGTTCAGGCTTCCTACCGGAGGCCTGAACGCATTGTCCGTTCGATGCCGACCAGGCGTGCGCCAGCAGCTGAACCCGGCCCGGGGCTAGGCGTTGGCAGGTTTGCCGACCGTTCTAGACGGCAGGCAGGGCCCGCTTTGGCATAAACATCAACAGCGTCCCAATCCGTTCATATCCCACCCGTGGATACAAGAGCGCGCCAGTGTGACTGGCGGTCAGCACCGAGCACTGCGAGCCGCGGGCCCGGTCGTCGCGCAACATGCGGCACAGCAGGGCCCGGCCGATGCCGCGGCGGCGGTGCAACGCGTCCACGTGCATGTCGGCGCACCATGTCGCGCCGACCGCATCGACGCTGCGTACGCGGCCAACGATCGCGTTACCATCGAGCGCCACGTATTGGCGGAACGGCGCCTTGTCGGTGAGGAGATCGCGCGAAATCGGCCGCGTTCGCGTGACCTTTGCGAGCCGCGCCGCGAGCTCGGGCGTGCGCACGCATTCGATCGGCACGATCGATCGGAGCTTGGGAATCCGCTGCAACCGGTGGACGAAGAAGCCCTCGGTTGCCAGCAGGCGGTAGCCGAGCGTCTTGTAGGCGGTTTTGAGCAGCGTGCTCGGCTCGCCCTCGGCGACCATGGCGCAGGCGAAGAAGCGCCCGCGCGCGTGCCGGCGGGCGATGGTGTCCACTTCGGCGGCGTCGACGCCAAAGGCGATCCATTCCTCCCGGCGGTAGTCGCGCTCATTTTTGCGGGGTCGATCGCGCATCACCCATAACGGACCAACGCGAGCGGCTTCGTAGGGGTAGGTGCGACTTTTGCCGGCACTATGGCCACGCACGAAAACCTCGATCGCAAATCGCATGTCCGGCCGACTGACCATCGCCGTGCGTTCCTCACGCCCGCCGAGCGCGCAGGTGCAAAAACAGCGGCAACCGCTGCCAGCGGCGCCCGCTGTCCGACGCCACGGCGTCGTCTGGGACCCTGGGTTCCCGCAGCGCCTCGACCACCAGGCCGGCCGCCTCAAGCGCCATAAAATAGCTCTCGATCGGCCGATGCCGACTATGGAAGGTCATTGCTAGACCATCGCGCTCGACCGGATCGGCATAGTCGAAAGGATCAAGATAGCTTGCCTTGATGACGAAGCAGGCATCGGCGGTGGTTGCCTCGAAGCGGCCGGCGGAATTGAGGGGATGGACGATTGCCACGCACAGGCGACCGCCGGGTTCGAGAATGCGCGCTACTTCGCGCACGGCGGCCGACATCGCATCGATGTCGTGAAGCGACATGAAGGCGATCGCCAAGTCTGCGCTGGCGGCGGCAAGCGGCAGCGCGGCAGCGTCGGCCAATCGAAGATCCATCAATGGATCCGACTGGCGCGCCGCAGCAATCAGGGAGGGAGAGGCATCGATACCAATGACGTTGTGGCCGAGCGTCTTCAGGTGTCGCGTGAGCCGGCCTTCGCCGCAACCGATGTCAATTGTCCGCCGCCCGGGCGGCGGCACGATCTTGAGGAATTGATCGCGGTGGAAGCGCCAGTAGCTATCGTGCCCGGGCGCGCGTGCCCAGGCGATCCACTGCAAGGCATGGGCTTCCCAACGTTGCCAGAGGGCCATGGCTCATTCCCGTGCGGGCGTTTTTTTGCGGCAGGCCAGCCCTTGCCGGCCTTGCGTCCGCGGCGGGCGAGACGTTGCTATATCGCGCCCGATCGAGCAACGTCGAAGCTGATGGATCCGGTACCGGCTCGGCAAGGCTTTGGGACAAATTGTGGCGGTAGTCAGGGTCCAGACGCGATCGAGCCATCATGCGCCCGGCACTCGCACTGCGTCTGTCGCCTGGCGACGGCGGAGTTTTTGCATCTTGCTGGCACATCCGGTCGCCAGCCTCAGCGCGGTTTTTCCCCTATGCTAGCATCAGGCCCGACACCTGGCGGCATCGGCACCAACCGTTGACGGGACAGCATCATGACGCGCATGCGACTACGCGAGCTTGGAATTGCGCTTGGAACATTACCCACCGGTGAGTTCAACGCCATCACCGACGTTGCGGGTGTCAGGGTTGGATATTGCACGCTGATCCAGGACACGCCGCACGTCGTCAGAACCGGCATTACCGCGATTTGGCCACGGGGGCCCGAGATCTGGACCGACTATGTGTTCGCCGGCACATTCTCGTTCAACGGCAACGGTGAGATGACTGGGCTCCCTTGGATCGCCGAACAGGGTACCCTTGGCGCGCCGATCGGCATTACCAACACCTATCAGGTCGGCGTGGTGCGCGACGCCATTTGCGCGCTGGCCGTACGCGACGGCGCCTCCCAGCTGTTCCACTTGCCGGTTGTGGCTGAGACCTATGACGGCTGGCTCAGCGACATCGTCAGCTTTCCATTGACCCGAGAGCATGCCTTCGCGGCGTTTGATGCCGCCCGAAGTGGAGCTCTCGAGGAGGGCAATGTTGGCGGCGGCACAGGCATGATCTGCCACGGATTCAAGGGAGGTACGGGAACGGCTTCACGGATCGTGAGCGAGGACGGGCAGCGCTTTACGGTGGGCGCTCTGGTGCAGGCCAACTATGGCGCTCGCGATCTGCTGCGGGTCGATGGTGTCCCGGTTGGGCGCGAGCTTGGGTTGGATATCGTGCCGGCGTTCGATCGCGACCAACAACACACCGCCGCCATGCAGGAAGGCGGTTCGATCATCGTTGTTCTCGCCACCGACGCGCCGCTGCTCCCGATCCAGTGCCAACGGCTGGCGCGCCGGGCGACGACCGGTCTGGCGTGGGTGGGCGGCATTGGGGCAAACGGCAGCGGCGACATCTTCATCGCCTTCTCGACGGCAAACCACATCGGCCAACATGATAAATTCGCGCACGTGCGGATGCTGAACCCCGACGCCATGACCGGGCTCTTCCGCGCCGGCGCCGAGGCGACCGAGGAGGCGATTCTCAACGCCCTATGCCGGGCGGAGACCATGACCGGCAAGGACGGGCGCGTTATCCACGCCCTGCCGCTCGACCGCTTGCAGGAGATCATGCATCGTCACCGCGCGCCGGCCCGAGCTTGAGGTCACGCGTCCGAGGCCGGAACCCCTTCATATCCACGGCCTTGTTGACACCGGGTAGATGCCACGCGCCATCTCCACGGCCTTGAAGCCGACCATAAGCATCGTGCTGTGCTTGGCCGGGTAGCTGCCATTACCGTTAGCGCCTACCGATCCCCAGACCAGGACCAAGAAATGCTGCGGCCTGTGCACCGGTGATGAGCAATCGAATGTAGGTTTCCTCTTTATCGGCCCAGTTGAGGGGGATCCACACGGCTCTGGTGCCAAAACCCATGAACGATCCGACCGCGGCGACCAGGGAGCGGCTGCTGCCGTAGATCTCGACGCCGGTGACCTGCCCGATCAGCAGTCCATCAGAGGTAAAGATCGGCATTCCAATCAGCCGGGCATCCGCCTGGGAGGCGTCGATATCCGCTGACGCGGGGCTCACCATGGCGGCAGCACCGGCGATGAGGGCGATCTGGACCAGCTTCATTACGCGGTCTCCCTGGGCCGCAAGTCCCAGCGACCCATGACCCCCCGCAGGTCCCGAGACGTGATCGTGGTGGCAAGCGCGCGCCTCTCGCGTGAAGCGCGGGTGGAGTTGGCAAGTGTGTTCGCCGGCCGGCGATTTGCGCCATCGGGAGAAGCCCTCAAAGGCCGCTGGACAGCAACCGACGCCGGCCCCCGATCGATGCCATCGCCCCCAAGGTTTGCCCGCTCTCTGTTGGTCGCGGGTTGGCGAGCTGACGGGGGCGGCCGCCTCGCAGCGGGCCATCGGCGCCTCTGAGGTCACCGTTGGCGGGCTGCGCGATGCCTGGGGTGCTTCGCGTGGCGGCGTTGGGCAGCGTCAGCCAAACCGGCGGTCATCGTCGTGCCATGCACGCGTTGAAAGGTCGTGCCACGCGTTGAAAGGTCGTGCCATGCACGCGTTGAAAGGGTGCCGTGCACGCTTGGAAAGGTCGTGGCGCATGCATTGATAGCTTGTGCCCTACACCCATTGACGAGATGTGCCCGGCGTGCCGCGATCGCATCCCCCGTAGGATCGCCAGACCACGACACTAGCTGCGAGGCTGGATGGCAAAAACTCGGTTCGGAAAGGCGATCGGCCCGCGCCAGGCACGCAAGCTTGTCACCGACGTTGGCGGAGCAGCAGACACTGAGCTGGCATCTGAGCGCGAGCGCATCCTTGGACATAGCCTCCAGCAGGAGCTCTATCGCCTGAACGACAATCGCATCGTCGAGATCTTCGACGGAAGTGCCAGGCTCTACGCATCCGCAGCCGAGTACCGGCAGCTGCTGGCGGTGGTGGAGGAGACCGCCAAGCGCCAGCCGCAGCACCCACTCGGGACACGGTTTCGCCAGGGGCGCGGTTTCATTGAGGCGGCGGTGCCACTGGCCCAGGAGCTGGCGGGCAAGCTCAACCTCGCGGCGGGGGTGCTTGATGGCAGCGTCGACAGCCTGGAGCATATCGACCAGGCGGCGCAGCGGTTCGGCGGGCATAACCTGGTCCAGGATCCCGCGATCCTGGCGTCGATCGTCGCCTACGTGGGCGAGGTGATGCGAGGGGCGAGCAATGGCCGTTGGGAGATACGCGGCCCGGTGTCTGGGGACGGCGACGAGGAGTTCTGGCAGCCCGTCATCGTGGGCGCCAATGGTCGCGACTATCACCCGTTTGGCGTGTTCAAGACGCTCTTCGAGCACAGTCACGTTCACGCTAAGGTCGAATACGACCTCGGCGCACTCGGCCGCGGTGGGTCTCAGGCACAGCCGGGACAGCCGGTGATTAGCCCCGCACCGGAGGCGCTGGGGGCGGTGCCCGAGGCGGCCTATCGGGTGACGCTCAGATACGGGGACGGTCGACCGCGGACCGTATGCTTCACGCGTGATACGCTTATTGCCGGCGTTCCGTGCCGGGCCGAAACCGAAGCCGGTTTTCACCGCACCGGCGAGCTATTTTCCGCCACACTAGCGGAGCCGTGTCGCTTCGGCAGGCTTTGGTTCGGGACCGGAACCTGGGTTCGCTATCGCACCGGCCAGCAGGACGGACGCGTTAACGACGTGATCCTGGGCGAAGACCAAGAGCTCGACGGTGTGCCGTGCCGCGCCGGAACCTATGTGGAGTTCCATGCCAACCAGCGCCTGTCCGGTGCCACCCTCGCCCGCGACTGCGCCATAAAGGATATTCCCTGCGCCGGCGACACCAGCATCATCTTGCACGCCAGTGGGCGGCTGTCGTGTGCCACGCTGGCGCGCGAGCACGTCGTGGCCGGTCGCACCTTGCCGCGCGGGACCTCGATCGTATTGGCCAAAGCCGGGCGCCTGGCCCGCGTTTTCCTCCCTGCCGACTGGGACATCGATACCATTCCCTGCAAGGCCGGTGTGTCGATCGATTTTCACGACAGCGGGGGTCTACGGTCAGCGGTGTTGGCGCGGAGCCATCCTATCCTGGGGCAGAGCTACAGGGCCGGGACGCTGCTCGGTTTCGATGCAGATGGGCGGCTCACGTACGCCCAAGCCGGCCTCGGCTAGCCCTATGGCCGGCCAAGACGCGCCGCTGCAAGCCTGTTGCGCCAGATGCCACCTCTCGACTGACGTGCCCGTGGCGCCAGCAGATAGGATGAAGATGAACGGAAGCAGAAAAACCGATCCTAGCTACGCGCCGACAGTCTTGGGCCCGCTGCCTTTCAGCTGGGTTTTCTCGAGCGTGTCCCAGAACTGGAGCATTGGCCGGGCCAAGCCATCGGCACGATCTTCCGGAAAGAACAGTCGAGCATCGGCGACTTCAACCACACCCTTCACCCCGGGGATGGTGTCTTGCAGCCAATAGGCCCAGCGCTTGTCGAAGAAGATATCGTCAACCCCCCACACGATCAGCGTTGCGACGCGGAGGGTCTTGAGCGCGGAGTGAATGGCAACCGTATGCCGATTGTCGAAGCCTAGCCAATACCGTTGGAAGGCCTCGAGCCTTTGTTGCGATGACAACAGCGGCTCAAGGTAGAGCCGGATCAGCGCATCGCTCAGAATCTGCGGATCGGCGTAGCTGCGAAACAAAGGCACCGATTCACCTTGCCGATAGCGCTCGCGCGCAAGCTGCGGGCACTCGAGCATCGGCTGAAAGACCGCTGCCAGCGTGCCGTTGCGGGCGTGTTCCATAATCGGCAGAACTTGTCTCGGCGGCCATCCATCATGGACGTCGCAGTTGGTGAGAACCAGCGATGTCACACGCTCGGGATAATGGGCAGCAAAGATCTGCGCTATGGCGCCGCCGCTGTCGTTGCCCACCAAGTCGATCATTTCGATGTCCAGTGCGTCGAGAACTTCGGCGATCATGCGCGCCTGCGCCGGAAACGAGACATCCTGCGACGGCGCGATCTCGGTATAACCCAGTCCCATGAGGTCGATGGCAATGCAGCGCCGCCGGTCGTGCACGCGTTCGATGACATGGCGCCAGTGATAGCCATTGAGGGGCACGCCGTGGACGAACAGCGCCGGCGGACCCACTCCGCGTTCGAAAAACGCGATGCGCCCGGACTTGACGTCGGCGTAGCGACGGCGTGCATGAAAGGCTGCAATTTCCATGGGGACCTCCGATGCTGCGGAGCAAGCTAGGCGAGCCGGCGACGTCGCGCTGTCACGATCTTGCGCAATTGGACGCCGTTGGCGGCCAAGCCGATGCGCCGCAGCGCCGTCGGCGTATAGCCGAAAACACTGCGAAAGCGCGCCGTGAAATGACTGTGGCTTGCAAATCCGGCATCGAGGGCGATCGCCGTCAGGTCCTCGCCTGCCTCAAGCACCGCCTCAAGCGTCTGGCTGAGGCGCTCGCGCAAGACGTAGTCGTAGATCGAGGTGCCGACCATCTGACGGAACACCCGGCACAGATGAAAAGGTGAAAGGTTGGCCACCGCTGCCAGCCTGCCAACGCTCCATCTGTCGGCCGGCGCCAGCGCCACCGCCTCCTTTACCCGCTCGACCGCGCGCCTGCGGCGCTTGAGTACAGCCGGTCGAAGTGGCGCGCGGCCGGCACCCATCGCACCCAGCGCCAGACCCAGGAGCTCGAGTGCCATCGCCTCGCCTTCGATTCGATCGATAGCGGAGGTTTGCAGCCGCGCCCACAGCAGATTGCGCAGTAGCATGGCCCTTGGTCGCAGCAAACCATGCGACGCCAGGGGCTCGCGGCCACCACCACGGTCAAGATGCTCGGGCGCCAACGCCTCGCCGAAGCGCAAGGTGAGGGCGCGATCGCCAATCGCCCCGGGGAAGCCAATGCGATAGGGCGTGTCCGCGGCGAACAACACAGCGGAGCTCGGCGTACCGGTGACATAATGGCCGGGGGCCTCGTGCTTGGAGAACACGCCACTGATCGGCAGCACCACCGCATTGGCGGCCTGCCGCTCGACAGCGCCGCACGCATCCGAGGAGGGATCGGCGCAAAAGAGGCCGATCTCAAGCGTCTCCCCGACCAACAATGTCTTGCGGATGACGTCCACGAACCTTGGCACCGTCGCTGGCGGCTGCAGCAATAGCACACCAACCGCACCCATCGCCAAGCTCGCGACGCCGACGGCTCGGTTTGGCCGATGAGGTTGTGCGAGGAGCCAGCGGCCGGCAGTTGCGGCATGGCTCAGTTGGCGGCACTCTTCGCCCAAGCCTCGATGCCAAGCCGCCGCCACCGACCACGTCTCGGTGCTGCCCACGAATTCAGAGACAACATCGCAGAGAGCCGTAATTAGACAGCCCTGTAGCATGACCTCGACCCCAACCATCGACCACTCGGATCCCACCCACCTGGTGGCCATTGCACGGGCAGATCGGAGCCGGCTGTCCGGCGAGCGGCGGCTCGCGCTCGACGAGCTGCTGGCCGGCGCGGAGCCGCCCTACGACCGCGACCCGGCCCGTTGGGATGCCGCGATCTTCCTCCCCATCAATGCGCGTGTCGCGGCCAACGCCTTCGCTAGGACGGCATGCTGGGGAGAGGCGTGGCGCGTGATGGTCAGCGCCGTCGCCGAGCCCTCCGAGCCGGGGCAGGCGGCCGAGCTGCGGCTGCTGGAGATCCTGCTCGACGTCATGCACCGCGGGGTCGAGGCGGCAGCGGCGCGCATGATCGACGGCGTCGAGCCGCTGATCGGCGCCGGTCACCGTTACGCGCGATTGAGCCTGCTGGACCGGCTGCACCAGCTGCTGCTCATGACCGGTCGCACCGATGACAGCTTGCGCCTTCTGCGCCTGGACCGTATCGCTCCCTGGGAGCAATTGAGCGGTGTGGCGAGCCTCTTGACCTATGCCCGTCCCGAGGTTGTCACGATCACCGGCGAGGACCAACTGGTAGTCGGCGCCGACCGCATGCGGCCCTATGCCGATGCCATCGCCGAGCTGTGGCATCGCCTGCCCGCGATCGACCGCCAGCAGACCGCGGCGGCTCGCGGCCTGGTTGTTTGGGCGCTGGCTATGACCGGTGGTGACATTGCCGAGGCGATCCAAAGTTTTGGTCCCGACGATGGCCTGGTCGTCGAACAGCTGTGCCGCTGGCTCAGTTGGTTCGGTCTTGCTGGTGTGCGCCGACGCATCGCCGATGCCATGCAGCCGTTTGACTGTGCGCGCACGCCGAGCCCCGGCTATCTGGTAGCGGTGCAGGGACGGATCGAAGACGCGATCGACATGTTCCTTGTCGCCGATGACTGGGCGCTTGCCCACCGGCTGCTAACCGCCATTCGCAACGTGCCTCAAGGCCATCTACCACGGCTCGTGGTCGCCATCGATCGGATGATCGACGTGCAGGTTGCCGATCCGGAGTTGTCGCTCGATGGGCCGCACCACACCGCCATCACCTTGCCGGCACTCCTCAGGCGACGGGCTCTTCTCACGCGCCAGGTCAGACCGCTACCGGCGGCCGCGCCGATGGTTGAGCCGCAATTGGCAGCCGCCCAGGCCGCAGAGCTCATCGCGCTGGCTCTCGCCACAACCGAGGTTGCGGTTGCGGCCTGCCATTACGCAAACCTTGCAGAGACGGAGCGGCACGATCTGATGTTCGCCTGGGGGCGGGACCACTGCGACGTTCCACGCGCGCCGCTCCGGCGCATGCTCGCCGGGCTCAGCGATCCCGGGCTGCGCGCGCTCGGCATTGGCCACTATGTCGCCGGGCTGGCGCAGCGTCGACTGATCCTGGCGCCGTTGTTGTAGTCGCGCTTCCGCCGGCGTCGACAGGATAGGGCGGCACGCTCAGGCCCGCCGGCGATGCCGGTCAAGAAAATCGAGCACCAGGGCATTGAAGGCATCTGCAGCTTCCCAGTAGGGTGCATGTCCGATCTCGCGCAGCGTCGTCAGCTCGGGGTTGGGCAAATGTCGAGCGAGCAACCGTTGCAACGGGGGCGGCGCGTAGAGGTCGGCCTCGCCGGTCAGCAACAGAACAGGACCGCGCGTTCGCTCCATGGCGGCCCAGGTCAGCTCGACCCCTGACGGCTGAGGGGGCCGATCGCGGTGGTGGGCCTCGGCCGCGAGCTGTGAAAAACGGGCCGTGCCTTCGGGATTGCTGGCGCGATAGGACGGTCCCAACTCCAGGAATGCCGTCGAGACGTGCGGCCTCACCGCCGCAATCGTCAGTCGCGCATACATGTCGCGCCAATCCGGCTCGGCCGGCGCTACGATGGATCCGGCGAGCACCAGCGAACGCACGCGTTCGGGATGGGCGGCGGCAAACCGCATGGCGATGCCGCCGCCGGCCGCGGCGCCGATTACGTGCGCGCTGCTGATGGCAAGCGCGTCAAGCAGATGGCCAAAATCACCAACCTCGGTGCCCGGGTCGTCGGCGCGTCCGAGCTCGGAGCCATCGTAGCCGCGCCGCGCATACCCAACAACGCGATAGCCGGCCCTGGCCAATGCCGGCTGCTGATAGCACCAGATCCGGCTGCCTTGGGACATCGGATGGCTCAGCACGATCACCTCGCCATCGCCTCCGGTATCCCAATACCAGAGGCGGGCGCCGGGGGTATCGGCCAGGGCTTGGCGCGCTGCGACTTGCTCCGGCGGCTGCCAGGACATCGGCCTCTTCTCCGGCAGCAAGGCTTGGCGACCGGACCTTGCGCTAACCTTGCATCAAAACGATGTCGAACATCACGCGCTTGGCGTCCGCCTCCATGCCCGCCAGCGGATCAAGCATCGGCATGACGATGGTTTCGGGCCGCAACGCCGACAGCAGAAAGCGGTCCTTGTCGTGATAGGCATCGCCCGCGAAATACATCTGCGTGACCAGTCGCTCACGTTTGCCCCACACCTCGAAATGTATATGCGAGGGACGCATACCGGCACCCGCGGGGTAGGCGGCCGGCTTGATGGTCTTCAGGCTATAGCGGCCATCGTCGTCGGTATGGACAACGGCAAAGCCCTCGAAGTTGGGGTCGAGCGGCGCGCTATTGTCATCGTTGGGGTGAGCGTAGCGGCCGAAGCTGTTTGCCTGCCAAATCTCAAGTTTGGCGCCGCGTACTGGATCACCGGCGCGGCTTAAGACCCGGCCGCTGAGATAGATGAGCTGCCCCTGCGCGCGCCCCGCCCGCCCGGCGACCCGCGTCAGGTCGCCACCCTTCGACGGCTCATTCAGGGGATAGAAGGGTCCTAAGATCTGCGATGCAGTTAACGGCAACAACGCCTGTGGCGCCGCCGACGGCGTGGGCTGCGCGCTGTGCTGGCTCATGGGAGCCCTCCCTACGTTCGCTCGGGTCCGGAGCACACTATAGCATCGGATCGGCGGCTTGTTCAGCTCCGAGCGCTGGCTGCCGCGCGCGAGCGAGGCGTTGTGGGCAACAGGCCTCGACCGTCGCGGTGTGAGGCGTGCGCGGCCTTGGCGGATTTGCGGGGGTGTCGGCTCCCGCGGTTGAGCGCGCGGGGGAGAGCTGGCACCGATCCCGAACACCTAGGGGTTTCGGCTCGGCGCGGGTGACAAGTCTTGCCGACCTTGGCTGCGCCAAGAGCCCCCGGCAATCCGCTCCGTCAAGCGTTGCGCGGTGGGCGAAGAGCCAACCGCGGAGCAGGCTGTTGCAAGTCCTAGGCGCGATCCTTGCAGTTCTTTTCGGCGCGGCGCAGGGCATGTCGTCAGCATTCCCGTCGGCCTCGTGTGCTTTCTCACGGTCGCGCTGCTGACGGGGGCGCTTCAGGCCCTCAACCGCATTGGCGTGTTGGCATTTGCTTCGTCGTCGCTGGCGGGCGTGCTCCATTTCGTGGTCGGACGATACGGCAACTTCCGCGCCAGCCAGGCCGCGGGGGTGAATTTGACCGCGCCCCTTGTTGCAGCTGAACGCGGTCGTCACACTGCTGTTTGCCGTGCTTGTTCTGCGTGAACCTTGCACCATGCTGCAGGTCGGCAGCGCCGTCCTGATGGTCGCCGGCTGTCTCGTCGCGCAGCGGGCATCACAACCCGTCACGGCGGGCAAGCTGATGTCGATTACAGGCGCATGCGCCGTGTCGATCGACACGGACCTGATCCTGGCGGTGCTGCCGTTACCACAGGCGCTGGCCGCGGTGCTGCG
>DATFXD010000081.1:0-4478 GCA_035258605.1 Hyphomicrobiaceae bacterium | reverse complement strand
CCTGATCGACAGCGGCTTCCGCCGCGGCACCGATGTCGTTAAGGCGCTCGCCATGGGCGCACGAGCCGTTTGTGTCGGCCGACCATATCTGTGGGGTTTGGGCGCCTTCGGCCAGCCGGGGGTCGAAAAAGTGCTGGAGATTCTGCGGGCCGAAACACGGGCGGCAATGCAGCAGGTCGGGGCTCCATCGATCAAAGACCTGGTGCCGGCAATGGTGCGGCGTGCCTAACTCGCCGGTCGCTATCGGGGTTGCCGACGATAGCCGTTGCCAGCCGCGCATGCAGCGCATCGCCAAGGTCGACGGCGACGTACACCAGAGCGGCTTTCTGGGTGGTCTTGGTCAGCGAATTTTTGCGAGCTCCAGATTTGGTTGCCAAGCGCGGAGTGAGCAACAGGCAAAAGCAACATGTGTTCTCTGGACGCGCAGGTTTGTCTAAGGTTTTGTCCTGACCGCTCACTAGGGTATCGCACCGACTGTGCTGGCGATGTTTGGACGATAGGTGTGGGCGTGCTTACAAAACGCGCGTCCCCGCATGCAGATAGAGAGCAGCGCACAGGTAATGGCGCCCAGGTTCCCTTGGCTGGCCCTTTTTTTTACGATGCGCATGGCTTGATGGCATAGGGCACCTGGGCGATGATCGCGTCGTGTTCACCTGTCTGGCTGCGCAGCCGCACGAAAGGCTTTCATGCGCCGTTTCACGTTATTTGTCCTGCTGGTCTTGGCTGGCGCATCGACGGCCGATGCGGGCGCCATCGAGGACTGCAACCAGGTCCGCGATCTTAATCGGCAGCTGCGCGGCTGCACCGCCTACATCCGCTCGCGACCCAACCAGCCAGGAAATGTGGCAACAGCCTATTTTAATCGCGCCAATATCTATGCACGCCGGGCGCAGTACAAGCGGGCTTTTGCCGACTACGAGCGAGCGCTCAAACTCGATCCCAACAACCCGCTCATTCCCTACAATATGGGCAATGCGTACCTCGATTCCGGGCAGCCGGCCCGGGCGGCAGAGGCATTCACGCAGGCCGTCACCCTCGATGCCGGGTTTACCCTCGCCTATTTCAATCGTGGCATTGCACGCAAGCGCCTCGGTGATATCAGCGGCGCCGATCACGACTTTCGCCGCACGCTTGAGCTCGATCCAACAGCTGAATATGCGCGCCTGCAACTGGGACGGCTTCGCACCCAATGAGGCCATGGCGCAGCAATAATGGCTAGCGGTGAGCAGCCCGCCTCTTGATCGATCGGCGCGAGTAACGGCAGCATATCGCGGCCGAGGCGCGGCTCGCGGAGCCGCTAAGCTCGTGCCGGCGCCCCGCACACGCTAAGTCTTGGCGTTCCCGGTGCCATAGAGACTGCCACGGCCCTCGCCTGCTGGCGTCTTCAAGCACTCCGCATGGCCCAGACCCCAACGAACAGGCCTGCTATGGAGAGCACCACCGAACTCACGACATAGGTGACGGCGAGCCATGGCCGACCGCGTTCAAACAACAACGCTGTATCAAGCGAGAAGGCGGAAAATGTCGTGAAGCCACCGAGCACCCCGGTGGTGAGGAACAGCCGCACGTCCTGAGGTGCCTGTCCCCTGAAGGCGAACCACCCCGCGACAAGTCCCATAATTGACGATCCAACAACGTTGATGGCCAGAATACCCAGCGGAAACTCGGCGCCGGCAAAACGCGTAATCCATGCATTGAGGACGTGCCGCAGCACGCCGCCAAACCCAGAGCCAACGAAAATAAGCAAGGAAGAGGTCATCTCTGGTCCTTCCGATCAGGTTGCACGCTGGGCACCTATGGTCGGCAGGACCAAAAAAAGCTCCTACCTGCGCACAGAGCGCCAGTAGGAGTCATCAGCCTCGCGCGATTATCGGGGAACTCCATCCCCATCAAAGATGCGAACATATGCACCGGCTTGGCCGGGCACGCAAGCGTGAAGCGGCGAGTTTGCCGCGAGCCGCACGAGGCGAACGGCGGCCGATTGCCAACCGATCTGTTGCTCATGGGATCCGCATCAGCGGTTTGGCGGGCGCTGGCTTGCAAATCGCTCGTGCCCTCTCGTGCCATGCAATCGGTACGAGGGATGGCGCAGCCGTCGGCAACCAAATCCAGCTCGATCATCCGCCAGCTGCCGGCGATGGTCCGGCAGGGCTTCCCGAACCGGCCGACGGCGGACGCTGCCATTGGCAATGACCGCCAGCATCGGCGTAAGACGGGCAGCCCCAAGATCCCCCCACCAGATCATTGCGCAGACCACCTGACCGAGGCCGCACTCGAAGCGCTCAATTCCATCAGACGTGCCGGATCCGCGATCGGCGTTTCGGTGGTGCCTGCGGCAAAGCGCGTTGGTGAAAGCAGGGCCAGCTCGGTCGGAGCACCCGATTGCCACTCCAGGCGCACAGAGGAGGTGATGAGCGCGCAGACCCGCTTTTCCTCCGCGCCACAACTGCGACTGCTCCTTAATCGCATCATAAATCGTGGCATTTCCGCACCCCCGGCGATGGTGCGATACTGTTTCCCGCATCCGCTCGTCCTGCGCCCGACAGCACGCCGGGTATAGTGCGGGGAGCGAAATGCGTTTGCGCGCCCTGCGACACTTGACCGGCGCCCATGCATGCGAAGCGGCAAACAGCGTGCTGGCATCGTGCGCTGTAAAAACAAAGCCAACGCCGTGCAATGAGCCTCGAATCGAGGCGGAGCGAGAGCTCCTGTTGGAAACTGGATTGTTGGTATGGTGGGCGCCCTGTGCGCGACCACCAAAGCAAGAACTGGCGACATCGGAATGATCTGCCGAAGCCAACTCGCCAAATGCGGCGTGTTCAACCTGCGGCACGGGTGGCCCGAGCTGGCGGAGCCGGTTTCGGAAGCAATGGAGTTCTGGGAAGACCCGCTGACCTGGATCGGCGTGGCGATCGGCTTCCTGGCCTATCGGTGGTACCGCTACTTTCGACGCTAGCCGCATCTTCCGTGGCTGGCGGTCACCTGGTGCCGATCGAGTAACGGGCCGGGTTGCATTTGCAGTAATTCGGATAGGTCTTCCTTGACCTACGGAAGTCACCCGGCCCCGGCACGCAGTACAGCATCTGCCGAGATGTCGACTGCAGTGCCGGGCCCTTTCATTTTCGGGCGCGGCGCCTGCAAAGCGGTCGATCTCCCGGGTGGTGTCTCCATGGTGGGCCCCGGCTGCGCGTTCGTTCGCCGCGCACCAGGAATCGCCGCAGAAGCCGGTGCCAACTGTCACACGCTGCAAAGATTGCTTACGCGATGCGATCACCCGTCACAGGGTCGAACAGGCTGATTTTGCGGGTATCGATGGCAAAGCGCGCGGTGTCGCCCGAACGGTAGCGGAGATCGGGAGATACCCGGCCGAGCGCGCGGTCCTCGCCGAGCCGCAGCACGACGATGGTCTCCGCTCCGGTCGGCTCGATCATCTCTACTTCAGCGGTGATCGTGACAGCGGCGTCCGGCGCATCGCCGAAATGTCGGGTCGGCTCGGCGATGCATTCGGGGCGAATGCCAAGCACGACCTTGCGGCCAATCCAGCCTGCGGCGCCCGCCGGTACCGGGAACCGGATCGCCGCCTCACCCTCGCCGACGACGGCCGCCGCTCCGCCGGACGTCGCCTCTAGCCGGGCTGCAAGCGTATTCATCGGCGGCGCGCCCATGAAGCGGGCGACGAAAAGATTGGCGGGTCGGTTGTAAACCGTCTCCGGATCGGCGAATTGCTGCACAACGCCCTGCCGCATGACCGCAATGCGGGTGGCAAGCGTCATCGCCTCGATCTGGTCGTGGGTGACATAAACGATCGTTGAACCGAGGCGTTGATGCAATTGCTTGATTTCCATTCGCATCTCGACCCGGAGCTGGGCATCGAGGTTTGACAGCGGCTCGTCGAATAGAAACAGCAGCGGGTCGCGCACCAGGGCGCGACCCATGGCGACGCGCTGGCGCTGACCGCCGGAGAGCTGGCTCGGCTTGCGGTCAAGCAAGGCGTCGATCTGCAGAAGTCTGGCAACGCGGGCAACCGCCTCATCGCGCTTGGCGCGTGGCACGTTTCGGCACTCCATGCCAAAGGTTATGTTCTGACGCACCGTCATCGACGGGTAGAGCGCGTAGGATTGGAACACCATCGCGATGTCGCGATCCTTGGGCGCTACCTCATCGACCGCGCGTCCACCGATGACGATGCTGCCGGAACTCTGGCGCTCGAGGCCGGCGATGATGTTGAGCAACGTCGACTTGCCGCAACCGGACGGCCCGACCAAGACGGTAAAATCGCCCGAGCCCATCTCGAGATTGATTCCCTTCAGTACCTCGACCGAGCCGAACCGCTTGTGCACGTCGCGGATGGTGAGCGCCGACATGCCGATCTCCTACTTTACGGCGCCAGCGGTAAGACCGCGCACGAAATACTTGCCGCCAAACAGGTAGACCAGCAAAGTGGGTAGCGCAGCGATCAGCACCGCGGCGCTCTGCAC
>DATFXD010000080.1:0-9195 GCA_035258605.1 Hyphomicrobiaceae bacterium | reverse complement strand
AGGTTGAAGAGCCCGGCGGCGTGGTCGCTGTCCTCAAACACATAGGACGTGGTCTGGTAAATGGGCACCGCGCGCGCCCCCGTCGCCGGGTCGGGGCGCTGGCCGGCGTGCAGCGACAAGGTGGCAAGGCGCGGCGATTTGGCAGCGGTCATTGGACCTCGTCCCCGGGCAACGGATCGGGTGGTAGCGGGTGCCGACGCGGGGCCGCAGCCCAAGCCGGCTGGCCCCGCACCGGTGGCGGCGAGCATGGCACAGGAGCGGGCGCCAAAGCCAGGGTCGCCTGGCGCCGCGCCCTGCCTTGCCTTGCCCCGCGGCCCGCGCGTCAGGAATAGAACGCGGTTTCGAAGGCGTAGTAGAGCGGCAGCGCCTTCTTGTCGGCGAACGGGAGCACCTGCGTCAGGTAGACGCCGCCGATGCCGGTCTGGTGATCGATCCAGTAGTAGGAATTGGCAAGGCCCGCCCACATTAGGCCGCCGGCAGGACGGCCGGTCGGCGCCGGCTCGTCGTTGATCTGGAACGTCAGCCCCCAGGACTTGGGGCAGCCGGGGAAGAACTCCGCGTCATTGGAGAGCGCCGGCGCCGCCGTCGTCAGCAGGCTCACGCGCGCGCTACCCATGTTGTTGCGCGACATTGCCTCAACGGTGGCGGGCTTGAGCAGCTGCGTGCCATTGGCGCGGCCACCATTGAGGATCATGCGTACGAATTTGAGATAGTCGCCGGCGGTCGAATAAAGACCGCCGCCACCCATGTCGAATTCCGCGTCCTGCGGGATCTCGAGCTCCAGTTGCGGCACCAGCCGATCGTCCTCGCCGCGCTGATGGATCTTGGCCAGCCGGTCGCGCATCGCCGGCGTGATCTTGAAGGCGGTGTTCGTCATTCCGAGCGGCGCCAGCAGGTTCTCTTCGAGGGTGCGGCCCAGGCGCTGACCGCTGACGGCCTCCACCATCTTGCCGACCCAGTCGATGCTGATGCCGTAGTACCAGCGCTCGCCGGGATCGAACAGCAACGGGGTCGACAGCGCCGCGTTCTGACAGCTGATGATGCCGGGCACGTTCTTGGCGGCTTGGTAGCTGGCGACGTCGCTGTTCCAGATTTCGTAGCCGAAGCCGGCGGTGTGGGTCATCAGATGCCGCAAGGTGATCGGCCGCTTCGGCGGGCGCGTCTTGGGCTGGCCGGCGGCGTCGAAGCCTTCGAGCACCTCGACCTGACCCAGCGCCGGCACCACCGTGGCGGCCGCGGCATCGAGGTCGAGCTTGCCCTGTTCGACCAGCTGCATCGCCGCCGTGCCGGTGATCGCCTTGGTCATGGAGGCGATCCAGGCGACGCTATCGAGGCGCATCGGCGCGGGTTCGCCGAGCACCCGCTGGCCGAAGGCACCTTCATAGATCGTGCCATCGCGATCGGTGGCCATCGCCACCACACCGGGCACATCGCCGGCATCGGCGGCGTCTTTGAGGAGCCGATCGATGGCCGCGGTTCGGGCTGCGGATGAATTGGACATGGCAACCTCCCCATAAGCTCAAAGCACGGAAATTGTGAGTATAGGCCGTGTCCGGCCTGGGCGACACCATAACGGCGAAAGGCGGCGCGGCGACGGCGTGGTTGCCCGTTGCCGCTAGCCGACCTCGAACACCCTGAGTTTGACCTTGTCCGGCAGGCGGACGGCGTTGGCGAGGAACAGGCTGCGATTGAGCCAGGAAAAGGCGCCGTCGGGCGCCTCGAAGGTGGGGATGGTGCGAAAGTAAATGAGCGCCGGATCGACGGGCTCGCCGGCCGCCAAGCGCGCCAGTACTTCAGGAGCCGCACGCCTAATGCCGCGGTTGCTGACGGCGATTTCCGGGCCGGCGGTGGTCTTGATGGCATAGCGCGCCACCAGTTCGACGCTGCCGTCATCGCGCACGTACTGCCAATCGGCGCCGCCGGGCAGGATGTCACCGGCAAGCCGCGGGCCGCTGACGACGCCGCCCAGGATGACCACCAGCCGGCGGCGCCCATGCGGCATCGTGCCAAGATCGCGGATCGGGCCGACGTCGACCTCGAGGTCGCACACGTGGCTGAGTTCTGGCGCAGCGAGCATATCGGCCAGGCCTTAGAGAAAGTCGGCGGCCGTCAACAGCGCGCGGAAGGGAATGCCGGCCGCAGCAAACGCGGCCGCGGCGCCCTCCTGCCGGTCGACGACCGCAATCGCGCCGGCGATCACCGCGGCTTCTGCCTTGAGGGCCTCGATCGCCTTCAAGGCCGAGCCGCCGGTGGTGGTGACGTCCTCGAGCACGATCACGCGCTTGCCGGCAAGGGTCTCGTCAGGGGCCAAGCCCTCGATCAACTTGCGGGCGCCGTGCTCTTTGGCCTGCTTGCGCACGAAGAACGCCCTGAGCGGCCAGCCCTTGATCTGGCTGGTCACCGCCACCGCCACCGCCAGCGGCACGGCGCCCATCTCAAGACCACCGATCAGGTCGACATCGGAGCCCTTGAGCGCCTCCAGGATCAGCGAGGCAATCAAATGCCCGCCTTCCGGGTCGAGCATGGTGGGCTTCATGTTGAAATAGAAATTCGAGGCCCGGCCGGAGACCAGCACGGTCTGCTGGCCCCGGGAAAACGATCGCTCCGTGACGATTTCGATCAGGCGCTCGCGCGCCCTATCGCTGGTGGTCTTAACCATGCGCTGTCCTCATGACGACGGCCCCCTTGCCTTCGCCCCTGGGCGGGGCGCGTGTCAAGTCGCCGCGCCGCGTGCTAAGGGGAAGGGCCTGCCACCCCTTGTCGACGAGGTTGAGCTTTGATGAGCTGCGACGACGCCCGGATGCGGTTTCCGCAAGCGGCCTATATCGATGCCAGCGCTCGCATTTTCGGCGCCGTCGAGATCGGCGACGGCGCCAGCCTGTGGCCGTACGCGGTCGTTCGCGCCGAGAGCCAGTTCGTGCGCGTCGGCCGCGGCAGCAACCTGCAGGACCACGTCATGGTGCACGTCGGCTACCGCAGCCCCACCATTATCGGCGAGCACTGCTCGATCACGCACCGCGCGGTCCTGCACGGCTGCCAAATCGGTGATCATTGCCTGATCGGCATCGGCGCCACGGTGATGGAAGGCGCGGTCATCGGTGACAATTCGATCGTCGCCGGCCACAGCTTCGTTGCCGACGGCACGGTGATCCCGGCCAACTCGATCGTCATGGGCACCCCGGCGCGGGTGGTGCGCACCCACAACAACTTCATTGCCAACCGCGTCAACGCCGCGCTCTACCTCCACAATGCGCTGGCCTATGCGGTGGGTGAGCATCGTGGCTGGCAGGGGCCCACCTACGAAGCGGCGGCGAAGGCGTGGCAGGCGGAGGCCGAGCGCGAATTCGCGGCGCGCTACGGCGGCCAAAGCGGCGACGCCGGCTAGCGCTCCGGCAGCACCACCACCTTGGGTTCCGGCGGCAAGGTCGGCGGTGACACCACGATCACCGACTCGGCCGCCATCTCGACTGGAAACTCACCGCGGATGCGATCGAGAAAGCGGTTCAAGGTATAGGGATTGAAGTAGTGCATGGGCAGCACCAGGCGCGCCCGCAAGCTCTTCAGCACCTCCACCATGCCGGCCACGTCCATGGTGTAGCTGCCATCGACCGGCACCATCACCACGTCGAGCTGGCCGACGGCGGCGATCTGGGCATCGGTCAAGGTGTGGTGGAGATGGCCGAGGTGGCCGATGCACAATCCCGCCACCTCGAAGATGAAGATCGAGTTGCCGTAGGGCACGTTGCCGCCGCCCCAGTCGCGGATGTTGGTGGCAACATTGCGGATGCGCACGTCGAGCACGGTCAGATCGTGCTTGGCCGGACCACCCTCGGGATTCCAGCCGCGCAGCACGTGCTTGATGCTGGGATCGGGAAAATTCGAATAGTGCGTGGTGTGGGCCCGGTTCATGGTGATGACGTCGGGCACCACGTCGGGCCGCACGTAGTCATTATAGTCGGTGGCAATCTTGAGCCCGCCGGGGCTTTCGATCAGCCAGGTGGAATGGCCGATGAAATTGAGGCGCACCTCGTTGGGTGCGAGCGCGGTGGGCCGAACGGCGACCGGCGTGAGGCGCGCTGGCGCCGTGGCGACGGCAAGGCAGCGGTCGGCAAGTGGCGTGGCGGCCACCGCACCGGCCGGGACCAACAGCTGGGCGAGCAACAGCAAAAGGGCAACACCGACCTGTGCCATGGGCGCCTCTCCAATCCACGCGGGGCCCCGGCACCATAGCAAACGCGCCGGGCGGCGCCAGAAGCAGCAGGGCCCCGCACGCCGCGGCCAGTGGTGCTGCCCGGTTGTCCCGGCGCGGGTTGCGTGCGGTGGTTGCTTCACGTGAAACGCAGCTGCGGCCGAACCCACACAAAAATCCCCGATTCGCCTGGCCGTTCTGACGCGCCCATGACACAATTTGCTTCAAGTTTGCGCCACCTCGCTTCGGATACCAGCGGGCTTCGAGCTGAGACTGCGATTAGCGCATGACCGAGCCACCACCACCCCCCCGTGAGTTTGGGCACGCCCCCGATCGCACCGGTCGACCAAGCCGGCGGCAACCACCGCTGCTGCCGCGGGGACCGGCGCCCACGGCGCGGCCGCGGCGCCGCGGCCGGCGCGGGCTCGCCGCCGTCGGCTACCTGGCGCTGGCGGCCATCTCAGCCATCGTCGGCGCGGTCACCTTTTTGCTGGTGGCGGCGCCCGTCGATTTTGTGCGCGATCAGCTGGTGAGCCAGGTCAAGGCGCACACCGGCAGGGATCTGTCGATCGCCGGACCGACCTCGATCTCGCTGTTGCCGCAGGTGTCGGTGCACTTGGCCGACGTGTCGTTGTCGGAGCCGCCGGGCATGGGGGGTGGCGCGGTGCTCACGGCACAAACGTTCGCCATCGACGTGCCGTTGCTGTCGCTGCTGTCGCGGCAATTCGCGGTCAAGCGCTTGTTGTTGGTGCGGCCGACCATCGACCTGCGCATCGATCGAGACGGGCAGCGCAACTGGGCCGCTGTGGCGCGCGGCAGCCTGCGGCAGGCGGCAAGCGTCGCCGCCGCGCCGGCGCCGGACCCCGCGCCACCGAGCGGCGCGCCGGGCGCCGGCCGCACCCGGGTCGCGGCCGCCTTCGACGGCCTCAGCCTGGAGAACGTCCATATCAGCGACGGCACCGTGCGCTACCTCGACGAGCGCACCGGGCAGGCCAAGGAACTGAGCGGCATCAACCTCGATCTCAGCCTCGCCGACCTTGCCGGCCCGGTGCACAGCAAAGGCAGCCTGACCTGGAACGGGGAACAGGTGGCCTTCGAGGGCAAGCTGTCGCCGGCGCTGTCCCTCGTCAGCGAGGAGCGCGGGCGGGCGGCTCTGTCCTTCCGCGGGCGCCTGATCGAGGCCGGCTACGACGGCTGGCTGACGCTTGGCAAAGACTTAGCGCTTGAGGGCAAGGCCAACCTCAAGGCCGCTTCCCTGGGCGCGCTCGCCCATTGGCTGGGCAAGCCGGTGGCCATCGAGGCGGGCGGGGTCGACCTCAGCACGGCGATCTCGCTCAGCAGCGGCCGCCTGGCGCTTACCGATCTCAACGCCGATGTTGGCGGCAATGCCACCACCGGCAGCCTCGAGGTCGAACTCGAAGGGGCGCGACCCCATGTCAGCGGCCAATTGCGCACCACCGAACTCGACCTCGGCCGCCTGTTGCTGCGGCGCGGCGCCACCGGCACGGTGGCACCGGCAGAGGCCGCGGCGCCGAGCCCGCAAGCCGACACCGGCCAAGCTCGGGCCGAGCCAGCGGGCAAAGCCCCGGCGAAGCACCGCGGTTGGAGCGATGCGCCCATCGACCTGGCGCTGTTGGGCCTTGCCGACGCCGATCTCACGCTGCTGGTCGATCACGTCGTCTATCACGATCTCAAGACCGATCAGGGCCAGCTGGTGGTCGCCGTCAAAGACAGTATCGCCAAGCTGACGCTCAATGATCTCTTGCTCTACGGCGGTCGCGGCCGCGGTTCGGTCAGCTTCGATGCCTCTGGTGCGGTGCCGGCGACGCGGGCCGACATCGTGCTCGACAATGTCTTCTGCCGTCCACTGCTCAAGGACGCGCTGGGCTTGGAGTGGCTCGCTGGCCGCGGCAAGGTCACCCTGGCGCTCGCCGGCCAGGGCCGCACCGAACGCAATATCATCGAAACGCTGCAAGGAACCGCCGAGCTCGCGATCGGCAACGGCGAGTTTGCCGGCCTCGATGTCGGCAAGATCATGCGCGCCATCGAGCAGGCCCACTTCAATCGCCTCGAGGTGTCAGCCGACGACAAGACGCTCTTTAGCGAGCTCTCCGGCAGCTTCCGTGTCAGCAATGGCGTGGCGGAGAGCAACGACCTGAAGCTGATCGGACCGCAGGTGCGGGTCACCGGCAACGGCAAGACCAACCTCGCCGAGCGCACTGCCGACTATCTCGTCCACCTCAAGATTGCCGAGACCGCGCCCAGCGAAGGCGCCGTCATCCGCATCTCCGGCCTCGAGTTCCCGATGCGGATCGTGGGGCCGTGGGACAAGCTCTCCTTCAAGCCGGACATCAAGGGCCTCGGCAATTCCGAACAGGCGGGCGAGGCGCTGCGACAGATCGGCAAGAACCTCAACTCGCCGGAGGTCAAGGAGGCGGTAAAGGGGCTGCTTTCCGGCGACGGACAGCAACGAGTGAAGCCAAGAGAGCTGTTGGAGAAGCTGCTCAAGAAGCCTTAGCGGCTTTGCCGCTGGCGCATCGCTTAGGCGCTGCTAAATGCGTGGCCAGAAAAATTGCCGCGCCCGACGTTTCCGCTTGCACCGGGGGGTGATTCGCCCCATATCACGCGTTCCGTTTGTTTCCTAGTCTCGCGACCGGGAAGCAGCGGGTTATCTATCTGCTGGTTGGGGAGGGGTCCAATGGCCTACACCGATTCCCTCTTCCAATTGGGGATGGACTTGACCCGTTCAAGCACCGCCCAAAAGGAAGATCATGGTCAAACCGCGCTAGGCGCGCATGACGATAGGAAAGACTACTTCATTGAGCGCGATGGCATCCGGTTCGCCGGTACTCATCTGCTCATCGACTTGTTTGGCGCCAAGCGGCTTGATGATCTTAAACACATCAAGGAAACGCTGAAGCGGTGCGTGGAGGTGGCAGGCGCGACCCTGCTGCACATTCATCTGCATCACTTCACACCCAACGGCGGCGTCTCCGGGGTGGCGGTGCTGGCCGAGAGCCACATCTCTATTCACAGCTGGCCCGAGGTCGGCTACGCGGCCCTCGACGTGTTCATGTGTGGACACGCCGATCCGCATGCCACCATCGCGGTGTTGGATCAGGCCTTCAGGCCCGACCGGACCGTGGTCAAGGAGCACTTGCGAGCCAACTCGGTGAGCGAGCGCACCTGGGAGATCGCAGCCAAGAAGGCTCCGGTGCGGCCGACACGGGCGAAGAAGGCGGCCTAGCCGGCCGCCGAGATCCGCCGGATCCGGTTGAGGTGAGCGCGCGGCCGGCGACGGGCGCGCGCGTTGCCGTGCGGGTACGTTGGGATGTGGAGGACTACCCATGGATCGCTGGATCGAAGAAACCTTTCACCCGCATTGGCGCGTCCGCCTCGAGGCCGCCCGCGTGCTGCACGAGGTCAAGACCGAGCACCAGCACCTGGTGATCTTCGAGAACCCCACCTGGGGCACGGTGCTGATGCTCGACGGCGTCTGTCAGCTCACGACCTCCGACGAGTTCGTTTACCATGAGATGATGGCGCACGTGCCGTTGATGGCGCTTGAACGTCCCAAGCGCGTACTGATCATCGGTGGTGGCGACGGCGGTGTGCTGCGCGAAGTCTTGAAGCACCCCGCCGTGCTCAAGGCCACCTTGTGCGAGATCGATCAGACCGTGATCGATACCGCGCGCCAGTACTATCCGAGCATCCCCGGCGCAGCGTTCGATGATGCGCGCACCGAGGTCGTGATCGGCGATGGCCGCGCCTACGTCGCCAACACCGATCAGCGCTTCGATGCCATCATCGTCGACAGCTCCGAGCCGATCGGCCCGAGCGCGGTGTTGCATACGCGCGAATTCTTTGCCGATTGCCGGCGCGCGCTCAAAAAGGGCGGCGTGCTGGTGACCCAGAACGGGCTGCCGTTCCTGTTCCCGGCGCATTTGCGCGCCACCACCAGCGCCCTTGGCCAGCTGTTCAAGCGCGTTGCCCCCTATCTGTGCACGCAGCCCTGCTACTTCGGCGGGCCGTTCGCGCTCAATTTCGCCACCGATGACAAGCACCTGCTGAAGCTCGATGCCAAGCACCTGGCCAAGCGCCAGAAGAAGCGCGGCGTTGCCGAGCTCAAGTACTGGACGCCGGAGGGCCACGTCGGAGCATTTGCGCTGCCGGCCTACGTCAGGGCGGTGGTGGCGGCCGCGCTCAGCGGGGAGCAGGAGCGAGGCGAGGCACCGGCGGCGGCCGACGACGGCGAGGCGGCCGCGGCGCCGCCCTCCGCGGTCGAGGCCTAGACTTCAGTCGCGGCTCAATCCCTTCTGCGCCAACGATGACAGATATTCCGCCCAGCGCTGATCACGCTCGGCACCGAGCGTGCGCAGGTAGGACCAGCTGTAAAGACCGGTGTCGTGGCCGTCGTCGAACACGATCCGCGCCGCGTAGTTGCCGACCGGCTTCAATTCCTTGATCTTGACCCGGCGCTTGCGGGGCACGGTGACGCGCTGGTCGGGCGAGTGACCCTGCACCTCGGCCGATGGGCTCATGACGCGCAACATCTCCGCCGTCAGCTCGAACGGCCGGTCGCCTTCGAACGTCACCGCCAGCGCGCTGCGATCGGCGCTGATCTTAAGGTTGGGCGGTTTCAGGCCGCGGTCGGCATTGGCCTCGAGCTGCTCCCAGGCCCTGGCGGCGATGGTGCGATAGGCTTGAGCGTGCGGGCTGTCGGGGCTGCTGGCGACGATCGGCTGGCCGGCGTCGGAGCGTTCGCGAATGTCGATGTGCAACGGCACCCCGCCTAGGAACGGAACGCCCAGCCGATCCGCCTCGCGCTCGGCCCCGCCATGGCCGAAGATGTCGGTGCGCTCGCCGCAGCGCGGGCAGATGAAGGTGCTCATATTCTCGACGATGCCAAGCACCGGGACATCGACCTTGCGGAACATGGTGAGGCCCTTGCGCGCATCGATCAGCGCCAGATCCTGCGGCGTCGAAACGATGATGGCACCCGACAA
>DATFXD010000079.1:0-14265 GCA_035258605.1 Hyphomicrobiaceae bacterium | reverse complement strand
CCCTTGAAGGGCAGATGCACGAGATCGGTGTTGGTGGTCTGCCGGAACAGGGCGCCCGCAATGCCGGTGGTGCTCCCGAGCCCCGCCGAGCTGTAGTTGAGCGCCCCCGGTTTGGCTTTTGCGAACTCGATCAGCTCCTTGACGCTCTTGGGCGGTGAGTCCGGCGGCACCAGCAAGATCAGCGGCGTGATGGCGACCTGGGTGATGCCGACGAAGTCGCGCACCGGATCGAAGGCCAGGTTCTTGTTGAGGAGCCCGATGACGGTATGCCCATTCGAGGTCAGCATCAGCGTGAAGCCGTCGCCCGCCGCCTTGGCCACGCTGGAGGTGCCCGCGAGCCCGGGCCGGTTCTCAACCACCACCTCCCGGCCCCATCGTTGCTGCAGCTTGTCCGCGATCACGCGCGCCAGGAGGTCGGTCATGCTGCCGGCCGAGAAGGGCACGACCAGGCGCACCATTTGCTCGGGATACTTGGTCGCATCCTGCGCCAGGGCAGCGGGGATGAGGCCAGCGGCGGCGACGAGGACCACGAGAAGATGGGCGAGTGGACGCATGGGCGACTTGCCTCTTTGGCTGTCGGGCGCGCCGACGCGCGCGCAGATCAAAGGGCCAGCAAAAGCCGAGACCGACCTCGCAAGATGCAGCGCTGCCCCCCGCCGCGAACTCTATCCGTTCGCCGCCCCCACCGAAAGGACCGGAACGCGCACCCCGCGTGCACCGCAGCAAAGGCCGGCGGTCTCGCCTGCCGTCTGCCAGCTGGGCGACAAGGATCGAGGCCGCCATTGGCGCTGTGCTCAAACGCGGCGGCGTCGCGACCGCCGGCGACGCTCGGGGCAGGCGGGTCTGACGCCGCGTTGATGGCTGTGGTGCGGGACAGGACGGGCAAGATGTTGCGGGCAGGTGCGCGGTCGGCGCAGAGGGCTTCAAACCCGCGGCTTCAAATCCGCGGCTTCAAACTGATGCCAACGCGATGCGATCGCTGGCCGGCCGACGGGTGGCCTTGGTCTGCCGTCGGCCGCCACCAGCAACGCCCTCAATTCGGAAGCTGTTCGCGCAGGTTCTCGGTCGCCTGACGCCAATCGCCTGTCCGCGGCGCGGGCTGGGCGGGCTCGTAGGCGGGGACTTCGAGTGGCGCGTTCTCAAGCGAGGCAAAGGGGGCTCGTGGCCTTGGCAATGCCCCCACCCGCGCCGCCAGGGACTGCAGCTCGCGCAGGATCCCCTCGCGCCGGACCTCGTGCTCGAGGGCAACGTTGCGCACGTCTTGCAGCAGCTTCTGATCGGCCCGGTTGAGCGCATGCCCGAGGGCCCTGACCAGATCCTGTTCCCTGCGAGCCAGCTGGTTCATGCGAACGCGCATTTCCTCGATCTGCTCGACGAGAGTCGTCGTCATTTGCTGGTCACCTTTCCTATCAATCGCGCACTGGCTGACGAATCACTCACCAAAAGCATCCGCGAGCAGTGTGGTGGCGTGGAGGCCGATGAGCAACGCCCAGGGGCCACACTTAACCGATTCGCCGACTCGGGGATGCTACGCAACATCGTCCTTGTGAGGACCCTGGGTCGCTCCGCTGATACGCCCGCCGCGGCGCCGAGGCCCCCAACGCTCGGGGCTCGTCCGCAAACAACGCTAAGCTCGGCAGGAACCCCGCACTGACACGCCGAGGGGCGGAACATGATGCACCCAGTCCGCCTCGGCCGGTTGGGACAACGAACCAGCCGACCAAAGATTTCCTGTTCACGGAAATGTGCTTCGGGCGCATGCGGCCGAATCAGCGGCGGCCTGGGGCGCGCGCCCGCGGTTGCCGCGATCAGCGCGGGAAAGGCGCCGAACCCATGGCCAAACCGAGGGGTACCGGGCGCGGGCGGCGCTTAGGACCGCCCTCGGCCCCTCGTGCAAGCACGGCTGCCCGCCTTTCGCTGCAGGGGCGGGCAGCCGCGCGCCGCAGCGCCTACCCGCTGCTAGAGCCCCAACAAGGTCTTGGCGTTGCCGCCGCAGATCGCCGCGGCCGTAGCCGCATCGAAATCGCACGCCATGACGTGCCCCACCGGGTCGTAATCGGCCATGTCGAAGGGATAGTCGGTGCCCATCAAGATGTGGTCGACACCGTAGAGGCGGACCAGTTCCTGGAGCTGGTGCGGGGTGAACACGATGCTGTCGAAATAGAGGCGCTTCAGATAGGTGCTTGGCGGCTGCGGCAAGTTGCCGTGCGAATCCGAGCGCGCCCCCCAGGCGTGGTCGATGCGACCGGCATAGCTCGCCAGATACCCACCGCCGTGCACCGCCAAAATCTTGAGCCCCGGATGCCGCTCCAACACGCCGTCGAAAATCAGATAGTGCAAGGCAATGCTGGTCTCCAGCGGATTGCCGATGACGTTATTAAAGTAGAAGCGCGATAGCCGCCGGGCATCGGAGAAGCCGTTGGGGTGGATGACGACGAGGACCCCAAGCGCCTCGGCCTTTTGCCAGAACGGCGCGAAGGTCGGATGCGACAGCTCCTCACCGTTGACGTTGGTCAGGATTTGCACGCCCTTGAAGCCCAACTCGGTGACGCAGCGCTCGAGCTCGGTGGCGGCCTCGTTGCCATCCGGCATCGGCACCGTGCCGAAGCCCTTGAAGCGGTCCGGCCGGCGCGCGACGAATTCGGCAATGCCGTCATTGATCATGCGCGCTGCCGCAACCGCGATCTCGATCGGCACCGCATAGTAGCACTGCGGCGGCGGCGGCTTGATCACCTGCAAGTCCACCCCCATGGCGTCGAGATCGGCCAAACGCTGCTCGAGGGAGGCGCGTGCCACGATATCGGCCTCCTGTTTTTGATTGAGCGCCTTGGTCTCGAGGTTGGCAAACCGCACCAGCGGTGAGGCCTCGGCGGCCAGATGCGGTCTGACGAATTCGGCCGCCCGCGGCACGCCGAGGTGGGAGTGAAGGTCAATGGTGAGGCTCTGCGGCCGCATTTCGCGCCCGGGCCGCACTTGCGCTCGCGCCGCGGTCGGCCCGTACTTGTTCCATTGGCTCATAGCACATCTCCTCGCGTGATGTTCTCGGTCGTGGCGCCGCGGCCGCCGCCCGCGCCTCAATGCACCCCCAGGTGCTGGGAGACGATGGCATCATCGAGCCGAATGTCCCGCGCCGCGCCACGGTGCACCACGTGCCCGGAGTTCAAGATGACAATGTCATCGGCCAGCTCCAGGGTCAGCTTGATGTTCTGTTCGACCAGCACGATCGACAGGCCTTCGCTCTTGAGCCTGGCGATGGTGCGCCCGACATCGGCCACGATCTGCGGTGCCAGACCTTCGGACGGCTCATCCATCAGCAACAGCCGCGGATTGCCCATCAGCGCCCGACCAATCGCCAGCATCTGCTGCTCGCCACCGGAAAGCAGGCTCGCGAACTGATGCCGGCGCTCGGCGAGGCGGGGAAACATGGCAAACACCGTGTCGAGGTCCCAGGTGGTCTTGCCCGGCACCATCGGCTTGCGCGCGGCAACGCTCAAATTCTCGCGCACCGTCAGGCTGCGGAACACGCGGCGGCCCTGCGGCACCAAGGCGACGCCGCAGGCTGCGATCGCTTCCGGCGTGAATCCGGAAACATCGGTGCCAAACACCTTCACCGCCCCGGCACGCGGCGGCAGCAAGCCGACGGCGACGTTGATGGCGGTGGTCTTGCCGGCACCGTTGCGACCGACGAGACCGAGCAAGCGACCGGCACCGGCCACGAACGACACGTGCTGCAGCACATGGCTGTCGCCGTAGTAGGCGTCGACCCGATCGAGGTTGAGGGCGTCAGGCGCCAAGGTATACCTCGCGTGTGCGCGGATCGGCGACCACCGCCGCGCGCGTGCCTTCGACGATCACCTCGCCGAAGTGCAGAAGCGTGATGCGGTCGGCGAGCTCGAGGGCAACATCCATGTTGTGCTCGATCATGACCACGGTGACCTCGCGCGGGATCGCCAGCAACAGCTGCTGCACGTCGCGGCGCTCGTCAATGGAAAGGCCGGCGAATGGCTCATCGAGCAGCAACAGCTTCGGATCCTGCGCCAAGGCCATAGCGATCTCGACACGGCGGCGCTCGCCGTAAGAGGTCTGCGCCAATGGCCGCTCGGCGATGTGATCGAGGCCGACCCGTCTCAACACCTCCCGCGCGCGTAGGCTGAGCGCATGCTGGGCGTCGAGGTCGCGCACCGCGTTCCAGCGCAACGGCGACAAACCCAGCAACGCCAGCATGATGTTGCGCACGATGGTATCGCGCTGGAACAGGGTGATGATCTGGTAGGTGCGGGCCATGCCGAGATGCGCCCGCTGGCGACAGGGGGTGTGGGTGATGTCGCGTCCAAACAGCGCAATGTTGCCGCTGTCGGGGGCGAGCTCGCCGGTAATCAAATTGAACAGCGTGGTCTTGCCGGCACCGTTGGGGCCGATGATCAGCCGGCGCTCGCCCGGGTCGACGGCAAGGCTCACATTGGTGGTCACGCGCAGGCCGCCAAAGGACTTATTGAGGGCGGTGATCGCGAGCGCCGTCATCGCGACGCCTCCGACCCGGCTGCCGATACCGGGGCGCTCTTGCCACGTAGCGCGTGCCAGCCGCTGCGCCACAGCCTGACCGAGCCTGGCACCAGCCCCTCCGGCATGAAACTGATGATGAGGATAAAGATCACGCCGAGCACCAGGTTCCAGCGCTCGATGTAGGCGCTCACCACGTTCTTCATCACCACCACGATGGCGGCGCCGAAGATCGGCCCGAGCAAGGTGCCGCTGCCGCCCGAGATCACCATCAACAGGGCTTCCGCCGAGGTGGTCAGCGCCACCACCTGCGGGCTGATGAACTGGTTGTAGTAGAGGAACAGCAGGCCGGCGACGCCGGACCAGAAGCCGGAACACAAGATCGTCAGGAAGCGTATCAGCCACACGTTGTAGCCGAGCGCCGTCATGCGCCGTGCCTGATCGCGGGTGCCGGTGAGACTTGCCCCGAACGGCGAGCGCACGAACACGGCCATGCTGGCAAGCGCCAGCAAAAACACGATCAGGGTCGCGTAGTAGAAGGCCGGTGCCTGGCTGAGCGACAGGCCGAACGGCGCCGGTCGACTGGCAACAGTAATGCCGTTGTCGCCATTGGTCAGGCTCGCCCAGCGGTAAGCGATCCCCCATAGGATCTGCCCCATGGCCAAAGTGATCATCAGGAAGCCGATGCCGGTCGCGCGCAAGGCCAGGACCGCGAACACCGCCGAGGCCATCAACGTGACGAGCAAGGCCAGCACCGCGGCCACGAGGTGGCCGTAGCCGGCGCCCAGCAGCATGGCGGCGGCATAGCCGCCGATGGCAAACAGGCCGGCATGGCCGAGCGAGGTGAGGCCGGCGTAGCCAACGAGCAGGTTGAGGGCCAGCGCCAGCACCGCCCAGATCAGGATCTGGCTGGCGATGTTGACATAGTAGGAGTTGCCGATCCACGCCGGCAGGGTGGCGAGCAGCAGCATGGCCAACAGCCAAGCGCCGGTGCGGGGGCCAAGCCGGCTCACGAGACCACCTTGCCGAACAGGCCTTGCGGGCGCAGCACCAGGATCACCAGCATCGGCAGGAACAAGATGACATAGGCGAGGTCGGGGAGCATCGCCTGGCCGAAATTGTAGAGAAAGCCGATGAGAAAGCTGCCGACCAGTGCCCCCAACAGGCTGCCCGTGCCGCCTAGGATCACCACGATCAGCGCCAGCGGCAGCATTTCGAAGTCGAGGCCCGGGTACACCGAAAGATAGGGCGCCCCCATCACGCCGCCGAAGCCTGCCAGCGCCGCGCCCAGCGCGAACACCAGGGTGAAGAGCTGCGACACCTTGATCCCGACCACGCGGGCGATGGCTTGGTCGTCGACCCCGGCCCGGATCTTGGCGCCAAGCCGGGTCCAGTCAACCAGCAGCCAAAGCGCCACCGCTACCACCAAGGCGGCGGCGACGATCACCAGCCGGTAGATCGGAAAGTAGAGACCCGCCACCGCAACCACACCGCGCAGGTGGTCCGGCGTCCCCGGCTGCCAAGGATCGCCGGTCCACAGCATTAAGCACACGTCGCCGATGATGAAGGCACCGCCGAGCGTCAGCAGCACTTGCGGCAGGGGGTCGCCGGCGAGCCGGCGCAGCAAAAACCGCTCGATCAGGCCGCCGATCACCGCCATCATCGCCGTGCTTCCAAGCGCCGCCAGCCAGAAGTTGTAACCGCGCGCCAGCAAGGTCACGCCGAGGTAGGCGCCGAGCATGAAGAACGAGCCGTGCAGCAAGTTGGGGATGCGCATCAGCCCGAAGATCAGCGAAAAGCCCGAGGAGAGCAGGAACAGCAGGCCGCCCAGGGCGATGCTGTTGACGGCCAAGGTCAGCCACAAGCTCATAGCGGTGGTTCCGCTGACATCGGTCCAACCGCGCGCGCCACAGCAAGGGATGCGGAAATCGTGAGCACGAGGTTGGACTTTAGCGCCTATCCCGGTTGAGCGCGCACGGCTAGTTCTCGAGGTTTTTGGCCGGCGGATAGTCGCGGGTGTAGACCGGGTTCGCCAGGAAGTCCTTGGGATTGTAGGTCCAGAATTGGCTGACGTTTTGATAGGTCTTGATCACCGTATTGACCAGCTGGCCGTCCTTCTTGTCGCAGCGGCGAATGAAGACCTCACCAACCACATTGCCGTACTCGTCGAACTTCACCGCGCCGCGGGGCGTGTCGCTGAGCGAGACCTGGTGCAGCGCCTCGGCCAAGGCCTTGCGGTCGTCGGCCTTGGCGCCGATCAGTTCGACTGCTGCTTCCACGCACTGGCCGGCGACGTACATGCCGGCCGAATAGCCGCCGGGCAGAACGCCATAGTCCTTTTGCATCGCCGCCACGAACCGCTTGTTGCTGGGGGTATCGGCGGTTGCCGAATAGTAGGCCGCGGATACGACGCCCACGGCCTCGTCGCCGAGGCTCTTGAGCAAGGCGTCGTCCATGCCGGTCCAACCGGCAAGCAGCGCCACCTTGCCCTTCAGCCCGAGATCGGCGTAGGCGCGCATGAATTTGACGGGATTGGAACCGGCAAAGCCGTGGAACACGGCATCGACATTGCCGATTTGGGCAATGAAGGGCGTGTAATCTGGGGTCACCAAAGGCGGCCACAGCTTCTTTACCACCTTGCCGCCGGCATCTTCGAAGACACGCTGGAACGCCGAGATCTGCTCGTGACCGAAGGCAAAATCATCGGAGATGGTGGCAACGCGCTTGAACTTGAGTTCCTTGGCGGCGTAATCGCCCATCGCATGGCTGCACTGGCCGGAGGTCGCCGACGGCCGGATGACGAAGGGATTGGCCTTGCGCTGGGTGACGTCCTCGGCGGCGGCGAGGCTGATGAGTGGGGTGGCGTTGTCGCGCACATAGTCGGTGATCGCCAACAGCTCGAAGGCGGCGAGCGGACCCAAGATGACGTTGACCTTGTCGCGCTCGACCAACTCCTGCGCCTTGGTCTTGGCGCCGGCCGGGTTGCCGCCGGTGTCGGCGACCAACAGCTCGACCTTGCGGCCGGCAAGCGTGTTGTTCTTCTCCTTCAGCAAGGTCGCAATGCCCTGTTCCATCTGAATGCCGCCCTGCGCCAGCGGGCCAGTCTTGACCGTCAACAGGCCAATTCTGAAAGGCGCGGCCTGAGCCTTGACGGTGGGCACCCGGAGCGTTGCGGCTCCGGTCGCCAGCATGCCCGCCAGCACGGTCCTGCGTTTTATGGTCATGGCGCTTTCTCCCTTACTGATTGTTTGGTGGCGGGCTCGTTGGCCGACGAGCTTACCGGTGAGGTGGCGAGGCGGGCCGGTGGCTGAGTGGGCAATGGGATCGTGACAAAGAACAGCAGGTGTGGGGATCGGGTCGGCGGCGGCCGGGAGCGCCGATCGGCGATCTATCGAGGCTCAAACGTGCGCACGCCGCCTCCCACGAACATCGAGAACTGCGATGGTCATCCAACATCCCCTGGCACCGCCCCCATCCTAAGGCGCGCGGTGCCATTTTGGTATGCCCATAATGCCGCCCCCCGGGGTTGAAGGAGCCATGGGCGCCTTACCCGCCGGCCATGATTGCCAATCGGGGCGGCGCCGAGCCGCGGGCACCCCGGTCAGGGCGCTGGGCGCGGCGCGCGCTTGGCCGGCCGTGCCCGAGCGATGCGCTCGCGGGTCCCGTCCGGCAGGCTCAGCACCAATTCTCCGTCGACCACGGTGATGGCGACGCTCTTAAGCCGCAAGCGCTGATTGCCCTGGTGGCGGCCGGTGGCGATGTCGAATTCATAGCCGTGCCAGGGGCACACGATGTTGGTTTGCTCCTTGGAGAAGGAGAAGCCCAGGCTGGTCTGGTCGGCGGCGAGGCGTTCCTCGACCCGCGCGATGATCTTGCCCTGACAGACGGGGCCGCCCATGTGCGGGCAGACATTCTCGAAGGCCGTGAACTTGCCCTGATGGCAGAAGATGCCGACGGCGACACCGTCCACCTCGACAACCCTGCGGCCGGGATCCGGGAATGCCGCCACCGTGCCGATCCTGATCTGTCGCATGGGCTTGTCCACTTGCACCCCCTCACGCCCCCTGCCCGCGCCGATACCACATTGCCAAATCGAACAGGCTGATGTCGACCGCCCGCAGCATCTCGCTGACGATCAGCACGACCTCGGTCGGCGTCACCTTGTCGGCCGAGATCGGAGGCGATGCGGTGCCCTCGCTTTCGGCCTTGGCAGCGTAGACTTTGACCAGGCCGGTCAGCAGGCGCTCGAGATCGCCGCCGGCGATGTGGCCGAGACCGCCGGGCCTGGCGCGCTCAATCACCTCGAGCAGCGCTTGCGCCAAGCCGTGGAACTCTTGGTTCAGACTGGCCGGCCCGGCCGACATCTCAGGCGGCTCCCGGCCGCGTCGCCAGCACCTGTTGTGCCGGCGGGCGCATCCGCTTCACCTCCAGGTTGAACACCCTGGCGGCATTCAAACCCAGAATGTTGCGCTTGGCTTGCTCGTCCAGGAAGGGAAGCGTGGTGATGGCGCTTGGTGGATCGAAGTCCCAGTGCGGCCAGTCGGAGGCGAACAGCAGCTGCGTCTCGGCCTTCATGGCGGCGAACGTCGCCTGCAACAGGCTCATGTTGCTTCTCTCCAGCGGCTGACTGGTGAAGTACATGTCGCGGATGTATTCGCTGGGTGGGCGCTTCAGCATCGGCGCCTCGCACACGCGCATCATGAATTCGTGGTCGAGGCGCTGCATGATGAAGGGGATCCAGGCCAGGCCGCTCTCGACCCAAATTAGCTTCAGTTTGGGAAAGCGCTCGGGCAGACCGTTGATGATCCAGTTGGTGAGGTGAATGAGACTATAGTGCACGAACGACAGCGCGTGCATGGAGATGAAGCGGTTGAGCTGCAGAAACGAGGGATCGCCCCAGTGGAAGCCGGAGTGGAACGCCAGCGGCTTGCCCGTTTCCTCGATCATGGCGTAGAGCTTCATGTACTGATCGTGATGCACGGGCTTGTTGCGGGTCGCGGTGACGGTGAACCCAATCACCCCCTTGGCATCACCAAAGTCTCTGACGATGTCGATCGAGGCCTGCGGCGAGTTGAAGGGCAGATAGAGCAGCCCTTTGATGCGCTCGTCCTCGGGCAGGATGCGTTCGATCAGCCAACGGTTGTAGGCACGCCCGACGGCGGCCTCGATGTCGTCCTGTGGATGCATGCCGAGCACCAGCATCGGCGTCGGGAACACCACCTGATAATCGAGGCCCATGGCGTCCATGGCGCGGCGCGCCAACTTGGTGAAGTGGTGACCGTCCCCGGCCTCGACCGGCTCCGACAGCGCCAGCTGATGGGGAATGCGGCCGTAGACGTTCTGGAAGGCGACACCCGGCTGGGCGTTGAGCAGCGCCGTACTGACGCCGGGTCGCGACGCCATCGCCTGCCCCATTTGGCGGATCACATCGTTATCAATCAGGTCGATGATTTCGTTCCAGAACGAGGTCTCGGTGACGTGCGCATCGAGATCGACCAAGAAATAGTCCTCGAGCGCCTCGGCCTGGATGGTGGCGTGGGAGAGGATATCACGGGTGTCGGTGTTGACCGTGATCTCGGCCAGTTCTTTGATCTTTGCCTCTGTGCGCAGCTGTTGCATGGAACGCTCCCTGCCGTTCAGCCAATGGTCCGCACCCGCCCGCCGGGTTCGAGGGCAATCTTAGCCCAGTACGGCCGCCCGGCGCTGTGCAAAATTGGAAAAGGGCGCGGTGCCCAAGCGACCGGCGCGGTGCCGTCCCGGACCCGCGCCGCCTACCGGCCCCAAGGGGTCGGCAGGCGGCCAATAGGGCTCAGGCACTATAGACCTTCTTGATCTCAGCCTCGGCCCATTTGACGGCGTCCTCGGCCGGCATGCCCTGCACGGCCTTGGCGTACATGTCGACGATCACGTACTTGCTCAGCACCTCCGCCGCCATCCGGCTTGGCGGTCCGGCATAGCCCATCAGCCGGCCGGTACGCGCCGCCGACCGGAATGGCTGCATCACCGGATCGTCGTTCCACAGGGCATGCTTTTCCCATTCGGTGGTGGCACCGATGGCATAGCCTTGCTGGGAGATGAACCACTTGTCGAAGATCGGCTTGGAGCTGATCCAGCCAATGAACTCCTTGGCCGCCTTCTGGTTCTTGGAATAGCCCATCACCACGTTTGAGAATGCGCCATGATAGCTGAACGACCCGGCGGGACCGGCGGGCAACGGCGCGTGCTGCAGATCGTCCCGGATCGGCTTGCCGGTCTCGGTTTGATAGGCCTCGGGCTTGCGCTTGGCTTCGATATAGATCGAGGCGCCGTTGAGCGTGGCCGAGATGGTGCCCGACAGGAAGGCGCGATTGTTATTGGAATCGTCCCAGGCGAGCCCACCCTCGTCGTGGGCATCCTTCCAGAACCCCACCATATACTTGACCGACTCGATGGTTTCCTTGCTGTTGAGCACAACGGTCCTGCCATCCGCCTCGACCTCCTTGCCGCCCCACGACCACAGGTAGGGATAGGCGAAGTTGGGCGCATCGCCGAAGGTGTGCCCGAGCGTCTGGCCGATCGGCCGACCCTTGGCTTTCAGCTTCTTGCCGGCGTCGCGGTACTGGTCCCAGGTCTCGGGAAATTTGCTGTAGCCGACCTCGTCGAACCAGGATTTGCGATAGGAGATCTGTACACCGACGATGTTGAAGGGAACTGCCAGCCAGCGCTTGCCGTCATGCGCCGCCGCCCGGGCCGTTTCGTGGAACCCGCCCTGGGCTTTGCCGAGCTCCTCGGCGATGTCGCCGACCTCAACCAGGCTTTCGGTGTAAAGATGCGCCCAGTTGTTGAGGACATTGACGATGTCGGGGCCGGTGCCCGACTGGATGGCCGAGGTGATGCGGGCCTGAATGTCGTTGGCATTGATGGTCTCGACCGTGAGCTTGATGCCAAGCGCCTTCTGGCATTCGGCGGTGATCTCGCCTTTGAGCAGGGCGTCGGAGGCCGGCACAAAATCCGCCCACCGCAGCCAGTGCACGCTCGCCGCCGCCTGCGCCAGCGCAGGTGCGCGCTGGCTCGCCAGAATGCCCGCCAGCCCGCCGAGCTTTGCTGCGGCACCGGCGCCGGTCATTTGCAAAAACCTACGTCGCCCGATTTTAGTCACAGGCTCCTCCACTGCTTGATGACGGATAGCCCATGATCGCTCCGTGGGCGCCGCTCTGATGGGCCGGTCGCCATGCGGGAGTGCGACCGTTATAGCGCAAAACTGCGCTGTGTCCGTCGCAATTGGCGCTGAACCCTCTATAAAGACGCGCATGCGAGCCCGCACCGATGCTGGGGGTGGCGCCGCTGCGCTGCAATCGCAGCGCGCCAGAGGCACCCAACCTCTTTGCAAATGCTCGCTCAAAGACCCATGATGGCGCGGGCACCGGCACAATTGCCGTGGCGGCGGGCGGGGCGACGCCAGCGGCAGGCTGCGGCGCCCGCGCCGCTTGGGTGTCCGGTGGCGCCACGCAACAGGGAGCACGTCCATGATCAGCCGGCGCAGCGTTGTCTGGGGTCTGGCCGCGCTGGCGGGGCTCAAGCTCGACCGGTCACCCGCGTCGGCTGAATCCTACCCGGCGCGGCCGCTGACGCTCGTCGTTCCGTTCGCGGCCGGCGGCTTTAATGACGTGATTGTGCGCATCGTCGCCCAGCACATGAGCACGACGCTCGGCCAGTCGATCATCATCGAGAACGATGCCGGTGCTGGTGGCACCACCGCCAGCGCGCGGGCTGCGCATGCGGCCGCCGACGGCTATACCATCCTCGCCGGCAGCATGGGGACGCATGCCGCCGCGCCGGCGCAGTATCCCAATCTCAAGTACGACCCGGCCCGGGACTTCACGCCGATCGGGCTCACGGCCGAGGCCCCGGCAGTGATCGTGACCCGCAAGGATTTCCCGGCCAATACGCTGGCCGAGTTCGTGGCCTACGTCAGCGCCAACCAGGGCCGGGTGAACGAAGCCCATGCCGGGGTCGGCTCGCAGATGCACACCTACTGCAGCCTGCTGCAGGCGCTGATGGGCACCAAGACGGCGCGCATCGCCTATCGCGGCGGCGGCCCGGCGATCAACGACCTGGTCGCGGGGCAGGTGGACTTCAGCTGCGTCTCCGTCAACACCGTGGTGTCGCAAATCCAGGCGGGTACGGTCAAAGCCTTGGCCATCGCCAGCCCGGAACGCGCCGAGGTCATCGGCAACGTCCCGACCAGCATCGAGGCGGGATTGCCCGCCTTCCAAGTCTCGGGATGGAACGCGATTTTTGCCCCCAAAGGCCTGCCCGCGGAGATCCAGCGGCGCTTGAGTGAGGCACTGGGCAAGGCGCTCGAGGATCCGGCAACGGCGACGCGGCTCAAAGAGATCGGCTGCATCATCCCCGAAAGCGCCGAGCGCACGCCGGAGGCCCTCAAGCTTCGTGTCGAGCGGGAAGTGGCCCGTTGGTCGTCGGTCCTGAAGCGGGACTAGCCGGCCTCACTGTGCCAAGGCGACGGCGCGGCGCTCGGCGAGCGGCTGCGGGCGCTCCTCGGCGAGCGGCAACGGGCTCGCCTCCGGCGCGCTCAAGCTATTGCGGTTGCGCGGCAGGATTTCACCACCCAGCGCCACAATGGCGGCTTCCACCCGCCGCAACAGCGACTGCAAGCTCGTCACGAACACCTCGTGCGGCTGATTGTTCTTGGTCGTATCGTAGGTGCTTTGCAGCTGTTCCATCCACTTCCAATTGGAGTACATGCCCTCCTGGGTGGCGTAGGCCCACACCACCGACAACATCTGATCGTTGGACAGCAACCCGATCTTGGCGAGCTGGCCCCGATAGCCTCGCGACATCTCCGATGCGCCCATGAATTTCGGCACGGTGAAGTTGTTCCGCTTGCGCCCCTCCATGCACACTTGATGCATGATCGACAGGTTATCCTGCATCACCATCAGCTCGGCGAGGATCATGGCGCGGGCGCCGACGCGCTCCTGTTCGATCTCCCGTTCCCGCTGCAACAGCACACTTTCGGCGTTGGCACGCATGGTGGAGGTGATCATAAAAAAGCCGGCCAAGCCGGTGGCGCCGATGCCAAACAAGGTGCCGATCAGCACCTGGTAGTCCTTGAGAATCTGCGCGACGTCGACGAGCCCGCTCACGCCCAGCCCAATGAGCACCACCAGAACCCCTAACACCATCTCCCCGACCAGCCAGCGCCAGTCGGATATGAGTACCTCTCGCGCCCTCGGGAGCATTGCGGTCCTCGCCCCTCTCACATCACCACTGTTGCGGCACTCCATCCCCGCTGCGTCGATGCCGCTCGTGGTTGCCTAGACTCAACGGCTATTGCGGCAGACCAGTGGCCAAGCCAAGCTTCAGACACAATCGAAAGCGTTCGGGCGGACGGGACAGGGACGGCAGGGACACTTTGACACGGGGACGGCAGGCAAACCTTTGCCCCACGGGCGTCCCCAAGACCACGCAACGCGATGCCAACGCGTGCGGCGGTGCGCAAAATGCCTATCGCGGACCCGGCTGGCGCTAAAAAATGCCCCGCACCTTCGCCAGTGCATGCGCAAAATCCTCTTTTATTTCGTGCGCGCCGATCGCCGGGCACATTTTTCTCGTAGAGTGCATCCCGGAGCGCGGCTTGTGGAGGCGCTTGGATCGTGACCCCCGCACCACGACCCAGGCAGACTTGGAAGCGCGCTCCCACGTTTGTTCGTCCCTTTGCAACTCGAGGGCTGCGGTTCGGCGCGGCCCTTTTTTGTTGTGAGG
>DATFXD010000078.1:0-5691 GCA_035258605.1 Hyphomicrobiaceae bacterium | reverse complement strand
CAGCGCTTACGCAATAGCAGGAAGCAAGCTCCGGAAACGGCCGGCACAGTGGCGCCTCGGGCCGCTCACGGCAAATCAAAAGCGCGTCACGACGCCGGCGTGCCAATACCGCGGGAATGCTTGCTAGGTGCAGCAGCACCTTGGCGCACGCCTGTCAGCAGCGTTGGGCTGCGCCGATCGGGGGCGCCGGTCTCCGGCGCGTCGAGGCCACCGGTACACGGTACACTCCTTAAGTGTAAGTCGGGATGATGGGTGACGCTGTTTCCATCCATGAGCATCGCCGCGGCGGCTCGCTCCGACTTCGGGTCCACGGCCCGCTCCGACTTGCCATGAGCCCGTCGCTACTCGGCTGCTGAGACCCACGACCCGAGCCGTACACGGTCGCCCGATGTCGCGGGTGTCTTGATGCAACACACTCGTGTGGCGCCGACGCATCGGACACTCGTCCGTGTGCTGGCCTCGACAGAGGGGCACGACCTACACCTCGAGGCGTGGCTTTGCTGCGCGGCTGGCCGTTCTGCACGCGCCTGAGGCTTGACCACGCCCGAGGCGTGCTTGGGTTGGTCAGACGCGTCGTCGTCGATAGACGTGCGCGCGAGCACAAACGGCCTCTCCCCGGCCGTGCCGCCCCTGGGGCTCGGCACAAACCGCGATGGCTGCCCTGGAGCGATCCGGCGCGCCGCTGCCGGGAGAACGGCGCTGATGGCTTGTGGCCGATGCGGGCATCGCCCACCACTCGCCAAGCTCGGCCGACGCGCGCAGCGGGACCCGATCGCCCCGCGTCCTCCTGCCGCCGCGCTTGCGGCGGCCGCGGCGGCTTGCCGCGCAGCCCGCCAGAGCAAGCGCTACCCGCCCGTGTCTGCCGACAATCTCGGGGGGTCTCGACCCCAGAACACACGACGGTCGCAACAGCCAGCTGGACCCGCACCGGCTGATCCGCTATTGGGCATCATGACGATCGCCAGCCTTGCCCGGGTTGCCTGCCTCGCGCCAATGATCGCAAGCTTATGCTCGTGCCCGACATGGGCGGCGGAACGCGCGGCCTTGCAGGCCGCCTGTTGGCAGCCATCGACGCTGCGCTGGAACCCCGGCGAAGAACTGGTTGTCCACTCCAGTCGATACCAGCGCGTTCCGGACATACGGGGTTTCCTGGGCGAACGATCAGGGCCACCCGCCGCCACCGGCACCGTGCGCAGGGTCCAGCTACCGCCCGGCAAAAAACTGATCGCCCTCACCTTTGATCTTTGCGAAACCTCCGGCGAAACGGCCGGCTATGACGGCAGCATCGTCGACTATCTGCGGCAGCAGCAGATCAAGGCCACGTTCTTCGCCGGCGGCCATTGGTTGGTCTCGCACAAGCCCCGCTCGCAACAACTCTTGAGCGATCCGCTGTTTGAAATCGGCACGCATGGCTGGGCGCATCGCAATACGCGCCTGTTGCGCGGCCCGGATTTGCAAAAGGAGATCCTTGGCCCCTCCGCCGCCTATGCAGCCATCCGCTCGGAGCTGAGCGAGGCCCAGTGCGCGGTGCCGATGCGATCGGCATTCTCCAGCATTCCGGAGCGACCGAGATTGTTTCGCTTTCCGTTTGGGGCTTGCAATACCGAGAGCCTAGCGGCCGTGGCCGATGCCGGCCTGATCGCCATCCAATGGGACGTGGCGACCGGAGACCCCTCGCCCCACCAATCGGCACGCGCCATCGCCGAAGCCATGATCCGCGGTGCGCGCCCCGGCTCGATCATTGTCTCGCACGCCAACGGCCGTGGCTACCACACGGCAGCGGCTTTGCCGCTGGCTATTCCGGCGCTGCGCGCCAAGGGCTTCGAGTTTGTCACGGTCTCGGAACTGTTGGCGGCCGGAAAGCCGGTGGTGGCCGACAGCTGTTATGATGCACATCCCGGCGATACCGACCGCTACGATTTCCTGCAGGGTCATCCGTCCGCCGCCTCCCTGCCCTGGGAGCCCACAACCCATGTCCGAACCGGCATTCCCGTTCAGCCATAAGCGGCATCAGCTGCGGCCCGTGCACGACGGACGCTCCTTGGCTCTGGCTCCGTTCACGCCCGAGACGGCGGATATGCTCGGCGCCGCGACGGCTGCGATCGGCCCGTGGGCGCACTATGGCTTCGACGGCAAAAAGATTGCGGCCGGGTTCAAGACCACCACCGCGGGCATGAGCCGCTTCCAAGTGGAATGCGACGGCGAACTTGCGGGGGCAATCGTGGTGCTGTGTCCTTGGCTCGCCGGTCCCTACCTGCAGATGCTCGCCGTCCTGCCGACGCACCAGAACCACGGCATCGGCGGCAGGCTCCTGGCCTGGTTCGAAGACGAGGCACGCCTCCACTTTCGCAATCTGTGGCTGTGTGTGAGCGCGTTCAACATCGACGCGCAGCGCTTTTATGCAAGACACGGCTACGTGCACGTCGCCACGCTCGATGACCTGATGCGCGCGGGAGATGCCGAGTTGCTCATGCGCAAGCGCATCGTGCCGTGATTGCCCACACCGCCTCGCTCGCAACCCCAGCGCAGCATGCGCTGCAACGGCAACGGCGGCATTGGCGCGCGGTGCTGCCGCACTGGGATCGCGATGGTCAGTCGGTCTCGATCGGCAACGAACGGTCGCGCGCCCACTCCCCCATCGAGCCGTCATAGAGCGCCAGGCTCGGGTAGCCGAGCTGGTGGAGCAGAAACAGATCGATGGTCGCCGATATACCGCCGCCGCAGTAGCACACGACACTCTTGTCCTTGCGGATCCCCTGGGCTTGGAATTTGGCTTCGGCGTCGGCCAAGGTGGTGAAACTCTTGTCCGCTTGCACGAGGCTCGCCGCAGGCACATTGACGCTGCCGGGGATGCGGCCAGGTCGGCCGTAGCGACTTGGCTCCAAGCCACTGTGGAACTGCGGGCCGAGCGCATTGACGATGGTGGTTTCCTGCCTGCCGAGGGCCGCCGCAACCGCGCTGCGGTCGACGAAGTAGCCAGGCCGCGGCCTTGCCGTAAAGGCCGCCGCCGCATAGCCCCGCGCCGGCCCACTTTCGATCGGACGACCTTCGGCAACCCACTTGTCGAGGCCGCCGTCGAGAACCGCCGCATCGTCAAATCCCAGCGATTTCAGCATCCACCAAAAACGCGTTGCCCACATCATGCTGCCAATGCTGTAGAGCACGACGCGCACGCCGGCACCGATTCCATGCCGGCCAAACGCGGCTTCGAGGGCCGCGGTCACCGGCATCATGAAGTAAAGTTGTGTGCTGGTGTCGGAGAACTCGCCCTGCAGGTCGAGGAAATCGGCCCCGGGGATGTGTCGAGCTTCGAATGTCGCCCGCCCGGGTACCGGCACATAAGGCTGATCGCTGCCAGCGGGCGCCGGTTCGAGATAGGTCGTGCAATCAAATATCCTAAGATCCGGCTGACCGAGATCGCCAGCAAGGCGCTCGGTGCTTACAAGGGCTCGGGGCTCGCGCATATCGCCTCCCGCGTTTTGAACCGCCGGTCCAATGATCCGGCAACCCATGCCTTAAAAGAGTGCACGCCCGTTGCCAAGCCTCGCCGAGGCTGGCGAGTGGCGACGGCACCAAGCCGCGGTGGTCTTGGCCTCCAATCCGCACTGCTTGCCCCGTGCATGTCCCGGCCGATGGCCGGCAGCGTCGACACCGACCAGGCGCGGGCCGCTCGCGCCTGAGGCGCTCCCATTGACCTTTGATCCGCAGCGCGGTCCGCGAGCGACGCGCGCGATAGGTTGCGCGGCCTCCGTGCGCGAGCGCAACAGGGGTGACGGAGCCCGCGCACCGGGCTCAAAAAAATATTGAAGCCCGCCTCCGGCGACGACGGGAACGAGACGGCCGCTGCGCCGTTCTCAACCTCGAGGCGGAGACTGAGGGGGCGTTATGACCAGGCATGAGGAGCAGTTCAGCTGCAATAGCAGCAAAGTCAGAGACGCCGAGCGGCGACTGGCGGTCCAGCACATCTTCATCGAGCGGCTACGCGCCTCGGGGAGGGATACGCGCTCGGCGGAAAAGGCGTTGGAAGTCATGCGTGACATCCTGCGTGAGCTCTATTGCGCACGTAGTCAGTTGCGGCGCAAGCGCGTAGGTCGCAAAAGCATTCCGCCTGCGCTGCGCACCGGAAAAGCGGCCAGCCGGCGCTAGCGGCCGCTGCACGCCATCATGCAGCCGGTCGCCAGCCTGGCGGGCAGTCGACCGAGCCGGTGCCGCCATCGCGTTGCCAACTTTGAACGGTCCTTCTCTCACCGCCGCCACTTCTCATACGTAGCGGCTGTCGGCGGTGGTCGTCCCGTCGCGTCGGATCGGCATCCGTGACGCCGGCGCGCAACATCTATTCGTGACGTCCCAGTGCCGAATGCTGCTTGGTATCGCGCATCGTGACATAAATGCAGAGCGAGATGGCGATCACAGCCGTCAGATAGTAGTAAAACCAGGTCTCATGGCCAATCGACTTGAACCACAACGCGATCGACTCTGCCGTGCCACCAAACACGGACACGGTGAGCGCATAGGGTAGTCCGACCCCCGTTGCCCGTACCTTGGTGGGAAACAGTTCGGCTTTGACCACGGCGTTGATCGACGTATAACCCGCAACGATCAACCAAGCGCCCGCCAGCAGCAGGAAAGCGATAAGCGCACTCTGGGTTCCCTGCAGCGCGTAAAGCAGGGGTACCGTGAACAGCGTGCCGGTCACGCCGAACCAAATCAACAGCGCCTTGCGGCCAATTTTGTCCGAAAGCGCACCATAGATCGGCTGTAGAAAGAGCGCGAACACCAGCGAGCCCGCGGTCACCATCGTGGTCTGCGTGTCGCTGAGCCCGACGGACAGCTTCAAAAACTTCTGCATGTACGTGGTGTAGGTATAGAAGGCCGTCGTACCACCCATGGTCAGTCCGACAACCAGCAGTACCTCGCGTGGATAGTTGAACAGGTCTTTGAGCGAGCTTTGGCGGCGCGCCAAGGTCTTGGCCGCCACGAAGTCGTCGGTTTCGTGCAGGTTCCGGCGCATGATCAAGGCGATGACGGCGAGCAGTGCACCGATCACGAACGGGATGCGCCACCCCCAGGCGCGCAACTGATCGGCGGTCAGGAACACCTGCTGCAACAGCAACAACACCACGATGGCGCACAGTTGGCCACCAATGAGCGTCACATACTGAAAACTCGAATAGAAACCACGATGCCTTTGGTCGGCAACCTCGGTCAGATAGGTCGCGCTGGTGCCATACTCGCCGCCAAGGCTGAGCCCTTGAATGATGCGCGCAAGGCCGAGCAGGGCGGGAGCGCCGATACCGATGCTGGCATAGGTGGGGGTGAGCGCGATCATCAGAGACCCAAAGCACATCAGCAGCACGGACAGCATCAGCGCCATGCGCCGTCCATAGTGGTCGGCAAGATGTCCGAACAGCCAGCCGCCAATCGGCCGCACGATAAAGCCGATAGCGAACAGGATGGCGGCATTCAGCTGCTCGACGACGGGATCATTGCCGGGAAAGAACGAGCGCGCAAAGTAGAGGGCAAAGGCGGCGTAGGCATAAAAGTCGTACCATTCGACCAAGTTGCCGATCGAGCCGATAAAGATCGCCCGCAGGCGCCGCCGCATGTCGGCAAGTTGCAGCGGTTCGTCGCCGAGCTGGATGGCATGGGTCATCGGATTTACCTAGGTTTTGCGGCAAGATAGGCCAAATC
>DATFXD010000077.1:0-38721 GCA_035258605.1 Hyphomicrobiaceae bacterium | reverse complement strand
CTTGTGGCGCCGATCGTGGGGGGCGATCAATCGCCACAGCCGGCCCGAAACGGCCACCGCGACATCCATCGGCGCCGCCCGCACCAGCGCGATGATGAGCCTCAGCCCCAGGTATTCGGTGCGGTAGCGCAGGTCTTTGATTAGGTCTGGCATTGCCCACGTGGTCAACGAGCGATCGATAGGGATCGCAATTGCCCGCGCCACCGGCCCCCGTCAAGGTCTCCCGCGCCTTTCCCGACGCGACGCAATTGGAGGTGCGACGCCGGTTGTGCCGCCCATCGGCTCGCGCGGGGCCATCAAGGACGCGGCCGCATCAAGCGCGGCAGCGCGCCCGGTGCGCCAGCGCCGCTGTGCATGGCCAGGCGCCGAAGCCAGCCGGAGCCGGCAAGCAGATGCAACCCGAGGCCACGCAGCGCCTGGACGGGAACAAAGTCGCTGATCAGCGAGCGGTTGAGGAGGTCGACCATTAAGGCGCGGCTCTGAACATCGAGCGCCCGGGCGGCGACGTAAGCGCCAAGCGTCTCGGTGCTGCCGGGATCGCGGCCGGCGGCGCGCGCCTCGGCCACGCAGTCGGCCAAGGCGGCGACGTCGCGCAAACCGAGGTTGAGGCCCTGGGCGCCGATCGGAGGAATGACGTGGGCGGCCTCGCCGACGAGGGCGATGCGCGCCTGAGCCATCCGTGCGGCGCTGAGCCCGGACAGGGGGAAGCGGGCGCGCGGTCCTACGGCCTCAATCGTGCCGAGCAGGCCCTGCAGCCGGGTTTCGAGCTCGGCCTTGAAATCGTCCTCTGCCAGGGTGGCCAGGCGGGCGGCTTCGCTGGGCGCCTCGACCCAAACCACGGCCGACTGGAGGCCTGGCAAGGGCACGGTTGTGAGGGGGCCGGGCCGCCGCTGCAGCTCGCTGGTGATGCCATCGTGGGGGCGGGTGTGGGCGATGCTGGTGGCGATCGCCACTTGTGGATAATTCCAGGTGCTGACGGGGATTGCGGCCGCCGCGCGCGCCAGCGAATGGCGTCCGTCGGCGGCCACCACCAGGGCCGCCCTGACGCGGCCGCCCTCCGCCAGCCGCAGCTCAACGTCGCCGGCGCGTGGCTCGACCGTGGTGACGGCGGCGGTTGGCAGCCGGCGCAGGTTCAGTGCGACGGTGACTTTGGCCCGCAACGCCCGGCTCAAGGCGGGATTGGGCACATTGGCGCCCAGGTCTTGGCGGCCAATGTCGTGGGCGTGGAACAGGACTTCCGGGGCACGCAGGAGGCCGCCGCCATCATCCAGGATCCGCACCCCGCGCAGTGGCGCGCTCGAGGCGGCGCAGGTGGACCAGATGCCTAAGTTCTCAAACAGTTGCACGCTCGGGGGCAGGAGTGCGCTCGAGCGCGTATCACCGGCACCAGCAACGTCGGGGGCGGCGAGGACGACGTCGGAGCCTTGTTGGCTCAAGGCGCAGGCGGCCGCGAGCCCGGTCAGTCCGGCGCCGACGACGGCGATTTCTGTCTCTATTACTTGGGGGGTGTCGTTGGCCACGTCGGTTGTCGTCACTGCCATTTTTCGAAGCCGTTCCGCGTCGTCGTCTTATGCTCATGTTGACCGCAACAACCTGTCACATAAATCCGTTGACAACCGAATCGATGCGCGAGAAATGCCACAGAATTCAAGCGCCGACTCAATTGTTGTCGTGGCTTTTGCGCCACGTGCTAGGTGGAAAGCTTGCAGCTCGGCGCATTGCTTGTTTACCCGCTGTTAATGAGTGCGATAAGCCTAATGAGACACGGACGGGCGGCCCTTGACGGCAATCGCAACCCATCACCATCCGGCCCGTGTGGGAGACGGTAAATTCAGTCGTAAGATTGGGTTCCGGTAGCGTTAGTCCAACGGAGACATTGGTATGATCGGGGGACTGTTGAAGTCAGCTAGCCGGTGGGCGCTCGTCGCTGCGGCTGGCGTAATTGTGGGTGGCGTCGCGATGCCGTCCGCCAAGGCCGCTGACCTTGGTGGCGACTGCTGCGCTGACCTCGAGGAGCGCGTGGCGGAACTCGAAGCCACGACCGCCCGCAAGGGCAACCGCAAGATGTCGCTGACCATTACTGGTCAGGTGCATCGCATGGTATTGTACTGGAACGACGGCAAGAGCAGCGACACCTACTACGGCCTCGACAACACGAACTCGTCATCGCGCTTCAGCTTCACCGGCACGGCCAAAGTGACGCCGAATGTGTCGATGGGCTTCGACATCACGATCGAAATCGAAGCCGGCGGCACCTCGTCCAAGGTCAGCCAATTCGATGAAGACGGCAAGGTCGGCGCGCAGATCAACGGCGCGGGTGCCGGGTCGTTCAACACCCAGAATACCGACGCCTACTTCGGCGATGCCCGCCGCGCGGCGTTCTGGGTCGAAGACAAGAACCTCGGCCGTTTGACCGTCGGTCGCTATGAGAGCGCTGGTGCAATCACCACCATCGATCTCGCAGGCATCGGCGCCGGCGCCAGCGCCTCCGTCGTCCTGGTCAATGGTGGCTTCCTGGCCCGCGGCACCAACGGCGACTATCTCGCCGTCAATTGGGGTGCCTTCGGCGATCCGTCCTCCAACCAGGGCCGCACCGAGCTCATCCGCTACGATAGTCCGACCATTGCCGGCTTCGTGCTGTCAGCGTCGGTCGGCGAAGCCGGCGACTACTGGGGCGTGATGCTGCGTTATGCCGGCGAGTTCTCCGGCTTCCGCGTGGCGGCTGGCGTTGGCTATGAAGATGCAACCGACAAGACCACCGGCGTTGGGCCCGTGCCCGGCGGCGCAGCCGGCCAGGCTGGGCCTGCCAACCTGGTCGACAACGGTGAGGTCAAGGCCTGGGGTGCTGGTCTGTCGGTCCTGCACGTCCCGTCCGGCCTGTTCGCCCAAGGCCACTACATGAAGGCCAGCTACGATAACCCGGGAGTCGGCACCGCCGTGACGGGGTATTGGGGTCAGGTCCTCAATCACAAGGACTCCAACCAGTGGCTGGTCCAAGCCGGTATCACCAAGAACTGGTTCGGTTTTGGTAATACGGCACTGTTCGGTGAATACAGCAAGAACAACGACTGGGCCGCCGCAACCGGTGCTGGCCGGACCTTCTCCAACGCCAACATTCCGGGCGCTGTGACGGTCACGGGAATCACCGACTCCGACATGACGGTCTACGGCGCTGGCATTACGCAGAACATCGATGCGGCTGCCACCGAGCTCTACCTCAACTGGCGGCACTTCTCGGCGGATGCCAACTGCGCTACTGGCGGCGCCTCGTGCGTCAATGGTAAGCTGCAGATCGAGGACTTCGATGCCGTTATCGGCGGCGCCCGCGTGAAGTTCTGATCGTCAACTGTCCCTACGATCAACGGAAGAGCCGCCCTTTCGGGCGGCTTTTTCGTTTTGGCGTCTCCCCTTGGGATTGACAGGGGGTGACAGCATCTGCTGACGGAGACCGCGCGAGGGTGCGGGACGGCAAGGTCTCGCGGCTGGAGGTGCCTCGTTCCCAATCGAACCGAAAGTGCCCGAGACCACTGGGGACCATGGCTCAGAACCGGAACAAACCCCCTCTTCGCCCTCCGGCCAGACCCAACATCCCGAAATCGCCGAGCCTTTTTGCGCATCGACAATCTGGTGCGCAATGGCCACTGGTGGCGGGCCGCCGCGCAACACATGGGTCGTCATGCGCCATCCCGACCACAGATTTTGGCATCGGCCTCGGGATCTCCTGGGGTCCGGTGGACGAGCTCAGATCGGGGGTGTTGACGCCACCGGGGAGGGCGATGGAGGCGACCTTATGGCGCCTTCAAAATGCCTGTGCATGTAAGTGGAATCGATTGCAATTCCATGCATAAAAGCAAAGAGTTGATCGAGGAACTTAAGTCATTTCCTGAAGATCTTGGGAAATCTTTAGGCAGGATCGGACGCGGGCAAACGTCAGTTGGCCGACTGTTTGTCGAGCCCCCGGAAAAAGGATCCCGCATCGAAGCGCCGCGTCGGCCCGCGCTCGCCGCGTCCCTCACCAGCCGGCGCGGTATAGTTGGCGGGGCGCTGATGCAGAGGCGGGCTCGGGGCGGCGGCGCCCGCGATGGCCGTGGCTTCGTCGTCCTCAGGGCCAGACAGCGCCATGCGCCCGTCGAGCGGGGCAGAAGAGGCTGCGGGGGCCGTGGCCGACCAGCCGCCAATCGCAGGCGCGGCGTCGTGCGCCGGGGCGGAAGCGACCGGCTTGCGTGCCGCGACCGCGGTCGGAACGCACCGTCCACCCTCAGCTGATTCGCCCGCCGGACAGGGTTGCGCGCAGACCTTGTCAGGCTGGCCCTGGATCAGGCTCAGCAACACCACATCCGGTTCTTCGATCGGTAAGCTGGCGTTGACCCGCTCCGTGAAGGTTTTCATGGCGCGTTTGGTTGACGTCGTCCAGCCGCCGTTGATCTCGCCCTCATAGCAGCCGACGCGGCGCAATTCGCGCTGCAACTCCCGCGCCAGCTGGCTGCGGTCGGTCGCCAGCATGCCGAGCTTGGGTTGCGCGGTGACGGGCAGGCGAACGCTGGCGCGATTGTTGGGAAGGCTGACCACGGCCGGGGCTGACGCTGCCGGGCTCTCGGGGCGAGCCTCTGGCGCGCGCGGGCGCACCGGGGTTGCTGGTGCGGCCGTGGCAGGGGCGGTCTTGCTGGTGGGTTCCGTCTTGCCAGGCATGGCCTGGGTCAGGGCGATATCGAAGTCATCGCTGCCCGAGACCGGCGGTTTGCCCTGGGGGATGGCGGCGTACGCGACAAGACCCAATCCCACCGCTGCCAAGAGGACGCCACCAGCCTTACTCATCACACGCTCCAGTACGTACTACAACACTTTAGCCTTGTGGGCGTTCGCCTTCCAGAGTCTTCTGGGCTTTTGGGCTTTCGTCTTCTGGGCCTTCATCTTTCCACGCCATGCACCTGGACGATGGCGTTGACCTTAGTGCATCGGGCCCACGACCGCTGCAGCAACGCTGGACAGGTTCGCGAGTTCCCTCCACCCCGAGTGTGCTGGCAACTATCGCAGGTGTTGGTGATCATTTCATGGCCGTTAACGTCGGCTCCACGCGCTTTTACAGTACGCGCACCAATGCGATGGTGATGGTGGACGGTGTGGGCAAACTTGGCCAGGGACCCAAGTCGCACAATTTCTCAACAGGATTGTACAATAACTCGAAGCTGCGTGCATGTTTTCGTGGCAGATACGCCACAATCCAGGGCTAATAACCCCCCCATCACCGCCGGATAGTTTGCAGTTAACGATTTACTCGACTAAGTCTGCTCCACTTGTCACGAGTCGTGCGGCAGGGCCTTTCTTCAGGTCGATGGCAGGCTCCGTGCAGTCCGGTTGGTGTTTTGCCGGGTTTCACGGGTCCCGCAGCAGGAAGCAAGCCCGGCGCCTTCCTTGGGAAGCCGCACTAGTTCTCGCGTAGTTCACCAGAGTCAGCGTTGCGTCAGTGTATCGCGTCCGGTTCTCGGCGCTTGCGCACTCGCGCGTGCGTGCGTCGCGGCCCGGACACGGAGCAGACGCCGGGCGCGCGCGTGTGCTTCCTGCTTCAACGCAATAACGTGGAGACAGATATGAACGGGGCATTGATGAAAGCGGCCAGTCGCTTCACCATCGCCGCCGCTTTTGGACTGGTCTTGGGCGTCAGCTCTGCCCAGGCGGCCGATCTTGGCGGTAATTGTTGTGCTGACTTGGAAGAGCGTATCGCCGAACTTGAGGCGACGACGGCCCGCAAGGGTAACCGGAAGGTGTCCCTGACCATCACCGGTCAGGTGCATCGGATGGTGCTGTGGTGGGACGACGGCAAGAAGAGCGACACCTACTACGGCCTCGACAACACGAACTCGTCGACGCGCTTCACCTTCACCGGCACTGCTAAGGTGACACCAAACGTGGAGATGGGCTTTGATATCACGATCGAAGTCGAGGCCGGCGGCACCTCCTCCAAAGTCAGCCAGTTTGATGAAGACGGCAAGGTCGGCCCGCAAATCAACGGCGCTGGCGCTGGCTCATTCAACACCGGCAACACCGACGCTTACGCTGGCGATGCGCGCCGGCTCGCCTGGTGGATCGAGGACAAGCGTTTCGGCCGCATGACGGTTGGGCGCTATGACAGTGCTGGTGTGATCACCACCATCGATCTGGCCGGTATTGCCGCGGGCGCCAGCGCCTCCGTCATACTGGTCAACGGTGGGTTCCTGACGCGTGGACCGGCCGGCCAATACTTTGCACTGACCTGGGGAGCAATGGGCGATCCGTCCTCCAACCAGGGTCGTACGGAGTTGATTCGGTATGACAGCCCGACCTTCCTCAACGGGTTCGTGTTCTCGGCGTCGATCGGCGAAGCCGGCGACTACTGGGGCGCGATGCTGCGCTATGCCGCTGAGTTCAACGGCGTTCGCGTGGCAGCAGGTTTCGGCTACGAAGATGCAACCGACATTCCAACCAACATTGGTCCCGTACCCGGCGGACAAGCCGGTCTGGCGGGTCCCGCCAACTTGGTGGATGCCGGCGAAGTCAAGGCGTGGGGTGGCGGCTTGTCACTGTTGCACGTCCCATCCGGCCTGTTCGCCCAAGGCCACTATATGCGTGCCAACTACGATGATCCGAACCCGATCACCAACCCGGTAACGGGGTATTGGGGCCAGGTTGCGGGCCACAAGGACTCCACCCAGTGGCTGATCCAAGCCGGTATCACCAAGAACTGGTTTGGCTTCGGCAATACGGCAATCTTCGGTGAGTACTCCAGAAACCTCGATTGGGGTGCCGGTGTAGGCGTTGGCCGGAACTTCAGCGCCGCCAACATTCCAGGCGCGTTTAACGTGAACGGCGTGACCGACACGGACATGACCGTCTGGGGCGCGGGCGTGACCCAAGCGATCGACGCGGCGGCCACGGAAATGTACTTGAACTGGCGGCACTTCTCGTCCGACGTGAACTGCACCGGTGCGGTCCTCACCAACACCCTTGGCACCGCCCAATGCGCCGGCGCCGCCGGTGGGCCGTCCAAGCGGTTGGGCCTTGAGGACTTTGACGCCGTTATCGGCGGCGCCCGCATCAAGTTCTGAGCGCGACCGATCATCAGACGCAAGAGGAGAGCCGCCCTGAGGGCGGCTCTTCGCATTTCCGGGGCCAGACAGGGGTGGGGCCAGGGATGTTGCCCCGCGGCAATATGACCTCAAAGGCACAGCACCACAGCGGAATGCAAGAAAATGTGCTTCGGCGCAGTGGAAACACAATCATTTTCGAGTATAGCCACACCATGCGGACCAGATATCGAATCGGCGGGGTTGTAGCGATGAGGCTGGTGCCTTGGGTCGTGGTGGCGGGCGCGTTCGGGCTGCTGCTCGAACCGGCGATGGGCTTCCAGGAGACGACGGTTGGCGGCGGCGAGAAGCCGGCCCAGAGCAAGGCGGCGCCGGCGGAGCCGAAGGCCACGCCCACGCCTGGGGGGGCCACGCTCAATCTCGACATCCCCGATGTCAGCAAGAGCACGGGGACCGAGGTGCGCATCCCCGGCCTCGGTACGGTTGGCGTTCTGCCCAAGCTTGATTTCGGGCTGGAGCTGCTTTACGGCGCGGCCGAGCAAAAGGGCGTCACTCCGGATGATCGCACACACCCGGATCCGAACGACCTTCAGATCCGGGGCACGATCAAGCATCGGTTCTGACGCGGCCGGCGCTGCGGTCGGCCGGGCGCGACGCGCCGGGCTGGATCGAGGCCGATTCCCAGCATGAACGAGCCAGATAGCAAGCGCTTGCGGCGGCTGGCGGTGCTACCCGCCGCGGCGGTACACGTCTTGACCGCGCTGGGCGCCGTCTGCGCGCTGCTGGCTCTGCGGGCGGCCCTGGCCGCGGCCTGGGAGGAGCTCTTCGTTTGGCTCGGCATTGCCCTCGTGATCGATGGGGTCGATGGCACCTTGGCCCGGATGGCCAAGGTGCAGGCGGTCTTGCCCCGCTTTTCGGGCGAACGGCTTGATCTCGTCATCGACTATCTGACCTACGTGTTCGTGCCGACGGTGGGACTGATCGAGGGCGGCTTCCTGGAGGGTGGCGTTGGCGTGGCGCTGGCGGCGATGATCTTACTCTCGTCCCTGTTTCACTTCGCCGATACTGAGAGCAAGGCGCTCGACCATTGCTTTATCGGCTTTCCCACGCTTTGGAACGTGGTGGCGTTCTATTGCTTTGCCCTTGATATGCCGTCGTGGCTGGCGGCACTGTTGGTGATGAGTTTGGTCGTTCTCACGTTCGTGCCTTGGAAGTGGGCGCATCCGCTGCGCACCCGGCTGCTGCGGCCGGTCACCATCGTGGTGCTGGCCGCCGGCACCTACGCCGCCGCGCTCACGCTCTGGCACGGTTTTCCGGCGACGGCGCTGCCACGCGCCATCTTGGTCTTGGCCGCGGTCTATATGCTGGGGCTGGTGTTGTTTCGCAGCTTGGCGCGCTGATCCAAGCTTGAGCCTCGGCAGGCGGCTGTTAACCGTAGCTCAGATCCCCAACCCGGTGCCACAAAGCTGACACCTTGCGGTTTGAGAAGGCGGCCGCAACTTATTGATATTGAACTGTTACGGGGGAATGATGCGTGTGGGGACGTTTGTTGGCGTGGCCGTGATCATTGCGGCTGCGGCAGGCGCAGCCGCCGAGACCGTTGCAGACGCGCAGGGGCTGCGCAAAATTGTATCGGGACGGACGATCGAGCTCAATACGCCACTGGGTGGGCTGCCGATCAGCTACCGCGTGGATGGCACGATGCGGGGCAGGGCGGAAAATCTCGCCGCCTATACCGGCTCAGTCGAGGACAGCGGCATTTGGTGGATCGCCGCCAACAAGCTTTGCCAGCGTTGGCAGAAGTGGCTCGACGGCAAGTCCTATTGTTTCACCTTGCAACAGCAGGGGCGCGCTGTGCAGTGGACTCGCAACGACGGCATGACGGGGACGGCGACCATCCGGCGATAGCGTGCCCGCGTCGACAACGAAAACCGGCCGCCGGGCGTTCGCTATACTCGTCTTGCGCGCGGCTCGTCGGAGCTTCTTAGTCTGGCCAATCGATCATGAAACACCTCACCGCGGCTGCTAGCCTCGATCTGGGCATCATCGGCAACTGCCGCACCGCGGCGCTGCTCGATACCGCTGGCCGCATCCAGTGGTGGTGCTTTCCGCGCTTCGACGCCGACCCGGTGTTCTCGCGCCTGCTGGCAGGCGATGAGGAGAAGGGGTTTTGTGAGGTTGCGCTGGACGGGGTGGTGTCGGCACAAGCCGCCTATGTCCGCAACACGGCCATCATCGAGACCATTCTCAAGGATGCGCACGGCAATGCCTTGCGCATCACCGACTTTTCGCCGCGGTTCCGGCGCTTCGAGCGGGTCTTCAATCCACCGCAGATCTTCCGGCGCATCGAGCCGATCGCCGGTCTGCCGCGCGTCTCGATCCGGGTGCGGCCGACGTTCAACTACGGCAGCCTGCCGACGGCGCGGTCGCTCGGGTCGAACCATATCCGTTTCTCCGGTGGGGCCGATGCGCTGCGGCTGACCAGCGACGGCGCGCTCTCCTATATCGCCAACGAAACGCCGTTCGCCCTGATCAAGCCGGTGACCCTGATCCTGGGGCCGGATGAGCCCTTCGAGGCGGCAGTCGACACCACCGGGCGCGAATTCCTCGAGCGCACGCGCGACTATTGGCTCGACTGGGTGCGCTCGCTCGCCATCCCGCTCGAATTCCAGTCCGACGTCATCCGCGCCGCGATCACGCTCAAGCTGTGCAACTTCGAGGAGACGGGGGCGATCATTGCCGCGCATACCACCTCGATTCCGGAAGCCCCCGGCACGCAGCGCAATTGGGACTACCGCTACTGCTGGCTCAGGGACGCCTTCTTCGTCATCAAGGCGCTGAACCGGCTCGGCGCCACGCAGACGATGGAAGAGTACATTCACTACATCACCAACATTGCCGTCGATGCCGAGCGGCCGCTGCGGCCGGTGTACGGCATCATTCCGACCGATCCTCTCGATGAATGGGTCGCCACCGACCTCGCCGGCTATGCCGGTGTCGGTCCGGTGCGGGTCGGCAATCAGGCAGCGGAGCAGTTTCAGCACGACGCCTACGGCAGCGTGATCCTCGCCGCCGCACAAATGTTCATCGACGAGCGGCTGCCGCGCATGGGTGATGTCGATCTGTTCCGCCGGCTGGAACCGCTCGGCAAGCAGGCCTGCCGGTTCGTGATGGAGCCGGATGCCGGACCTTGGGAGTATCGCGGCCGGCAGCGCGTGCATACGCACTCGGCTACCATGTGCTGGGTGGCGTGCGATCGACTGGCGCGCATCGCCTTGCGTCTCGGGCTTGCCGACCGGGCAACGCACTGGCGGGCCAAGGCCGACGGCATTGCCGCTGAAATCCTGGCCCGGGCCTGGGATGAGCGGCGGGGCGCGCTGTTGGGCGCCCTCGACCATGGTGAACTCGACGCCAGCGTGTTGCTGCTGCCCGATCTTGGCTTGTTGCCTGCCACCGATCCGCGCTTCGTCAAGACCTGCGACACCATCGGCCGTGAGCTCAACCGCAACGGTTATATTATGCGCTATACGGCAGAAGACGATTTCGGCATGCCCGAAACGGCGTTCCTGGTCTGCCAATTCTGGTATATCGACGCCCTGGTCGCCCTCAACCGCAAGGACGAGGCCCGGCGCCTGTTCGACGACCTACTGGCGCGCCGCAACAGCTTCGGCCTATTATCGGAAGACATTCACCCGGTGACGGGCGTGTTGTGGGGCAATCTGCCCCAAACCTACTCCATGGCCGGGATCGTCAATACCGCCCGCCTGCTGTCGCGCAGCTGGCAACAGGCTTGGGCGCAGCCCTAGATGCCCCGGTCGCGCCAAAACGCCGGGGCCGCGCGGCGGTCAAAACGACGCAAGCCGCACACGTGTGAGGGTGCGCCCGCGGGAACCTTTACCGCAGCCGTGCGTTACCGCGGGGGGCTGCAAAGAGATGGGAAGGTGGCGGAGAAACCAGACCAGGCCCGCATGAGCCGCATCGTTTTGGTGTCAAACCGGGTCACCGACATCCGCAAGGCCCCACAGGCCGGCGGGGTGGCGGTGGCGCTGGCCGACATCGTACGTACGCGGCCGGCGCTGTGGTTTGGCTGGAACGGCGAGATCAAGCCCGAGCCGCAGACCACGGCGGTCGAGCGCGAGGGGCGGATCGCCACCGTGCCGCTGTCACAGGCCGATCATGAGGCCTACTATCTGGGCTACAGCAACTCGGTGCTGTGGCCGGTATTTCACAACCGGCTCGACCTCGCCCAATTCGAGGCCGGCTTCTTCGAGCGCTACATCGGGGTCAACCGCCGGCTGGCCGAGCAGCTCAGACCCCTGCTGCGCGCCGACGACCTGATCTGGGTGCACGACTATCACCTGCTGCCGTTTGCCACCGAGTTGAGACGCTTAGGTGCGCTCAACCCGATCGGGTTCTTCCTGCATATCCCGTTTCCGCCCTGGCAGACCTTTATGGCCATTCCCGAGCACCAACAACTGGCGCGGGCGCTGGCGGACTACGACCTGATCGGCCTGCAGACCAAGGCCGACGTCGCCAACCTGGTGACCTACCTGGAGAACGGCGTCTACGGACGGATCGTACCCGACGGCCGCATCCGTCTGCTCGACCGCTTGGTATCGGTTGGCAGCTTTCCGATCGGCATCGACGTCGCCGACTTCGCCCACGCCAAACGCGACAGCGGCCTGGTGCAGGCGCAGGCGCGCGCCTCCGTGCTGCGCATCATCGGCGTCGACCGGCTCGACTACACCAAGGGGCTGCCGCAGAAATTCAAGGCCTTCGGACAGTTCCTGGCCAACAATCCGCGCTATCGCGGCCAGGTGGTGCTTACACAAATCGCGCCACCGACGCGCGGCAGCGTCGAGGCCTACGCCGACATTCGCCAGCAGCTGGAGTCATTGGCCGGCTCCATCAACGGACGCTTCGGCGAACTCGATTGGGTGCCGATCCACTATATCCATCGCTCCACCGCCCGGCGGCGCTTGGCCGACATCTTCCGCTCCTCGCGTATCGGCCTGGTCACGCCACTGCGCGATGGCATGAACCTGGTGGCCAAGGAGTACGTCGCGGCGCAGGATGCCTCCGATCCCGGCGTGCTGATCCTGTCGCAATTCGCCGGCGCCGCCGAGGAAATGAGCCAGGCCTTGATCGTCAATCCCTACAACATCGCCGAGACCGCGGATGTGATCCGCATGGCCATCGAAATGCCGTTGCCCGAGCGGCAAAAGCGGCATCAGGCGTTGATCGAAACGGTCGAGAAGAACGATGTCGTCGCTTGGTGCCGATCGTTTCTGGCGCAGTTAGAGCGCATCCGCGGCAACAACGATCCGGTGAGCTGGCGCGCCCCCGAAACCATTCGTGCCGCGTTGGCGAAACTGCAGGCGACATGAGGGTGATGACGCAGCAGCGGACGGTAGGGATCGCCTCGTTGGGGTCGCAGCACGCGCCCGAGGCAGGTCAGTCGGCAACCGTCCCGCCGGTCACCCTTGGCATCGACATCGGCGGCACCAACATCAAGGCCGCAGCGGTTGATGCAACCGGCAGGGTGGTGGCCGAGCAGGTGCGCACGCCGACGCCGAAGCCGGCGACGCCGGAAGCGGTGCTCGAAACGGTGGCCGCGCTCGTCGCCCAGTTGCCGGCCTTCGATCGCATCTCGGTCGGCTTTCCCGGCGTCGTCAGGGCCGGCGAGGTGATCACCGCGCCCAATCTGGGTACGCCGTTTTGGTGCGGTTTTCCGATGATCAACCGGCTGGCGGAGCGCTTCACCGTCCCCGTGCGCATGCTCAACGATGCCGTTGTGCAGGGTCTGGGGGTGGTCGAAGGGCCTGGCCTTGAATGCGTCATGACCTTGGGAACCGGGGTCGGGTGCGCCATCTTCCGGGATCGCCGGCTGCTGGTGCAACTCGAGCTTGGTCAGCACCGTGCCCGCAAAGGCAAGACCTATGACCAGTATGCCGGACAGGCGGCGTTGGCCAAGAAGGGCCTGCAGCCATGGAATCGGCGCGTGCAAAAGGTGATCAGCGCGGTGTTCGAGCTCACCAATTGTGACAGGCTCTATATCGGCGGCGGCAACGGTCGCAAAGTCGCCTTGCCGGTGCCGCCCAACGTCAAGCTCGTCAGCAATGCCGCCGGCATCACCGGGGGAGTGAGACTGTGGGAGCCGGCGCTCGACGAGCTCTTCGCCGGCGTGCCGATGGCAGCTGCCAGTCGAGGTCAGAGGGGGCAATGAAGGCGCTCACCGTCGGTGGAGCCATGATCGATACGATCGCCATTATCGCCAGCGATCGCATCGAGCGCATGAGCATGCGCAATGCCGACAGCTCGTTCCTGCTGCTCGAGGAGGGCCGCAAGACCGAGTCCTTGGAGATTTCCACCCACGTCGGTGGTGGCGCGGTCAATGCCGCCGTCACCATGGCCCGGCTCGGGCTCGACGTCGCCACCCTGATCAAGCTCGGCAAGGACGCGCGGGCGGAGACCGTGCTCAATCATCTGCTGCAGGAGGGAGTATCGACGCGCTGGGCGATGCGCGACGGGCGGGCGCCGACCGGCGCCTCGGTGTTGTTGTCCTCGCACGATCGCAACGCCGGTATCTTCACGTTTCGCGGCGCCAACACCCTGCTCGATGCCTCCGAGCTGCGCCCGGAAGCCTTTGCCGTCGACCTTGTCTATGTGTCCTCGCTCAGCAACGAATCGGCCGATGCCTTTCCGGCCATTGTCAAAGCCGCCAAGGCGCAGCGGGCGCTGGTTGCCACCAATCCGCGCGTGCGCCAGCTGTCGTCGCGCGGCAACGCGTTCATCGAGAGCCTGGCCAACATCGACATCCTTGCCGTCAATCGCTCGGAGGCCGACGTCCTGGTGCCGAGCCTGGTGGCGCGCTTCGGCGAAGGCGGCAAGGTATTGCCAATGAAGCCCGGCGAAGTGCCGCCGCGCCTCGCCGCGCGCGGCTTCATCAGCGGCGGCCTGGACCTCAGTTTGAGCGCATTCTTTGCCGCCCTGCGGCGACTGGGTCCGCGCCTGGTGGTGGTGACGGACGGACGCGATGGCGCCTATCTCGGCACGCAGGAGGCCATTCACTACTGTCCGGTGCTGGAAACCCAGGTGGGTGGCACGGCCGGTGCCGGCGATGCCTTCAGTGCCACGTTCACGGCCTACGTGGCATCGAAGCGGTCGCCCGAAGATGCCCTCAGAGCCGCTGCCATCAATGCCGCCGCCGTGGTGGGCCACATTGACACGCAAAGCGGTCTACTGACGCGCGAGGCGATTGACGAACGCCTGGCGACGGTTAGGAACACGCTGGTCGTGCGCACATGGTCGCACTAACGGGGGGCGGGCCGACAGGCACCCGCATTTTTCGATGAAAGCTGACACTGCCATGCACGATGTACTGGAGGAGATCAGAGAACGAGCCGGGGCCGTGCTGGCGAGCCCGCAGCAATGGGCATTGTTCCTCGACATCGATGGCACCCTGCTCGGCATGGCGCCCACACCTGATGCGGTGGCGGTGCCGCCCGAGCTGCCGGGCTTGCTCGACACCCTTGCGCAACGCCTCGATGGCGCGCTCGCCATTCTGACCGGACGCCAGATCGCCGAAGTGGACCGCTTGCTGGCCCCGGCCAAACTGGTGGCCTCCGGCGTCCACGGCACCGAGCTGCGCCAGCAGCCCGACGGTCCGATCGAGATGCTGGCCAAGCCGGTGCCGGCCGAGATTATCGAGATGATGACGAGCGTACGGCAAATCGCGGCCGGCATCCTGATCGAGCAGAAAGGGTCCGGGGCGGCGGTGCACTACCGCAACGCGCCGCTGGCGCAGCGCGCCATCGAGTCTGAGGTGGCACGGATCATCGGCTTGTCCTCTTACGATCTGGTCCTGCGGCGCGGCCGCAAGGTGTTGGAAGCGGTGCCAAGGGGGTTTTCCAAGGGCCACGCCCTGACCGAAATCATGCGCCTGCCGCCGTTTCAAGGCCGTCGCCCGCTGATGATCGGCGACGATGTCGGCGATGAGACCGCGCTCAGCGCCGCCGAGGCCATGAACGGCATGGGTCTCAAGGTTGCGGGCGAGCACTTCACCCAGCGCGAAGCCGATTTCGGTGGCGTCAGCCAAGTGCGTCAGTGGCTGGCGCTGCTGGCCGAGCGGTTGGCGCGAACGGCAACCGGCGGCGGCCTCGAGGCGCTCCGCCCACGCTAATTGGTGGTGCGCCGAGCGGCGCACTCGGCGCTTTCCAAGCCCGCTGGCGACCGGGATAAAAAACAGCCCGGCGGGTGTGCCGGGCTGATGGCAAACGCAATAGTCTTAGCGGGCTTACTTCTTTGCAGGCGGGTTGCCCATCTCCTTATCGTTGGAATCGCTCTTCTTCTTCTCGACGCTTTCGCCGGTCGGGTTCTTGCCGGGCGCGACCTGCTCGGTCGTCGGCGGGCCAATCGGGCGCGACCCCGTGCCCATGCTCGGGCTCGGAACTTGCGCGCCGGGACCCTGCTGCGGTGCACCGGGCTCGGCCTTGCTCGGCGAGTTGGACGGCGTCGTGCTCGTCTGAGCAACAGCAAACGTTGCTCCGACCATCAGGAGCGCGCTTGCGGCGACCACCTTTAGCATTGCTCTCATTGATCACCTCCACTGCTGGCCTTCTGTTGGCAGATAACGTCGGCAACGCCGTCGAGTTCCTTGGCCCTTGTCGGCAACGCCTTGCCTTGGCATCGGGCTTTTGTTGTTAGGCCGCACGCTCACGCTTGCGGGTCAACGCCCGGTGAGGCCGAGCGCCATGGGCAGGTCTTTAGAAAAACACAGCGCACGGAGGGCTTTCGCAGTTGCGCCCGCCCGGCACGTTTCCGACATATTCCGGGCGCGTTATGCCAACGCAAAAAACGCAGTAGCGATAAACCTTAGGGAGCATTTGCCAATGTCGCGGCCTCAAGATGATTCTGTCGCGCCAACAACGGGTTTGACCAGACGCAAGCTGGTCGGGAGCTTCGGTGCTGGTGCTGGTGTGTGGGCGATCGGCGCATCTGCGGCGCTAGCCCAGGCACCGACCGGGCCGGTGGCGCCGCCGAGCACCATCACATCACCGCCGCGCGATTTTGGGCCGAACGGCGCGCCCAATACCTATTTCTGGGACCCCGACGTCATTGCCGTCGATCCAAGTTTCAATGGCTTGGCGCAACCCAATGCACCGATCCAGCGGTTGTGGACGGGGGCATTGTGGTCGGAAGGGCCGGCTTGGAACGCGCAGGGCCGCTACCTGGTCTGGAGCGATATTCCCAACAATCGGCAGCTGCGGTGGCTCGAGGACGACGGCCGCGTCACGGTCATGCGCGCGCCCTCCAACAACAGCAACGGCAATACCTTCGATTACCAGGGCCGGCAGCTGTCTTGCGAGCACCTGACGCGGCGCGTGGTGCGCTATGAGCTCGATGGTTCGGTGACGGTTCTGGCCGACCGCTTCGATGGCAAGCGTCTCAATTCGCCCAACGACGTGGTGCCGCACCCCGACGGCAGCTATTGGTTTACCGATCCGCCCTACGGCGGCCAGCTCTACGAAGGCGCACCGGATGCGGCGGGGGGAGCGAGCAACCCACAGGGGCGCCTCAAGAATCGCCTCGGTCAGGCCGCCGAGATCGGCGATGCCAAGCGTGAACTCCCCACCAACTGCTACCGCATCGATCCGAGCGGCCGCCTCGACCTGGTGGTAACCGAGGAGCAGGTGCCCGATCCCAACGGCCTGTGTTTCTCGCCCGACCACAAGAAGCTCTACGTGGTCAGCACCGGGAAGGGCCCTGGCGACACCGGCCCCGGCGGCAAAGGTGAGGTCTACGTGTTCGACGTCGGCAGCGACAACAAGCTCTCCAACCGCAAGCTGTTCAGCGACTTTATGGTCGACGGCGTGAAATGCGGGCCCGACGGCGTGCGCACCGACGTCAACGGCAACCTATGGTGCTCAAGCAACGCCGGGCGTGCCGTTGGCTACAGCGGGGTCACCGTCTGGAGCCCGGAGGGCAAGCTCATCGGCCGCATTCGCATCCCCGAGATTTGCGGCAATGTCTGCTTCGGCGGACCCAAGCGCAATCGCCTGTTTATGGCGGCGAGCCAGTCGCTTTATGCGGTCTATACCGCCACCCAGGGCGCGGCGCCCGGCTAACCGCACGCCAGCAAAATCCCGGGGCCCGCTCGAGATCCGTGAGCGGTCCCCGGGCGCTTCGGCGAGGCCGATGGCGATCCGTGGTTGACAGGGCTGCGCGGCTCAGCCGCAATGGCGGTCTGTCAGCGAACGGGGAGCGCCCGTGGATAGCCCAAACCTGTCCGATACCGCCGCCGTCGACCGCGCCCGCGCCTTGGGGCCGGCGGTGGCCGCAGCTGCCGCCAGCATCGAACGCCAACGACGGCTCCCCGAGCCGCTGCTGACGCAACTCTATGGATCGCGGCTGTTGCGCATGCTGCTGCCACACGCCGCGGGCGGCGATCAAATCGAGCCCGGCGCCTACCTGTTGGCCGTCGAGGAGATTGCTCGCCATGACGCCTCGGTGGGCTGGCTGGTGTTCGTTGCCAACAGCGCCGCCTTGATTGCCGCCTTTCTCGACGAGGCGGTGGCGCGCACGATCTTTGCCGATCCGCGCACCGTCATCGCCTGGGGGCCACCCAATGCCTCGCGCGCGGTGGCGGTGGCCGGCGGCTACCGCGTGAGCGGGCGCTGGAGTTTTGCCAGCGGCTGCCGGCACGCCAACTGGATGGGCGCGCACTGTCACGTGACCGAAGCCGATGGCTCCCTGCGCCGCAATCGGCTGGGGCATCCGACCATCCGCACCTTGCTGTTCCCGGCCGACGCGGCAACTCTGATCGACACCTGGGACGTGATCGGGTTGCGCGGCACCGCCTCGGATTCCTACAGCGTGACGGAGCTGTTCGTACCGGAGGCGTTCACCACCACCCGCGAAGATCCGGCACTCCGCCGCGAGCGCGGGCCGCTTTATGCTTTTACCATGCAGGGTCTTTACGCCACCGGCGTCGCCGGGGTCGCGCTTGGCACGGCGCGCGCCATGCTCGACGCCTTCATCGAGTTGGCGGCGCGCAAGTCGCCGCGCGGCCTTGATCGTCTGGCCGACAGTGCGGTGGTGCAGGCCGAGGTGGGGCGCGCCGAAGCCAAGCTGGCGGCGGCCCGCGCCTACCTGTTTGAGACCTTGGCGTCGATCTACGCCGGCGCCGACGCCATTGAGCCGATCGCCGTTGCCGACCGCGCGCGCGTGCGGTTGGCGGCGGTCAATGCCATTCACGCCGCCGTCGACGTGGCCTACGTCTGCTATCGCGCGGCCGGGGTCGATGCCATTTTCGTCGGCAGCCCTTACGAGCGCCGCTTCCGCGACATTCACACCCTGTCGCAACAAATCCAGTCGCGAGCCGCGCATTTCGAAGCGGTCGGACAAATCCTGCTCGGCCAGCCGCCGGAATTGTTCTTCTAACGACGCCGGCAGCGGTTGGATGTTGCGGGGGCAACGAGCTTGCCCAAGCCCGGTGCGGGAGCGCCTGCCATGCGAACTTTTGCCAAGCGTAACTTTGCCCCATCCCAGATCCGCCGCCTGCTCGAGCCCGGTCCAATCGTGCTGGTGAGCTCGGCCTGGCAGGGGGCCACCAATATCATGACCATGGGCTGGCACACCGTCATGGAGTTCGAGCCGTCGCTGGTCGGGTGCATCATCGCCGAAGGCAATCATAGCCACCACATGATCAAGCTGAGCGGCGAATGCGTGATCAACGTGCCGACCTATGATTTGGCCAAGACCGTGGTCGGCATCGGCAATTGCTCGGGTGCGGAGGTCGACAAATTCAAGGCCTTCAAGCTGACCGCGAGCGCTGCCCAGCGGGTCAAGGCGCCGCTGATCAAGGAGTGTTACGCCAACCTCGAATGTAAGCTGGTCGATGCCGCACTTGTCGCCAGCTACAACTTTTTCATCTTCGAGGTGGTCAAGGCGCGAGCCGCGACCGCACCGAAAGTTCCGCGCACCATGCATTACCGCGGCAATGGCGCCTTCATGCTATCGGGGCGCGAGGTGAGCATGCGCGCGATGTTCAGGCCGGAGAACTTGTGAGGGTCGCGCGCCGGCGCGCGCGTGGCGATCCGATTGATCCCTGCCAATACCCCAATCCTTGCGCGAACCACACGCAAACGATGGCGATGACAAAGCGCAGCATCGGCAGCGCAGCTTTGCTCGCCGACGCTATCTGCTCCAACCAACACCGCGCCACGGGATCGAGGCGTGGTCACTCGAAACTTCGCTCGATGCTGCGCCCCTGGATTGTCAGTGGTCCCCTGTAGAATCCCTTGGACCTGGCGCGCCTGGCGCCAGGCTTGGCCGGCGCCGCATGCTGCGTCGCGGCGGCCGTTTGCGGCTTTGCGGCATGGCGCAGCTCCGGTCAGGTTCAGAGCCGTCCCGGCGGCGCCTTTAAGCCGACAAAGACAATTGCCAAATGGGCCGGAGGCCTCCTAAAGTCCGCCGGTGGCTCAGCGCCCGCCCGATACGTCCGTCGGTCCTTCCAACGTCAAGCGTCAAGTGCTTCGGAGGCCGTCATGGCAGAAAGCGTCTATAAAATCATCGAACTCGTCGGTACCAGCCCTACCTCCTGGGAAAAAGCGGCCAGCGCCGCAGTCGAGCGTGCCGCGCACACGTTGCGCGACCTGCGCATCGCCGAAGTATCGGCCCAGGACGTGGTGATCAACGATGGCAAAGTAGAGGCCTATCGCGTTCGCTTGAAGGTCTCGTTCAAGTACGAAGACTAGCCGCCTCAGGCCAAAGCTTAGGCCCGGCCGCCAGCAGCGTCGGGGCTTGGACCGACGGCGCCGGGCGCGGGGACCCATGATCTCCGCCGCCGAACGGGTGCGCAGGTGGCTATTTTCTGCGTCTGACTTTTTGCCGCTCCCGCCGCCTGCCGCGAAGCGCTTGATGGCATGAGGCCTCGAGTGCTCCACGGCACAGCCAAGGTCGAGCGCTGCGCTACTGTCACTTGCGGGACCGGAGGCGCCGCTCCGGCCGCGAGGAGACGACCAACGACATGGGGGCAGCGCCATGCTCACGCTCAAGGTGTGTGGCATCAGCATCGCGTTCGGGACCGCTTCATTCTTTATGCTCGACAACGGCAAGACGGTGCGCGTCGACGTCTGTCAGCGCCTGCTGGCAGGGCTCGAAGAACCGGTGCCGGCAACCAAGGCTCAGTATGCGCAGCGCTTGCTGCGCTATCGCGCGCGCTTCGCCCAGATTGCCTCGGCCAAGTATGACGAGGGCCAGTTTGATAGCGAGGTCAACGTGCTGGTGGTGCGCATCACGGCCCTCGACTTGAAAGAGCCGATCGCCGCAGCCGGGGCGGGCGTTTCGGGCTCCGGTTGACAACCGCGCGCGTGCCCGGGCGCACGCGCGCTGGACGCGCTCAATCGACGGCGACGTTGGCAAGTTTGGGCTTCGGTGCCGCGGTCGCATCGTCGTCGAACACGCAGTGGCTGCAGCTGCCCGCCGCGGCGGGACCCGTCGCCAGGGCGTGCGAGAGGCTTGCCAGTGCCAACAGCAATGCCAGTGTCGGGAGCTTCATTGCCTACCTCCATCGGTGGTCGCTCACCCGGTGTGAGCCGATAGGGTGATGGTAGGCGTCGGCTTGTTTCCTGCCGATCTTCGAGGTTCGCCAGAGCTTGTCGGTTCTTTCCGGCGGTTTCCGCGGCCGGCGCCGGTGGTTTGCGCACCCTTGCTGCGCACCCGGCTCGGGCAGGCACCTACCGGCCCCTCAAGCTTCCGAGGGTGCGACGGCAAGGCCTGCCCGAGCCGGGCAGACACGGATTGCGCGCGGAGGCCTAGTAGGCGTCGTAGCTTTGCTCGGGAAGGTTTCTGACATTCCGCATCATTTGCATGACCGTGGGCGCCGACCCCACAGTGGCCTTCTGGGCGCCGTCGGTGCCAACGGGATGCATGCTCCAAGCTGTGATCAGGGCGGTAATGACCGCGGTCGCCGCCATCAATGAGATTTCACGCATGCTACGCTCCTAAGCGGGAAGGGACGGCATCGCCAGCATCTTCAATGCTTTGCGGCAGTATGTGCCGCGAACCGCAGCGCGGCGCTGTGCTGCAGGGCACACGCGGGGAAGCGGCGCCTGCCGCCGGTGTCAGCCGAGAATCGAGCGGCGACGTCAGCGGCGCACGCCCGATAGGCCGACCACGGAGCGATTGGCTGCAAACCAGGCCGCGCCGCCGGGGTTGCGCCGGCAGCGAGGCTGCGAGGCGCGACACCCACAACGACCTCCCGCCGGCGATGGCGCCGCGGCGGCGCGGCCAGGTGTTGAAAGGGGCCAACGCAATGCGCGGCACGGTGGCGATCAGCCCGGCGCCGTATGCGGGTAAAGGCCGAAGCCTTCGGGCTCACCTCTATCGGCAACCGATCGGATGCTGGCTCCAGGCGAAGAACGGCAAATCGGCCGGCGATGCCGAGCACGGCCGACGTCAGCACCCCGCTGCGGTAGCAAGCGGTGGCGCGCGCGGCCGAGGTTTGTGGACGTCAAAGACCTCGAAATTAGGGATGCACGCGCGGCGCGTGTGGCGTCGCGTTAGACCGCGATGTCAACGCCGCCCTTCGTTCTCCACCTGATTTCGCGCCGCCTGAGTTCGCCGCCTGGGGACGTCGGGCGCTAGGCTCCACCCCGCAGCGCGCAGCACAAGGGTGGAGAGCACGTCACCGGCTTTAAATCCGCACGCTCTTGGTCGAAAAGGTCTCCGCCGACGTATCCGGCACGTAGGTGTTGAGTACGACGGCGGCGGCGGCCGCGATCAGCACCGCGGCCAATACCGCGACAAGGAATGGGCGCATGGTTTCCTCCCACACATGAGCCCGGCATTTTACCATGAAGCCCACCGTTTCTGGAAGCGGCACCGGCGCTGATTGGGCTAGCTGCCGAGCACGCCGATCACGACGTTGTTCTTGGGATCGACGATGACGATCTTGCTGCCGGCGCGCATGAATGCCGTACCCCTGAGTTCGGTGAACTGGTCGGCCAATGCCTGCGGCATCAGGCGCAGGCCTTTGAGCGCCGTATCGGCGGGAATTTCGGCGCCGATCACCGCGTAGCGGCCGCCGCTGGCGGCGGTGGGCGCATCCCGCTGCGAGCCCAGCTCCTGCGCGATCTGCTGCAACTGCTGGGTGTCGAGCTTTTTGAGCCGATAGCCGGCAATCGGGATCTGATCGTCTTGATCGGTCCTGGCCGAGTGCTTGGCGGGGGCGGTGTCGACGTCCGTGCTGGCGCCGGGAACGGCGAGGACCCCATTGACGAACACCTGATTAGGATTGGTCGCCTGCACCTTGGCGCCGGGTTCGGTGGTGCCCGCCTGCTCACTGAGCTTGGGATCGGTGGCCGGCGGCACCGGATCCTGTTTCTTGATTTCCTCGGTGCGCGTTTGGCTCGGGGTCTGGGCCAGGCTCACACCGAACGGGAAGCCTGCCAGCAGGGTGAAGGCGAGGAGGAAAGCGATCATCAGGCTCGGCATGATGGTTTACCCCTGGCTTGGGTCCCGGGTGGCCCACCAGCGGGGCGCACGGGAGTGTTGGCGCAAGCATTTTGCGGCAACAACGTGCCGTGCGCGGTGAAGGTTCCGCATGGCGGCGCCGGCTTGAGCGCAGCAGGGGGCATGGCATGAGGTGAGGGGGCATCGCTGCGCCCTCACGCATCGTTGCGAGCCGGGGAGGGGACGAGCTGGGGAGCGGGAGGCCCAGCCATGCCACGGCTGGACCGCCGAAATGATCAACCGCACACTGGGCCGGCCACCCGGCCCCCCATGTCTATTCGGCTCTATTCGGCGGGGGCCACGGTGGTGCCGCTGACGCGGCCTTTGCTGATTTCCCGTTCAAGCCACAAGCTGTGGTGTTGGCGCGCCCAGTTGACGTCGACTTTGCCCTTACCCATGGCCTCGAAGGCGCCCTGCATGCCGATGGTGCCGATGTAGATGTGGGCCAGCATGATGGCGATAAACAGCATGCCGACGATGCCATGCACCATCTGCGCCGTCTGCATGCCGGTGACGTCGGTGGCATAGAACGGGAACATCAACAGATAGCCGGTGACCGCGGCGGCGCCGCCGCCCAGCACGACCACCCAGTAGATCAGCTTCTGGCCAGCGTTGAAGCGTCGCGCCGGCGGATGCGACTTGCCGACAATGCCGCCGCCCTGTTTGACCCAGGTGAAGTCGGTGCCGGACGGGAAATTCCAGGCGACCCACATCAGGAACATCAACACCACGCCGAGGCTGAACGGAAAGCTCAGATAGTTGTGGGCATACTTTGCCCACTGCGCCCCGTTGGCGAATGCCTCAGGCCCGATCAATGGGGTCAGCAGCTCCTTGCCAAACGTGACGTTGAGACCGGACAGCGCCAGCACGATGAAGCAGGTTGCCGTCATCCAGTGCACAAAGCGCTCGAAGGCATTGAACCGCACCAAGGTGCGGCCCGATCGGCCGGCCTCGATCCGCACCATGCCCCGGATCAGATAGAACAGCATCAGCACCGCCAGCATGCCGAGGATCACAATGGCGCCGATCCAGCGCAGGGTGACCTGGTGGAACTGGCGCCAGTCACGGCCGGCAGGCTGCTCGAGCACCCCAGTGCGGGCATCGGGCAAGGAACTGCGTCCCTGAATCCTTTGCAGCTCCTTGAGCAGTTCCTGTTCTTTGACCGACTGCGCGGTCGGGTTGACCGAGGTCGGCTGCTGGGCAGTTGCCGGGCAGTTAACGGCGACGGCGAGACATAAAATGAGCGCGCCAATTGCGGATCTTAACACGAGGCTCATGCGCGCCATTGCCAACTCCCTGTGTCTGACGTTCTGGTCTCGATACGAGCTGCGCTTCGGCGCCGCGCGCGGCGCTTGGCGGCATTACGAGGCGATGGTTTCCCGATAAGCGGTCTGCCAGCCCCACGCCCCCGACGAGTAGCCGCGCTGGACCACGCGTTCCTTATAGATCTGGGCGATGATCTCGCCATCGCCGGCCAGCAATGACTTGGTCGAGCACATCTCCGCGCATAGCGGCAGCTTGCCTTCGGCCAGTCGGTTGGAGCCGTAGCCGGTGAACTGACCGTTGTCGCGGCTGCCGTACTCGGCCGGCGTCAGGTCGGCTTCGGGGCCGCCGGCACAGTAGGTGCACTTGTCCATCTTGCCACGCGAGCCGAAGTTGCCGACCTTGGGATACTGCGGCGCCCCGAATGGGCAGGCGTAGAAGCAATAGCCACAGCCAATGCACAGGTCCTTGGAATGCAGCACCACGCCGTCGGCGGTGGTGTAGAAACAGTTCACCGGACAGACCGCGGCGCACGGCGCGTCGGTGCAGTGCATGCATGCCATCGACACCGAACGCTCGCCAGGTTTGCCGTCGTTGATGGTCACCACGCGCCGGCGATTGATACCCCAGGGAACGTCGTGCTCGTTTTTGCAGGCGGTGACGCAGGCATTGCATTCGATGCAACGGTCGGCGTCGCAGAGAAACTTCATTCGTGCCATGGTCGTTCCTCCTTACGCCGCTCTGACTTGGCAGAGAGTCGCTTTCGGTTCTTGCATACCGGTCACCGGGTCGAAGCCGTAGGTGGTCAGCGTGTTGACGCTCTCACCCAGCACCACCGGGTCGGAACCCTTTGGATACTTGGCGCGCAGATCCTCGCCCTGGTACCAGCCGCCGAAATGGAAGGGACACCAGGTCACCCCCTTGCCGACGCGTTCGGTAACCAGCGCCTTGACGCGCGCCCGCGGCTTGGTGTCGGCGGCGCCCAGCACCCACACCCATGCCCCGTCGGTGATGCCACGCTCGGCGGCATCGGCCGGATTGATTTCGATGAACATGTCCTGCTGCAACTCGGCCAGCCACTTGTTGGAGCGGGTCTCCTCGCCGCCACCCTCGTATTCCACCAGCCGGCCGGAGGTGAGGATGAGCGGGAACTCCTTGGCAATGCCCTTCTCGACCACGGCCTTCTGCACGTCGAAGCCGACGTTGGGCACGCGAAACTGCCGAGCGTTGGGCAAGGTCGGGTACTTGGCCACCAGGTCCGGCCGCGGCGTGTAGATCGGCTCGCGGTGCACCGGAATGGCATCGGGCAGGCCAAACGCATTGGCGCGCGCCTTGCCGTTGCCGTAGTGAATGCAGCCGTGCTTCATGGCAACGCGCTGGATGCCGCCCGAGAGGTCGATCGCCCACGACACCGCATCGGGGTTGGCGGCGCCGATGCGCTCGATGGTGGCGCGCTCGGCCTCCGTCAGGTCCCCGTCCCAGCCGAGCTTCTTGAGCACGCCGTAGGTGAACTCCGGATAGCCGTCCTTGATCTCCGAGCCCAGCGAGTAGGAGCCTTCGGCCAGCAGATTGTGGCGGGCCTCCTGCTCGACCTCCTTGCCATCGACCACCGCCTTGGTCTTGACCACCCGTTCGACGCCGAAGCGGGCGCGGAAGGTGCTGCCGCCATCCATGACGTGGAGATTGGTATTGTAGAGGGTGTGGGTACCCGGATGCTTGAGCTCCGGGGTGCCCCAGCACGGCCACGGTAGGCCGTAGTAGTCGCCCTTGCAGGGCCCGTCGCTGGCCCGCAGGGTGACCAGATCGAAATCCTTCTGGTTGGCCATGTGCAGCTTGAGGCGCTCCGGCGATTGTCCGCAGTAGCCCGTCGACCAGCCGCCGCGGTTGATCTCGCGCAGAATGTCCTCGGCCACCGGCACGTTGTTTTCGACCTTGATGTTCTTGAACATCTTGTCGGCAAAGCCGAGCTTGGTCGACAGCCGGTACATGATCTCGTTATCGTCTTTACTTTCGAACACCGGCTTGACGATTTGTTCGCCCCATTGCAACGAGCGGTTGGAGGCGGTGCGCGAGCCGGCGACTTCGTAGCTGGTGGCGACCGGCAAGAGGTAGGTGTTCTCGGCGCGATTGCCCATGATGGCCCAGGTGGTCGGCACCGGGTCGGCCACCACCAACAGGTCGAGCTTCTCCACGCCGGCGGCGGCCTCGGGAATGCGGGTCACGGTATTGCCACCGTGCCCCATGATGAACATCGCCTTCAGGGTGTCCTTTTGCGACACCTGGTCCTTGGGCAGCAGCGTGGCATCGAACCAGCGGGTCGAGGGGATGCCCGGCGCATTCATCATCTTGACGGGTTTGCCGTCGGCCCCGGTGATGGTATCGAAGCGCGATTCCATCCAAGCGAAGTCGACTTCCCACACCCGGCACCAGTGCTTCCAGGCTCCCTCGGCCAGGCCGTAGTAGAGCGGCAGGGTCACGATATCGAGGCCCAGGTCGGTGGCGCCCTGAACGTTGGTATGACCACGGAAGATATTGGCGCCGGTGCCGAATTTGCCGACGTTGCCGGTGGCCAGCAGCGCGATGCAGAACGCCCGCACGTTGGCGGTGCCGACGGTGTGCTGGGTGGCACCCATGCACCAGATCAAGGTCGCCGGTTTTTCGGTGGCGAACATCTTGGCGACGCGCTCGAGTTGTGCGCCGGGCACGCCCGACACGCGCTCGACCTCGTCCGGCGTCCACTTCTCGACTTCCTTGCGGATGTCATCCATGCCGTAGACGCGTTGCTGGATGAACTCCTTGTCCTCCCAGCCGTTCTTGAACACGTGCCACAGCATGCCGTAAATCACCGGGATGTCGGTTCCCGAGCGAATCCGCACGTACTCGGTGGCATGCGCGGCGGTGCGTGTCAGCCGCGGATCGATGACGATCATGTTGGCGCGGTTGAGCTCCTTGCCTTCGAGCACGTGCTGCAGCGACACCGGGTGCGCCTCGGCCGGATTGCCACCCATGATGATCATGGTCTTGGCATTGCGGATGTCGTTGTAGCTGTTGGTCATCGCGCCGTAGCCCCAGGTGTTGGCAACACCGGCGACCGTGGTCGAGTGACAGATGCGCGCTTGATGGTCGGAGTTGTTGGTGCCCCAAAACGCCGCCAATTTGCGATTGAGGTAGGACGCTTCGTTGGTGAATTTGGCCGATCCCAGCCAGTAGACCGAGTCAGGACCGGACTTCTCCCGAATCGCCAGCAGCTTGTCGCCGATTTCGTTGATGGCGGTGTCCCAGGAGATGCGCTGCCACTGGCCATTGACGATTTTCATCGGGTAGCGCAGGCGGCGATCGCCGTGCGTGATCTCGCGCGTGGCGGCGCCTTTGGCGCAGTGTGAACCGCGATTGATGGGGCTGTTCCAGCCGGGTTCCTGCCCAACCCAGACGCCGTTTTCGACTTCCGCCATCACCGTGCAGCCGACCGAACAGTGGGTGCACATGTTCTGTCGAATAATGCCGTTGGTGGGTGCGGGGCCGGCGGCGTGCGCCTTGCGGATGCCGCCGAGTGGCAGGCTGCCGAGTGCGGCCAACCCGCCGGCCGCCAGGCCCGAATGACGCAGGAAGGCGCGGCGGTCCATGCCGCCGCCGGATTGGCCGGCGAGCGCGGCAACCAAGCCGCCGCGGCGCGCCTGACGTTCGCTTTTTTTGATCAGCACGGCGGGGCTCCCTAGCGCTTGGTTGGATAGCGGTTGACGCGGTAGAAGGTCTTGACGTGCTCGGTCTCGCGATAACGCGACTTGCGCTTCTCCTCGTTGTTCTCGCTGTCGGCACGTGCCTCGGTCGTGAAAGCCCCGCTGGCGGCGGCCAGGCCGGCGCCGCCCCCGAGGGCGCGCAGCACGTCACGGCGCCCGATTCTCGGCTTGTCGCTGTTCATGACGCCTCCTCCTTCAACCAGCGCTGTTGCCAGGCTCTAGTGTGGTAGCCCAAAGGCTTCGGTCTCAATGGCGATAAAGGTGCGCCCAAGCGCACCGACTGAGGCATAAAAGTCGGCGGCACGCGCCTGCTCCAGATCGGTGAAGAACCGACCAACCCACGGCGCCAGGTGCTTCTCGAACAGGTCCTGCTCGGCGCCGGCCGGTGCCTTAAGCTCGCCGCCGGCAAGATGCGCCATGATCTCGCACAAAATGGCGGCGTGGTCTTCCGGCTCCGACTGCCCGAGCATCGCTTCGATGCCGAGCCGCTTGAGGTCGCCGCGCAACCGCGCCAGCGGCCGCTCGTACAAAAAGCCGGTCAGATAGTAGGAGGCATAGGGGAGCAGTTCGCCGCGGCCAAGCCCGACGAAAAGATCGAAATACTCCCGGCCGACGCGCTCGGGATCGGAGCGCGCCGCGGCCTCGCCGAGCGCGCTATGCACAAGCCCAAGCGGGGTCGGGTCCCCCTTGAGGCCGGCGAGCCGCTTCAACAACGCGGCATCGGGGCTCGACCCGAGCAGGGATGCCAGCAGCTGATATTCGCGGGCGCGGGCGAGATCGACATCATCGGCGGGGTCGGCGGCCGGGGGCGAAAACAGGTCGGGCCGCAACAGCGCCCGCGCCACGCCCGTCGCCTGTTCGACGGCCAGCACGCGCTCGGCGGGAATTCGATCCCAGTTTGAAACCGAAGGCTGCGAGATGCCGAGGCGCCGGGCAAGCTCGCCGATGCCGCCCGCGGCCCGAATCGCTGCCTGTAGACCGTGGTCCCGCATGGGCCTCATGGGTGGGGGCGCGGCGCCCTAACAAAACAAATGATCTGGGTCCGACACTCCAAAAAAGTCGGAGCATTTCGGAGCCTAATGCTAAGGCAACGCAAGCGTCAATAGCTTGAGGCTATGACCAAGAGCCCCGCGGCCGCGTCGAAGTGACCGCCAACATAGCTCAAGACTATGGACTGCGATTTTACTTGGGGAGCGCGCCGCCGTGCGAACGTCGACTGGGCGGTCGGGGCTTGTCTGCTGCGGGGTCAGGATGTTGCATCGCAGCAAGGGTGCTCTGTTGTTGCCGTTCTACTGCGCTGCCGTGATCTTCATCAGTCTCATTTGTTTCTGGCATACCATGGACTTGTCTTTCTGGCATGCCATGGACTTGGGGTGAAGCTTGCGGCGTTGCGGGAGCAAGGCCGCTCACGGGCAAATCCGCGGCGGGGGCGCCCGGCAGCGGGCCTGCTGGTAGGGGCGTCAGGTCCTGCCCCAGCGCTTGCGCCAGCAGCCGACCCAGAGGCGCGCCTGCGGGCAGCGGCCCGAAGCCCGGGATCGTCGTCGGGTCGGTAAAATCCCATTGGTTCTCGGCGAGGCCAATAAAGTCACGAATGGCGGGGTCGCTGGTCCAGGCGCGGCGCAGCGCCGCCTTGGTGAGCTCGGCTGGCACGCCGGCGCGCAAGAACGCCTTGATGTCGGTGTCGGCCACGATCGCGTCGATGGCCGGCAACGGCGGCAGGCTGTCCGCCGCCGGCATCGGCTCGCCCCGATGCCGCACGCTGGCATCGCTGGCAGCGGGCGCGCCGGGGCGGTCGGTGTCGTTTCGGGCTGGCGGTGCGGCCGGGGCGCGCCGGTCCGCGGTTGGCGCCGGCGGCGCAGCGTCGGCCTGCCGTTGCCGCGCCAGCTGCCGGCGTTTGAGGCGCGACCAGCGTTCCAAGAAATTCGGCGGTTCGGTCACGATTGGCGTCCTCCTCCACCCTTCTCGCCGCCGCCGGCTGCCGGGTGGGAGCGATCGCGCTCGCGCTTAAAGAACGGGCGCTCGATGTGGTGTTCGGCGATGAAGGCTTCGATCACGGCGGCAATCGCCGGCGGCATCGGCACGGTGTCGATCAGATCGTTGCCGGCTTCCGAATAGGCCTCACCCTCGGCCGGATCGGCGGTGACCGCCACCACCTGGTAGGGGGGCTCGGCTTCGCGTTGGCGCAGCACCACCCACAGGCACGGCGCCTCGGAGCTCAGATTGCTCAAGTAGTTGGCCGTTTCCGTGCGATAAAGATCGATGCTGGCGGGGCCGGCATAGAAGGTCGCCCGGTCGGCACCGCTGGCGAGCAAGGTCCACGGATCGGCGGCGGGGACGCCGGTTAGGATCGACACCGGCCGCCACACGAAGTCGAGCCACGGGCTCATCGCCTGGTGGCGTTCGACCACCACCCCGACCGGGACGCTGAGCAAGGCGGTGGCGTTCAACTGACGACCTCCCGCTGCCGGATCGGCAGTCCGCTAATGAGGTTTTGCGGTTTCAGGCGCAAGAGCTTGTCGGCTGTCATGGCGACAATGACATAAACCGGCTCGCCGCGCACATGATCGAGCATCAGGGAGCGATCGGCGATCGAGAGCCGATAGAGCCCGACCAGGCTTGCCTTGAGCTGATCGTCGAGCCCCTCACCCTGCCACAGGGCGTCGCCCAGACGCGTTGCCTCTTGATCGAGACCCACATACCAGCTCAACGCCGCATCCTTGAGCGCACTCAGCGGCTCGACCGTCACCTCGACGCCGATCAGGTGCTCGATCCAGCGCTCGACCACCTGGCCTAGCGCCGCAAGCCCGCGCCGGCCGGTGCTGAGATCGAGCGCCATGTCGAAGCTGTCACTGCGCTGCCAATAGCTCGATTGATTGTCGTCGTTGAGGACGTCGATCTCCGCCGCCGCCGGCAAGCCGAGCATCGACACCAGCGGCGACAGCGGCCTCGTGCCAAGTCCGGACAGGATCTCTTCGTCGGCCGCGATCAGGGCGCCGCCGTGCACGGTGAGCTTTTGCGGCCGGAAGAACAACTCCGCGGCCCGCAGCACGAAGGCATCGTCGCCGCCGTCAAGCGCGTTGCGCAGGATCAGCTGCACCATCTGATTGAGAAAAAGATGCGGCAATTTCAGGTTGCGGCGGACCCCGTCGAGGTAGGCGGCCTCCAAGGTCTGGTGCGCCATCAGATGCTGGCGGAAGGCTAACATGACCTGCCAGTTCTCGCGCGCATCGGCATCGGCGATGGCGGCGATTTCGGCGCCGCTCACCGCCTGCCGCGGCGCCGCCAGCAGCCTGGCATAGAGGTTGCGCTCGGCGGCACAGGCTTCCGCCGGCGGCATCAGTTCAGGTCGTGCCAGGTAGGCCTTGAGAAAATCATCGCCAATGCGCAAGCCGCCGCCGGCATCGCGATCGAAGAGATGATGTCCGCACGCGAGCCAGAAGTCGCCGGTCAACTGCGGTCTCCCTTGCCGATCGTGAACAGGTCGACGTCGGTCGCCTCGTCGTCGCCCACCACCTCAAGAAAGCTATAGGCGCGCAACGGCTTGGGCCCGATGCTGGGGGTCAAGGTGCGAAATCTTTCGCGGATCTCGCCGTTGTCAAAGCTGCGCGACACCGCCGCCAGCATCCCCTTGGGGTGATCGCTGAGCGCGGCGGCGAAGGCGATCTCCTCCTCTGCCGCCGGCCGCGCGATGTCGAGGCTCGGGGCACCGAAGCGGGCGACCAGCTGCGCGGCCAGCCGCTCGACGGCGGCGGCGCGGTCTGCCGCGCTGGCCTCGACCACTTGCACCAAGGTCGACCATCCAAGCGACTCGATGCCGAGAAAGCCCGAACGAAAGGCGGCCCGCCTTCTGCCGTCGAGCCCGGCGGGATCAAGCTGGGCGAACGCAAACGCCCCCGAGACCGCCCATTCGCCCGGCTCGGCGGCCCGCTCGAAGATGAACGTGTCGGAGGGATCGAGGCGGATGGTCCGCAACAGCTTCACGCGCGCGGGCCTCCGGTTGCCGGGTCGAGCCAGGACGGCAGCGACAGTGCCGCCGCCAGCTCGTGCCGGTCGGGCGCCGCCTGCCCGCGCCATCGCAGCAACAAGTCGCCGTTGCTGTCGAGCGCCGGCAGCGCGCCCTTCTCGAGGGTGAGGTGATCGAGATAGGACCGTGTCACGCTGTTAAACTCGTTGGTGCGCCAGGCATCGGTGGCGAGCATCAGGTGGCGCGCAAAGCTCTCGACCAGCCGCTCGGAGCCCACGTCCTCGAAACCCTCCTCATCGAGTGCCGCCGCCAGCGGGTTGAGGCCCGCCTCCTGCGCACTGAGGCTGAAGGTCCTGATCGAGGCGCCGAACACCAGCCAGTCCGGCGGCTCTTCCTCGGCGCTGCCCGCCGGCCAGGCCAAGCGGCCGCCGCCGATCAAGCCGCCATCGACGTGGACCGCGTCGGGCCAGGCAAACGTAATCGGTTTCTCGGGCGGCGCTTGCGCCAACAGCGCATCGCGCAGCGCCACCATGCCAGCGTAAAAGGCGCCCCGAGCTTTTCTGAGCGGCTCCTCTGGCTCCAGCACGATGGCAAATTCGGCAAGGTCGAAGCGGCCGACGAACACCAAGGTCCCCGCCCCCTCATCGGCGGCTATGGCTTGGGCGTGGGCAAAGGCATCGCCCACCTCGCGCAGGGTCACGAGCTGGAACGGCGGTGGCAAGTCGAACCTCGAAACCGGTGAGCGTGAGGCTTTCTTCGGCATCTCGACCTGACTGGGCCTGGGCGCAATTAGCGCTTTTGCGTGGCGGTGACTATAATCCGCCCCGGTCACGTCTAATAGCCTCGAAGGCCGATGCCGCAATGAGCAAGCCCCCGCGCTCGCCCGATCCCGCCGCCGGCACGATTGTGATATGTTCGTGCGAGGATACCATGCCGCTCGATGCGGCGGCCGTTGCCCGGGGTTGCGGCGGCGCCGAGGTGACGACGGCGCGCCAGCTGTGCCGCAGCCAGCTCGCCTTGGCCCGCGCCGTGGTGAGCGCTGATGGTCCCCTAACCATCGGCTGCACCCAGCAAGCGCGCGTGTTTGAGGAGCTGGCGGCGGCGGCCGGGCGCACGGCGCCAATCAGCTATGTCAACCTCCGCGAGACCGCCGGCTGGTCGAGGGATGCCGCCGCCACCGGGCCGAAAATGGCCGCGCTCATTGCCGCCGCCGCCGAACCGATGCCGCCGGTGCCCCTGCTCGAGCTCGAGAGCGGCGGCGTCATTTTGATCTATGGTCGCGATGAGGGCGCCATCGAGGCCGGCAACCTGATCAAGGACCACCTCGACGTCACCGTGTTGATTGCGCCGCCGGCGGAAGTCTCCGCCGCCGGTAACGGCGAGTTTCCGGTCGTGCAGGGGCGGATCCGCACCGCCAAGGGCCAGCTTGGCGGGTTCACGGTCACGGTCGATGCGTTCGCCGAGCCGACCCCGTCTTCGCGCGGTAAGCTTCGGTTCCCGGCGGCGCGCGATGGCGCCCAATCCAGCTGCGACATTATTCTCGACCTGAGCGGGGGCGCGCCGCTGTTTCCGGCGGCCGATCTGCGCGATGGCTACCTGCGCGCCGATCCCAACCAGCCCGCGGCGATGCTCAAGGCGGTACTCAGCGCCCGCGATCTGTGCGGCAGCTTCGAGAAGCCGCGCTATATCACCTTCACCCCCGAGCTGTGTGCGCATGCGCGCTCGCGCATCGTCGGCTGCAGCCGCTGCCTGGAGGTCTGTCCCACCGCCGCCATCGCTCCGGCCGGCAACCAGGTGGCGATCGATGCCAAGATTTGCGCCGGCTGCGGCCAGTGCGCGGCGGTCTGCCCGACCGGGGCGGCGGCCTATGCCTTGCCTCCGGCCGACGCCTTCGTGCGCAAGCTGCGCACGCTTATCAGGAGCTATCGCGATGCCGGCGGCGCGCGCCCGATCTTGCTGCTGCACGACGAGGCGCACGGCACGCCGCTGATCGCGGCGCTGGCGCACGCCGGCGACGGCCTTGCCGCCAACGTGTTGCCGGTCGCGGTCAACGAGGTGACGCAAGTCGGACTGGAGGCGATCGCTGCCGCCTTTGCCTACGGGGCAAGCGCCATGCGCTTGCTGTTGCGCGGGCGACCGGCCCATGATGTCACCGCCTTGCAGCAGACGATCACGCTCGCCAACACCATCCTGGCCGGGCTCGGGTTCGGCGACGCCGGCGTCGCCAGCATTGAAGCGGATGATCCGGACGCGCTCGACGCGGCCTTGCGCGCGGTGCCCCCCCGCGCATCGGCGGCACGCGCCGCCAGCTTCCTGCCGAGCGGCGGCAAACGCAGCCTGTTGCGATCGGCGCTCAGGGAGCTCTACCGCGTTGCACCCCAGCCGCGCGACGTCATTGCCCTCAACGAGCGAGCGCCGTTCGGCGCGGTTGAGATCGATATCGCCGGCTGCACGCTGTGCCTGGCCTGCGTCTCGGCCTGCCCGACCGGCGCGCTCAGCGACGACCCCGAGCGACCGGTGTTGCGCTTTGCCGAGGATGCGTGTGTGCAGTGTGGTCTGTGCAAGGCGACCTGTCCGGAAAAGGTGATCTCGCTCAGGCCGCAGATCGATTTTCGTGCCGCGACCGCCACCGCCCGCGTGCTCAAGGAAGAGCCGCCGTTCTGCTGCATCCGCTGCGGCAAACCATTTGGCGTCAAGAGTACCATCGAGCGCGTGGCGGCCAAGCTCGAAGGTACGCATTGGATGTTCCGGGACACGCCGCGGCGGCTCGAGGTCTTGAAGATGTGTGACGACTGTCGGGTCGCGGTCGTCTCCGAGCAGGACTTTGATCCCTATGGCTCGCCCCCGCGCCGGCAGGTGCGCACCACCGAGGACTACCTGCGCGAACGCGAGGACGGCGGGCAAGGCAACAAGACCTGAAGCGTCAGGAGCTCGCGCGCGGGGCTCACGACGCGCGGGGGCGCGCGCGGCTAGTCTTTGGTTGCCTTGCTTAGAAAGGCGATGAGGTCGGCGCGGGCCTCGTCGCCCACCCGCTGTTCGGGCATTTTGCTGCCCGGCGTGTAGGCCGCCGGCCCCAACTCGAACAGCTTCGACAGGGTTTCCGGCGTCCACACGATGTCGAGCTTTTTGAGCGCCGGCGAGAAGTCGTAGCCGGGCAGGCTTGCAATCCGGCGCCCAAAGATGCCGGCCAGGGTCGGGCCGGCGCGCGGCCCGTCCCGGGCGCTCAAGGTGTGGCAGGCGATGCAGGCCCGAAACACCTCTGCCCCAGGCTCGGCGGTGAAGGCCGCCAGCGGATCTTGCGCAGCCGCGAGGGCCACTTCGCCCAATTGCTCGCCGCTCTCGCTATTCCACCGGCGGATGACGCGATCGCTGCCGCCGGTGAGCAAACTGCGATTGTCGGCAAGAAAAATCACCGCCCATGCCGGTAGCCCCGGACCGACCAATGTGCGCTCGAGCCGGCGGCTGTCGTGGTCGATGATGGCGATGGCGCCTTTGATGCTCGAGGCGGCGATGTGCCGGCCGTCGCGGGAACGGGCGAGCGCAATCACTGGTGCGGCGGCGACGTTGAGGTTTGCCTCGAGCTCACCGGCCGGCGACAGGAAGTAGAGCTTGCCGTCGGCGGCGGCGGCGACAATGTCGCCGGCGTTACCGACGATCACCGCGTTGAGAGGCGCCGGCAAGGTGATGATCCGCGGCGGCTCAGCGCCGGTGAGCGGCCAGATCCGCACCGTTGCATCGTAGCCCGCCGTAACCAGGGTCTGACTGTCGGCGCTAAACGCCAGGCCGTTGACGTTCTGGCGGTGGCCTTCCAGCACGCGCTGAGGACCGCCCGCCAGTGGCCATAACCGGGCGCTGCTGTCCCAGCTCGCCGAAGCCAGGGTGGTGCCGTCGGGCGAGACGGCGAGCGCCACCACCGGGCCGCTATGGCCGCTCAAGACGTCGCCCGGCTGGCTTTCGCCACGCCGCCAGATGGCGATGCGGCCGTCCTCGCCGCTGGTGGCGATGCGACCATCGCGCAAGACGGCCACGGCATTGACCGCGCCCTCGTGAAAGCGCAGCACCTGCGCCGCCGTGCCGGTGCTGAGCGACCATAGGATGGCGGTGGCATCGAAGCTGGCCGAGACGAGCTCGCCGCCATCCGCAGACAGCGCCAGCCCGCGTACCGGACCGCCATGACCGCGCAGTTGCGCCGCGGCCGGGCAAGAGAACGTGCACAACAGGATAGCCAGGACCGAGATCAATCGTGTTCGCATCGCCACTTCTTTCGGGCCAAATTGGTCTAGCGGGCGGTAACGGGCGTTGAGGCAACGCCAGCAGCCCGCTATCGGTTGCCGGTCAGGGCGCCCAGCGTATCGAGCCGGCGGCGGAGACGTCGAGCCCGCCGAACTCGCCGGCTTGCGCGGCAAACCGCGGGTCGGCGAACAACTTGAGCAGGCTTTGCCACGCCGGTCGGAAATAGTCCCGCTGCCGCAGCAACAGATCAAAGCGTTCGAGGCAAAGCGGCAAAAAGCCGACGCCGGATGCGGTGGCGACGGCACGGGTGGCAATGCCGCAATCGGCGCGACCGGCGCGGATCGCCTGCGCCACATCGGGGCCGGTGTGCGCCGGCACCGTCGCACCCGCGTCGGCGAGCGACAGGCGGTGCCGCTGCAACAGACCAAGCAGCAGCTGCTGCGCGCCGGCACCTTCGGGACGAACCGCCAGCCGCAATTGCCGGTCCCCAACCTCGGCGACGCCGGCGAGCGACAGCGGATTGCCGGGCGCGACCAACAGGCCTTGCTCGCGGGTCGCAAACGCAATGAGAACGGCATCATAGAGGGCAGCCTCTTCGCGCACGACGTCGACATTGACGTCCCGTTCGGCGCCGTCGAGGGCATGGAAATGGATGGCGGCGGCGATCACCTCGCCGTTGAGAAGGCGCCGGTAGCCCGCGGCGCTGCCCTCGGGCAGGATCGCCAACCCGGCACCGCTCTCGCTCAGCGCCCACTGCAACAACGGATCGTGGCTGCCGCCGACAATCGGCGGTGGCTCGGCCGGGCACACGCCGTGTGGCCGTGCCATTCCCGCCAACAACCAGCGGTCGAGATCGGCGCGTGAGAACAGCCATTTGCCCGTGACCTTGGTGCACGGGATCTGGCGGTCGGCAACCAGCTCGTAGAGCTTGCGTTCGCGCAGCCGCAGGTAGGCGGCCGCGTCCGCCGTCGTGAGCAGCTCAAGGCCTGCGCTGAGTTGCACCTGATTGCACCAATTCTAGTAATTGACTTTACGGAAGAAAACACAAGAACCTCGGCTTCGCAACCTGTCCCGGAACGGCGGTCATGGACGGCTTGAGTGCCTTGCTGATCTGGTCGGGGGACGCAAAGCTGTTTGCGATCGTGAGCTTGTCGCTCATGGTCACCTTGTCGGCGACCGTGCTGGCGGCAGGGCTCGGCCTGCCGATCGGCGCCCTGTTGGCCTTGTCGCGTTTCCCGGGACGCCACGCCCTGATTGTGCTCGTCAACGGTGCCATGGGCTTGCCGCCGGTCGTGGTCGGCCTCGTCGTGTTCTTGCTGCTGTCGCGCTCCGGTCCGTTGGGTGAGCTTGGCATTCTGTTCACGCCGCAGGCAATGATCATCGCGCAGGCGATCCTGATCCTGCCGATCCTTGCCGCGCTGACGCGCCAGGTGGTCGAGGACCTGTGGGCGGAATATGCGGACGAGTTGACGGCAATGAACGTCGCCGGCGCCCGGCGGGTGGCGACCCTGCTTTGGGATGCGCGTTTTTCGCTGATCACCGCCCTGTTGGCGGGCTTCGGCCGGGCCGCGGCCGAGGTCGGCGCGGTGATGATCGTGGGCGGCAACATCGATGGTTTTACCCGCGTGATGACAACCACCAATGCGCTCGAGACCTCCAAAGGCAACCTGCCGCTCGCGATCGGCCTCGGGCTGGTGTTGATCGTGGTGATCCTGACCGTCAATGCGCTGGCCTGGGCCGCCCGCGGCTGGTCCGAACGACAGGCTGGCTAGTCCCATGCGCGACCGTTCGATCAGCTTGCCGATCGCGTTTCAGGATGTGGCGTTTGCGGCGGGCGCCACCCCGATCCTCAACGCGGTCAACCTTGCCGTTGCGGCCGGCCCGCCGACCGTGCTGTTGGGACCCAACGGCTCGGGCAAGACCACGTTGCTCAAACTCGCCATGGGCTTGCTGAAGCCGGTGGCGGGGCGCATTCACTACGCCTGCGGTGCCGAGCTCGCCCGCCAGCGCCACGCCATTGTGTTCCAGAAGCCGGTGATGCTGCGACGCACGGCCGCCCGCAACGTTGCCTTCGCCTTGAAGGCGGCCGCGCGCACCGGACGCGGCCACCGTTGCGCGGCTGTTGCAGGCGGTCGGCCTCGCCCCGTTGGCGGATCGGCCGGCGCGTCGGCTGTCGGGCGGCGAGCAGCAACGGCTGGCGCTGGCCCGGGCGCTGGCGCGGGATCCTGAGGTGCTGTTCCTCGATGAACCAACCGCCAGCCTCGACCCGGCGGCGAGCAAAGCCGTGGAAGACATCATCCTGCGCACCGCCGAGCGCGGGGTCAAGATCGTGATGGCCACCCACGATCTCGGCCAAGCGCGCCGGCTCGCCGGCGACATCGTGTTGTTGGCCAATGGTGGCGTGGTCGAGCGCGCCGCCGCCGCGGCTTTTTTCAGCGCTCCGGCCACCGCCACCGGCCGGCGCTTTTTGGCCGGCGAACTGATCGTCTGAGCTGAGCAGGGAACAGGAAAAGCCAATGCGTCTCCGTCACGGCCTGATGCTCCTCATGCTTGGGCTCATGGCCTCGGCAGTGCCGGCGCCTGCCGCCGACAAGTCGATCGTCGTGGCCTCGACCACCTCGACCCAGGGTTCGGGGTTGTTCGGTTTCATCCTGCCGCGGTTCACCGCCAAGACCGGCATTGATGTGCGGGTGATCGCGCAGGGCACCGGCCAGGCGCTCGACACCGGCCGCCGTGGCGATGCCGATGTGGTGTTCGTGCATGCCAAGCCGCAAGAAGAGCAATTCGTGGCTGACGGGATATCCTGGCCGCCCTCAAGGCGATCAATGAGCATCAGAGCCCCTTTGTCTCACGTGGCGATAAATCGGGGACGCACGCCGCCGAGCTCGCGTTGTGGCAACAGGCCGGTCTCGATCCGGCCGCCAGCAAACCCGCCTGGTACCGCGAG
>DATFXD010000076.1:0-9919 GCA_035258605.1 Hyphomicrobiaceae bacterium | reverse complement strand
GTGCACGTAGCTTTCGTAAAGCACGCCGAGCACGATATAGATCGCCGCCACCGCGGCCAGGATCAACCAGGGCTGACCGGCGAGCGAGGCGCGGAATTCCGCCGCCTCTCCGGCGAACGAACCGGTGATCGAACCCGGCATACCGATCTTACTCTCGGCTATCGCCATGGCGGCGACCGCCTCGTCGAGGGACTGACCCTCGGCGAGGTCGAAGCCAATGGTGTAGGAGGGAAACTGCTCCTGGTGGCTCAAGGCCAGCGGTGCCGTTTGCCGGTCGATGTGCGCAATGGTGGCCAGCGGCACTTGAATGCCGTTGGAGCCAGGCGCCGCCAACACCGCGCTTGATCCCGCGGCCGTCGGTATCACGTTGGTGGTGGCGAGAATCTGGGAAGCGTTCACGCCCGGTAGCCGCAACGCCGCTAATGCCGACGGGTCGGTCCGGTACTTTGCATCGACCTCCAGCACGACGCGATATTGATTGGCTTGCCCGTAGATGGTCGAGATCTGGCGCTGCGCGAAGGCGTCGTTGAGGATGTCGGAGACCGACTGCAGCGAAACGCCGAACTGGCCCGCTCGAACCCGGTCGACCACGATCGCGGTGGCGAACCCCTCGTCCTCCTCGACCGAGCTTACGCTTCTAAATTTCGGGTTGGTGCGCAGCTCGGCGAGCAGCCGACCACCCCACAGCCTGACGTCCGGGCCGATGCTTCCGACCAGGGTGTACTGGAATTGGCTGAAGCTGGCGCGGGTTGCAATCTGCACGTCTTGCACCGGCTTGGCGAACGGAACAATGCCCGGTACCTGGGCTAGTGCCGCCTCTATCTGGCCGGCGATTTCCGAGGCGGTACGGCGGCGCGCCGCGTGCGGCACCAGCACGACGGTCAACGAGGCCACGTTTGGGGTCTGGTTTACGGTGCCGGTTCCCGCCACGGAGACAACGTCGGCGACCTCCGGGATCTTGCTGGCGGCATCGACCGCAAGCCCGCGCAGGCGCGACAACTCCACAAACGAAACGTCCGGGTCGGCCTTGAAGACGACGTTGATCAGGCCGGTATCCTGCAGCGGCAGGAAGCTCTTGGGCATCAGAACGTAAAGGCCGATCGTCGCCGCCAAGGTTGCCAACGTCACCAGCAAGGTCTCGGCGCGATGCTTGAGAACGTACAGCAGTGTGCGGCTGTAGAGAGTGGCCAGTGCATCGCCAAAGCGGTTGGTGATGCCGCGGCTAGGCCGGTCGCCGTGCCGGCCGCTGTGGCGCAGGAGGGCCGCGCACATCATCGGCGTAAGGGTCAAGGAAATGATGGCAGACACCACCACCGCAATCGAAAGCGTCAGGGCGAACTCGCGAAACATGCGTCCGACAAGCCCGCTCATGAACAACAGCGGAATGAACACCGCCAGCAGCGAGCAGGTGAGCGAGATGACGGTGAACCCGATCTCGGAAGCGCCGTTGAATGCCGCCGTCCTGGCCTCATCGCCAGCCTCGCGATGGCGGGCGATGTTCTCGATCATGACGATGGCATCATCTACCACGAAGCCGGTGCCGATGGTCAGCGCCATCAGCGACAGGTTGTCGAGACTGAAGCCGGCGAGCCACATGACGGCAAAGGTGGCGATCAGCGACAATGGCAGGGCGGTGCCGGCAATCACGGTTGCCGACCAGGTGCGCAGAAACAGGAGCACGACAAGAATCACGAGCAACACGCTGAGTGCGAGCGTCAGCTGCACGTCTTCGATCGAGGCGCGGATCGTGCTGGTTCGATCGCTGACAATCGCCAGCTTGACGTCGGCCGGCAGCGCGCGCGTAAGGCGCGGCAGCTCGCTATGGATGCGCCGAACGGTGTCGACGATGTTGGCGCCCGGCTGGCGTCGGATGTCGATGACGACAGCTGGTTCAGTCTGATGCCAGGCGCCGATGCGCTCGTTCTCAAAGCCGTCGGCTATCCGGGCCACGTCGCGCAGCAGCACCGGCGCGCCGTTGCGATAGGCGATGGTGATGAGCGCGTAGTCGCGAGCGCTGGTTATCTGGTCGTTGGCGGCAATGGCATGCGACTGCGTTTGGCCGTCGAGCGATCCCTTCGGCGAGGAGACGTTGGCGGCGGCGACGGCCGAGCGCAGGTCCTCAAGGCTCATACCGACCGATGCCAGCGCCTCCAGATCGGCCTGCACCCGGATCGCCGGCTTGAGCCCCCCCTGCACGCTGACACTGCCGACCCCTGGCACCTCGCTCAGACGTTGCGCAATGAGGGTATCGGCGAGATCGGACAGCTCGCGCAGCGGCTGCGTGTTCGAGGTCAGCGCCAACGTCATGACGGGGGTGTCGGCGGGATTGATTTTGGCGTAGGTGGGCGGGTAGGGCAGGGTCCGCGGCAGGGTCGATCCGGCGGCATTGATGGCGGCCTGCACATCCTGGGCGGCGCCGTCGATGTCTCGATTGAGGTTGAACTGCAGCGTGATCTGGCTCAACCCGAACGAGCTGGTTGACGTCATCAGCGCCAATGCCGGGATCTGGCCGAGCTGGCGCTCAAGCGGGCCGGTGATGAGGGCACCCATCGTTTCCGGGCTTGCGCCCGGCAACGTGGTGGTAACAGCGATAGTGGGGAAGTCCACTTGCGGTAATGACGATACCGGCAGGCCGCGATAACCCAAGATGCCGACGATCAATACGGCAATCGCCAACAGCGAGGTGGCAATCGGCCTGGCAATGAAGGGCGCCGACACGCTCACTGGGCGGCCTCTTTGGTATCGCCTTTGGCTTGAGCCGGCGCCTGGGCGCCGCCTTTGTCGCGTCGATGCCGCCGCTCGTGCCCGCCCGATTCGTCGCGCTTGCCGGATCCGGAGCCTTTGCGTTCAAACGCTGCTGGGCTCGCGGCTGGTGGTGCGGGCTCGGCGCCGGCGACAATTTTGACGGGCTTGTTGTGCGCCAGCTGCGCGAACCCGACGGTGACGACCCGACTGCCAATGTCGAGACCCTGCGCAATGACGGCGCGCGTCTCGTCCTGCAGCACCACCTCGACCGGCTGGACCAAGGCGCGCTCGTCCTCGCCGATGATGTAGACGAAGGTACCGTTCGGTCCCCGCCGCACGGCGGTGGTGGGCACGACGCGCGCATCGACCAGCGTGTCGACCACCACTCGCGTGCTTACGAACTGCCCCGGCCACAGGGTTTGGTCGTCGTTGGGAAATACCGCCTTCAGCTTGATGGTGCCGGTCGTCACGTCGATCTGGTTGTCGATCGTCTGCAAGGTGCCGGTGGGCACGGTGCCGCGCGCAAGCGCGCCAACCACTTCTACCTTGACGCCGCCGCGCGCCAACGCGGCCGAGACGACCGGCAGATCCCGCTGCGGCAGCGTGAAAATCACGGCAACCGGTCGCACCTGCGTGATCGACACCAGACCGCTGGCGTCCGAAGCATGCACGATATTGCCGGGATCGATCAGCCGCAGCCCGATCCGACCATCGATCGGCGAGGTGATCACCGTGTAGTCGAGGTATGCCTTGGCATTGTCGATCGCCGCCTGATCCGATCGCACCTGCGCTTCGAGTTGAGCGACGGTGGCCGCCTGCTGGTCCGCCTGCTGCTGGGGGCCGGCATTGGTCGACGCCAGCTTTTGGTAGCGGACCAAGTCTAGTCGCGCATTGGCAAGCGTTGCCTCGTCTTGCGCCTTCTTTGCCAGGGCCTGATCGTATTGGGCCTTGTAGATCGCCGGGTCGATGCGGGCCAGGACGTCACCCTTGCGTACGTCCTGACCCTCAGTGAACTCGACACTGGTAAGCCGCCCGTCGACCTGGGCGCGCACGGTGACGGTGTAGAGCGCTTGAACGTTGCCAATACCCTCGCGATAGACGGGCACCGTCTCCTTCTTCACGGTCTCGACCGTCACTGGCACCACGCCGTCCTTCTGCGCTGCGCGCCGCCCCGCTCCGCGCGATGGCGTCGCTTCTTGCGCAGGTGTGTCCTTCAGCCAGTACCAGCCGGCCACGCTGGCTGCGGCCAGGATCACGATCGTCAATGCCGGACCCAAACGCATCTCTACCTTTCAGGCAGCTGCCGCTCGATGCCGGCCGCGACCATGGCAATTATCTAACCTAGGGAACAGGCGGCGCCGCGACTGGCTCCTCCCAATCGCCGCCCAGTGCCTGATAGAGGCTGGCAGCCGCCTGCAGCCGAGCCAAGCGTATCTGGATAAGCGTGTCTTCGGCCTGGAACAGGGTGTTCTGGGTATTGAGGAGCGTCGTCAGATCGATGGTGCCCTGCCGCAGGCGCTCCTCGGACAGGTCAAGAGCTCGTCTGGCGGCCAACACGGCGACCCGCTGGGCGGTCTCGCGAGCCGCGTTCTCCCGCACGGCTACCAAGGCGTTTTCGACGTCCGTCAACGCCGAGACGATCGACTTGCGGTAGCTCTCGAGCAACTGCTGACGCTGAGCCTCATTGAGCGCGAGCTGACCTCTCAAGCGGCCACCCTCGAAGATCGGCTGGGTAACGCCGGCGGCAACCGCGTAGATGAACGACTCGGGCCGCAGCAGCGCCGACAACACCGAACTTTGGAAGCCGGCTTGTCCGGTCAGCTGGATGCTGGGCAAGAATGCCTTGCGCGCGACAGCCACGTTGGCATCCGCCGCCGCCAGGTTTTGCTCGGCGCTGCGGATGTCGGGACGCCGTACCAGCAAGGTCGTCGGCAGCCCCGGGGCTACCGTGGGTAGCCGGAGGCGGCGCACGCCGCGCGTCGTTAGCTGAACCGCCTGCACCGGCTTGCCGATCAGGATCGCCAGCGCCGTGCGCGCCGCTTCGGTGGCCTGGCGCAAGGGTGGGATCGATGCACGCTGGATTTCAACCAGGCTTTGCTGCTGTGCAATATCGAGCTCGCTGGCCGTGCCCACGGCCTGTCGCTGGCGAATGACGCCAAGCAGGCGCTCGGCGTTGCGCAGGTTCTCGGTCGCGACCGTGGTGCGCTCGCGGTTGGCGGCGTAAATCAGGAAATTGTCCACCACGCTGGCGCGGGTCGCCAGGCGAACCACCTCGACCTGATAGGCGCTGGCACTGGCGGTGCGAAGCGCGACCTCAAGGGCGTCACGGTTCTGGCCCCACACGTCCACGATGTAGCTGGCGTTGATCACCTTGTTGAAGGAGTTCCGCTCGGCGGCGGTGGAGCCCGAGGACCGCAGACGTTGCGAGCTTTCCGAGTAGGCGAGCGCCGGCCATAGCGCGGCGCCGGTGATCTGCGCTTGGGCATCCGCCTGTTTCAGCTGGGCGACGGCAGCGGCAATATCAAGGTTCTCGATATTGGCGACATCCATCAGCCCGTTGAGCTCGGCGGACTGGAACCGGGTCCACCAGCGGCTCACGTTCGGCGCCTTGACGGTCGTGGCTGACTCGAATTTTTGCGGAATGGCAAACGCCAGCCGCGGCCCGAACTCAGTCTCGGCGCAACCCGACACGTGCATCAAGCCAACCCCCCACGCGGCGACCGTAAGCGCCCGCACCAGACGCGCTTGCGGCAAGCGGGCTGTTGACCAACTGCCGTCCTCCCCCATGCTACGCGACGCCATAACAGCTCCCGTCCTCCGGTCACGAAGGACCCCGGTTTTGCCCTCCCACCAGCTTTGCAACCATCAATTGCGGTCACGGACAAGGGGCGATTGGCTGCGACCCATAGCTGGTCGGACCCGCGTGCCTGCACGGCATCAGCCAGCAGAGAAAGGCAACCTAGGTCGCGCCGCGTGCGCCAGCTTTTGGCGCCGCGGCCATGGCCGGTGGCATCTGGACCGCCAGGCGGGCAGGCGACCATCGCCCGCCCGCAAGGTTCATCTGTCAGGGACGACGCGCGACCATGGCTGGACCATCGGGCAGCCCGCATTTTGCGCTTATCTTGCGCCGGATCGGGCGCTTGTCCGTCGCCGGCGGCACCCATGGCCGGCGCCAGCGCACCTGTCACCGCCAGCGGGGCGAAACCTGGCCGCGCCAACAGGCTGGGATCGATCGGCTGCAGAACCTGCCCGAGCCCGCTTGGCAAGCCATGTGTCATGGCCATCTCACCGCATTGACCCCGACCAACCCGGCTTGCGCTCCCTGAGTGCTGCGTCAGCGTCAGGTGCGAACCATGCCCATGGTGTTGAATTTCTGCAACGTCAGCGGCGGCAGGGGTTGGCGGTCGCGGTGCAGACGAACTCCAACCCCCGCACGTCACAATGCAGCTCTTTGCCCTTTGCCAACCCCCAGCCCGAATACCGGGCGCCAAACAAGCGGTCGGCCTCGAATTCCCAGTCACGGATCGAGCGCGCCTCGGCCTTCTTCACTTCGCGCGCCCCCCCGAATAGGGCCACCGGAGCAGATCCCCGCGCGCGGATGCGGTATTCACAAAGGGGACCGAACCGATGCGGCTCCTTGAAATACTCGTAGTCGCCACGGCGCCAGTCCTGGGCCAGCGAGCTTGAGGCACAGACAGTGGTCACCACCGCTGCAGCGGTGAGTAGAGCGAGCAGGTCCTTCCCGATCATCATGGTGTCCCCCGGGTGATACGCAATTGACCCAAGGCTAGACGCATCGGAACGGCCCGTTCCGTCGATCGTCTCGGCAGATTGCGCCGACGGGGGCTGTCAAAAGGCCTCACATCTGCGTGCATTGGCAAGGCCGTTGCACAAGCGGGCGCAGGCGTTATAGCGTACGGTCGCGGCCCTATGTCCGGGAACGACCCTAGACCACACCCTCGGCCTTGAGCTTTTCGAGCTCTGCCTCCGAAAGGCCCAGCCAGTCGGCGTAGATGGCCGCGTTGTCGGCACCCAGAATGGGCGAAGCCGTAACCTTCACGTAGCTGTCCGACATTTTCACGGGCCAACCCGGAATCGTGAGCTTGCCGCGCACCGGATGATCGATCTCGCAGAAGATCTCGCGGGCCAGCATCGTGGGCTCGTCCGAGAGCTCCTTCGTGTCCATAACGGCCCCGCACGGAACGCCCGCCGCGCCGAGCTTCTCCATCGCCTCGAACTTGGTGAAGTTCTTGGTCCAGGTCTCGATGTGCTTGTTGATCTCGGCCGTGTGATTGGCGCGCTGCGGCGGCGTGGCGAGCCGCGGGTCCGACTTCAGCTCCTCGCGTCCGATCACCTCGCACAGCCGCTCCCAATGCGTGTTCGTGGCGCGACTGGTGTAGATGAAGACGTAGTCGTTAGGCCCTTCCGGCTTGCACTTGAAGACCTCGCACGGCGCATTGCCGAGCACGACGCTATTGCCGTTGCGCTCGCATGCTTTGTTAGTGAGAAGCTGGCGGGAATAGGCAATGCGGCAATAGTTGACCATCGCGTCCTGCATCGCGACCTCGATTTTCTGGCCCCGACCGGTTACCGTGCGCTGGAACAGTGCCGCGAGCACGCCAATGGCGGCGTGCAGTCCCGTGCCGGTATCGCCGAGCGTAACACCTGGCTTGATCGGCCGACCGTCGCGTTCGCCGGTAATCGACATCACGCCGCCCGCGGCCTGCGCGATCATGTCGAATGCCAGGTTCGACTCGTAGGGGCTGCCCTTGCCGAAGCCCTTGACCGTCGCATAGACGATGCGCGGGTTGAGCTTGGAGACCTCCTCGTAGGAGAAGCCGAGCTTCTCGATCACGCCCGGCGCGAAGTTCTCGGCGAACACGTCAGCCTTCTTGATGAGATCGCGCAACATCTCCTTGCCGCGCGGGTCCTTGAGATTGAGCGTAATGGAGCGCTTGTTGGCGTTGAGCACCATGAAATAATAGCTGTCGGCATCCTTGCGTTCCGAGGAGGCGCTACGGCCCTGCTCGCCGCCCTTGGGGTTTTCGACCTTCACCACGTCGGCGCCGAGCCAGGCCAAGGTCTCGGTGATCGACGTACCGGCCTCGAACTGGGTGAGATCGACGACTTTGATGCCGGAAAGGGCCGGTTTGCCCCTTGGGGTGCCGCTCATTTGAGGTTCCTCCGTGTCGAGCCGGCGAGGGGTCGCTCGCCACCGCGAAGATGCTGGGATGATCGATGGCCTGTTTTGCCGCGCCGACTGCCCCTCCCGTTATAACCATAACGTCGAACTTTAGGCGGACAAACTCGACTGCAATCTCGGTGTAGCGCTCGACGCCTGCCTCCACCCGGCGATACTCAATTGCAACAGTGCCATCCTCGATCCAATCCAATGCGCGCAGGCGGTCTACCAAAGCGGCGATCCGCTGGCTCCAAGCTCCCGGGAACTTCTGACCTGACGAGGCAACCAACGTATCAGATGACGGGGCGCCTCGACATGCTGCACTGCAATTGGCGCGCGTGGCGCAGCTCTGTTCCTCAGTGCCATGGAGGCCTTAGGTTGTGGTGTGGAGATCCAACGCCATGGCGTGGCGGGACGCGCAAATGTCGCCAAAGCGACGGATCGCATTCAGGATGGGTGTCCCTGTCGGGGAGATCGCAAAAGGCGCCCCATCCATTGCGATCAACTGGCGGCCCGGCGCGGCGGGCGTTGCAGCCGCTGGCGCTATCTGTGTGGCGGGCCGAGTGCAAGACCAGCACACGGCAAGCTGAGTGGGCGTTAATCTCAACCGCCCACACCCCCGTCAAGCTCGCCAGCGCCGCCTAAGCGGGCTATCGTTGCCGCATCTGCCCGGCAACAACGCTATTCAGACGGGCTCCTCACGGTAGACGCTTGGCTGGAGAACCCCATGAGACGGCTTGGATTGGCGTGCATTGTGAGCGTAGCGCTCGTCACGACGGCCGCGGCGCAGGCACCCCGCAAGGGTGGCACGCTGCGCATGACCGCGCCCTACGGCCAGAGCCTATCCAGCCTTGATATGCACACCACGCCGCGGGCCCAGGACGACATTTACGGCAAGGTCGTGCATCGCACACTCTACAGTTGGAACAGCGAGAAGAACCAGGTCGAGCTGGAGCTGGCCAACCACGTCGACGTATCGGCCGACCGCAAGACCTACACCTACCAGCTGCGTGAAGCCTACTTCCACAACGGCAAGCGTCTGACCGCGGACGATATCATTTACTCCTACACGCGCCTGATGGACAGCAAGAAAGCCTATGCGGGTGCACGTTGGGTGCGTCTCATTGAGGGGGCCGTCGCCGTAGAGAAAGGCGAGGCGACGACGATCTCGGGCCTGAAGAAGATCGACGATTACACCTTGCAGGTAAAAATCACGGACAAGGTCGATCCTGGCTTCTACTTGTACAACGGCTCGGTGGCCATCTATCCCGCCGGAGAGGCCGACAAGCCGGAGTTCCTGCAGAAGCCGATCGGCCTCGGACCGTTCAAATTCGTCGAGCACATCCCCGGTTCCCGTCTCGTTGCCGAGCGCTGGGACAAATTTTACAAGCCGGTGTACCTCGACAAGGTGATCATCTCGATCATGGCCGAGGCACCGGCGCGTGACATTGCCTTCCGCAACAAGGAGATCGATCTGTCAGTGCTCGGACCCGTGCAGTACGTGGCCTATCGGGAGGACCCGGCGCTCAAGAATGGCATCCTGGAGGTCGCCGAGGTGTTCACCCGTCACATGGGGATGAACCCGGAGTTCAAGCCGTTCTCCGACAAGCGCGTGCGGCAAGCCATGAACCACGCCATCGACACGGACCTGATCATCAAGCGCCTGGTCAAGGACAAGGCCTATCGCGCGGTGAGCTGGTTGCCGCTGACCGCGCCCGGCTTCGACACGACGCGCAAGCCCTATAGCTACGATCCCGAGAAGGCCAAGAAGCTGCTGGAGCAAGCAGGCTACAAAGACGGATTCGAGTTCGAATGGTCGACCAGCCAGAACGAGAGCTGGGGCCTGCCGATCGTCGAGGCAGTGATCCCAATGCTGGCCAAGGTCGGCATCCGGGCGAAGGTCAAGCAGATGGAGGTCTCGGTCCTCGTCGATGCGCAGCGCAAGGGCGACTACCAAGCCTATATCCTCTCCTCTCAAACCGGCCCTGATCC
>DATFXD010000075.1:0-3632 GCA_035258605.1 Hyphomicrobiaceae bacterium | reverse complement strand
TACCCATCAACTCCAAGCGTGAGCGCAATCTGCGCAACGGTTTCACGCGCCCGCTCAAGCTGTCGTGGAAGACCAAGCTCGAGGCCTGCCTGCATCCAGCTTGGATGCGCGACTATTTCAAGGGCGGTCTGCCGCTGTTCTGCAATTGGCAGCAATACGCACCACCCGGCTCGAGCCGAGACGAGGTTGCCGATTTTGTTGCCAGCCAGACGCCGTCGCCACTGCTGTGGCCCGACGTTGAGGCGTTTCGCCGGCTGTGGCCGGGCAACCTGGTACTCAAGGGTATCATGCACCCCGACGACGCCGCCCGCGCGGCCAGCCTTGGCGTTGACGGTATCATGGTGTCCAATCACGGCGCGCGCCAGCTGGATCGTGCGCCGGCACCGATTGAGGTACTGCCCGCCATTCACGCCGCCGTCGGCGACCGCCTCACTGTTATGCTCGATAGCGGCATTCGGCGCGGTTCCGATGCCATCATTGCCCTGTGCTTGGGGGCAAAGTTCGTGTTCGTCGGCCGTCCGACGCTCTACGGTGTCGCCGCGGGCGGCGTCCCCGGCGCAACGCGGGCCCTGCAGATCTTCAAGGACGAGGTCGATCGCACCATGGCGCAAATGGGTGCGCCCGATATCCGCAGCCTGGGGCCGCAGTTCCTGATGTGGAAGGATGCGGACGACCTGCGGCGCAACGCCCGCGGCTGACCCGCTCAGCGCTGCGTGCGGCTCGTTGCCTGCAGCGGACGCCCGTCCATGCCGGTTCCAGGCTGATCAAGGTGGGCAAGGATCGTTGGCGCTAGATCGATCGGTGATGTTGGAGCGCCGGTCACGGTTCCGCCCATGAAACCAGGACCTTCGATCATCAGGAAGGGCATTTGCTCGTAGCGCGCCAGCCCGCCATGTTGCCCGCAGCCGAGATGGTCGGCCTTGCCGGCGGCTGGGCGCGCCTCGATGCTATGGCCGCGAATGCCGAAGGCGTTAGGCGCGTCGTCGGATTTGAGCGAAATCGCAAATGTCAGGCCGTCCACCGCCCGTTGGCCGACGCTCGGCAACTCATCGGGTCCGATCACCCGATCGATCCAGTCCCGGCTCGCCAGAAATCGAGCGATGGCATCGATCCGCTGGGCGCTATCGGGGTGCACGTAGATCAACGTCGAGGTACCGCTGGTAGGCGTGACCACATCGTCCGATTGCCGACTGTCCTTGAGACCGGCGGCAATCAGCTCAGCCTCGACGTCGACGACGCGCGAAACCGTCTGATGGCCGTGATCGGAACAGACGATCAACAGCATACTATCGCCGGCATCCCTGAGCCGGTCGACCGCCGCAATGACGCGCGTCGCGTTGGCGTCGGCGGCGCCAAGCGCTGCCAATTGCGGCGGCGAGCCCAACGGCTTGAGGTGCTGCGTTGCGTCGGGCTCACCCAGCCAAAGCATGGCGAGCGGCGGTGAGCGCTCGATCAAAACTTCATCGATGAAGCGCGCGGTCATCTGCTGATCCCCGGCCGCGTCCTGGGTGATGTCTAGCGCCTCCGCACCTTCGAGCCGCCTGCGGCCCGGCGCGTAGGCGCCGGCGCGATGGTAGACATGACCGAAGCCGTCCGGGTCGTGTGCGTAGGCGGCGCCGGGAGAGACATTGGAAAACAGGATCATGCCACCGATCGCGGCGACGCGTTCGGCCAGGGTGGGTACCGCCAGGGACCGTCCGGTGACCCGCCGCTTGTGCTGCAGAAAATCAGGATGCCCGGCGTCGTGCGGCACAAGCCTGCCGGCCTCCATCAAGGCCAGCGAATTGCCCCTGAGCTCGTGACGCGCCGGGTGACAGCCGGTAGCGAAGGAGGCCGATACCACGCGCGTTGCCGAAGGGAACATCGAACGATGTTCGCCAAAAGCCTGCGCACGCTTGGCAAAGCGCGCCAACCCCGGCGTGTGGCGGGCGCTGATCTGGTCCCGCCGCATACCATCAAGCACGACCACCACAACCCGGCGCACGACAACCCCTCTGCTGAACCAGTTTGACCCCTTTGGGTCATGGCGACGGCGCAACCATCACGGCCGACACTGGCCCACTTTCGCACAAGACGTTCGCCACGGCGAGATTGCGCATTGGTGGTGCCGGCAGAAGCCCTTAGGGTGCGCCGGCCATGCCAACCGACATCCCGCGCAATACCGCCTTCATCATCGGCCTCGCCATTATCGCCGAGGGGCTGCTCACGCTCATGGACGCGATGATCAAGTCGCTGACGCCGCGCTACAACGTCATTGAGATCACGTTTTTGCGCTTTGCCTTCGGCCTGCTCGGCGCCGCCGCCTACGCCGGCGCGACCCGGCCGGGCTGGCCGACGTTGGAGGCTACCGCCTACAACGGCCTCAGGGCCGTGCTGATCGTCTTCACCGCCACCAGCTTTTTCTTTGCGCTCGGCAAGCTACCGCTGGCCGATGCAATTGCCATCAGCTTCATCTCGCCGGTTCTCACCGCCCTGTTGGGGGTCTTGATCCTGAGCGAGCGGCTCGATTGGCGCCTGGTCGTCGCCGTGCTCGGCGGCTTTATTGGTATGCTGCTGATCGTGGCCGGGCAGTTCGGCGCTGCCGGGCTTGACGATGGCGTGTTGTTGGGGGCCACCGCGGTGCTTCTGTCAGCGGTCGGCTACTCCTTGAATGTCATCATGCTCCGCTATCGGGCGACGCGCGATCCGTTGGCACAGATCATCCTGTTCCAGAACCTCGGCCCGGCGCTGATCCTGGCGGTGCCGATGCTCTGGGTGTGGACCACGCCGAGGCTGGACGACCTTTGGCGATTTGCCGCCGTGGGCACCATCGGGGTGATCGCGCATACCATGCTGGCGCATGCGTTTGCGCAATTTGAAGCCGCGCGCCTTGCCCCGGTCGAGTATGTCACCTTGGTCTGGGGTGTGCTGTTCGGCTACCTGATGTTCGCGGAGGTGCCGAGTTTAGCGACCGCCGCGGGCTGCGCGCTGATCGTGGTCGGTACGCTGATGACGCAGCGGCGCTGACGGGGTTGACCGGCGACGGGCCCACCCGGCGTGCCGTCTCCGGCATCCCTCCACGCAAAGCTCTCTTAGCCTCGCCAAAAGCGATCGATGTCCATGATAACGCCCGTATGCCGGCTCCGGGTCGGCCGAATCGCCGGTCCCACAGGCGAAATGGGAAACCAAGCCTGCCGTCGGCCTTGGCCCGCGAACGGGTGCTGCTGCGCCCGAGCATCGTGCTCGGCAGGCGGACCATACGGTCGAGCTTTGGCGTTGATAGGTCGGCCGTTGCGCTGATATCGCCCAGCGCTTGCGCAGCCTATAAGGCGGCCCGCGCAAAGCCTGCTGTCGCTGCATCTTCTTCGTCGTGACGATGCTATCAAGCCCGCGCCTTCACGGTTGCGGTGCGCAAGCGGGGCCAGCAACCAACCCCGATCACAAGACTGGGATAAATCATCGATTTGACTTCGTGTCGGCGGTGCCCCGGCATTACCATGGGCCTTGAACCTCTTCGGCGGGACAGAGTTTAAGGTTTCGATGCCACATCCAGCAACACCATGGCTTGGACGGCGGACCGTGCTCACCGGCCTCTCGGCCGCGGCAGGCACGCTGCTGCTGCCCGCGACCAGCCGTGCTCAAAACAAGCTGAT
>DATFXD010000074.1:0-6872 GCA_035258605.1 Hyphomicrobiaceae bacterium | reverse complement strand
ATGTACGCGGCGCGGATCGTCGAAAGCGGCACCGCCGAGCGCGTGTTCGGGCGCCCCTTGCACCCCTATGCGCGCGGCTTGCTGACGGCGGTGCCAAGGCTCGATCGCGGCCGCAGCGCCAAACTTGCCACCATCGACGGCGCGCCGCCCAACCTATTGGCGCCGCCGTCGGGCTGCCGCTTCCGTCCGCGCTGCCGCTTCGCCATCGACAAATGCGGCGAGGTGCCGCCGCTGGCGGCGGCCGAGAGCGGTCACCTGGTCGCTTGTCACCGGGTTCGCGAAATCGAGGCCATCGATCAGCTCGGCGCGCGCAGCGACGGCGGCGGCAGAGCCGCACACAATGGTCAGGACAGGGACGCAATCCTCAGCATCTCCAATGCGCGCAAGTTCTTTCCGGTTCGTGCCGGCTTCATGCGGCGTTCGCGGATGGTGCGTGCCGTCAACGATGTCACTCTCGACATTAAGCGGGGCGAGACCCTGGGCCTGGTCGGCGAGTCTGGCTGCGGCAAGTCCACCTTGGGCCGGCTGGTGTTGCGGCTCGACGAGCCCACCGGTGGCGCCATTCGCTTTGAGGGCATCGACCTTGCCGGCCTCGGCCGTGGCGACATGATCGCGGTTCGCAAGAAGATGCAGGTGATCTTCCAGGACCCCTATTCCTCCCTCAATCCGCGCATGACCGTTGGCCAGATCGTGGCCGAGCCGATGCGCGTCCACGCCATCCTGCCCAAGCCGCAAGTCGAGCCGCGGGTGGCCGAGCTGCTGCAGCTGGTGGGCCTGTTTCCCTACATGGCACTGCGCTACCCGCACGAATTATCCGGCGGCCAGCGCCAGCGGGTCGGCATTGCCAGGGCGCTTGCCGTCAATCCGGATGTGATCGTCTGTGACGAGGCGGTGTCAGCGCTCGATGTCTCAATTCAGGGTCAGGTCATCAATCTGCTGGAGGAGCTACAGCAGAAGTTGGGCTTGACATACCTGTTCATTGCGCATGATCTGGCGGTGGTGCGGCACATCTCCTCGAAGGTGGCCGTAATGTACCTGGGACGCATCGTGGAGTACGCGGCGGCCGACGAACTGTTCGCCAATCCGAAACACCCCTACACCAAAGCCCTGCTGGCAGCCGCGCCGATCCCCGATCCAGTGATCGAACGCGCGCGGCCGCGCTCAATCATCAAAGGCGAGCTGCCAAGCCCGCTCAATCCACCCCAGGGCTGCGTGTTCAACCCGCGCTGTCCGTTGATGACAGCCGAATGCAAGGCGGCCGTGCCTGCGACGCGAGAGCTCGGCCCAGGCCATTTTGTTGCCTGTATTCACGCCTGATGATTTCCGCGACCTGTCAGGACTTTTACCCATCAGCACCCCGTCAGGACATTACAATGGAGGTACACAGGCAATGAAGCGAACCGTTCTCGGCTTGGCTGCGGCAACCATCGCGTTGGCGATGGCCGGCGGCCTTGCGCAGGCGCAGACGCCGAAAAGGGGGGGCACGCTCAATTTCGGCGTGGTTGCCGAGCCGCCAAACTACGACTGCCATGGCAGCACCACCTTCGCCCTGATCCATCCGATCGCCCCGCACTATTCGCTGCTCGTCAAGTTCGACGGCAAGGACTATCCGAAAGTGGTGCCCGATCTCGCCGAAAGCTGGTCGGTGGCGCCGGACGGCATGAGCTACACCTTCAAGGTGCGCAAAGGCGTGAAGTTCCACGACGGCAGCCCGCTGACGTCGGAGGACATCAAGGCGAGCTACGATCGCATCATCAATCCGCCGCCGGGCGTGGTGTCGATCCGCAAGAGCTACTATTCCGATCTCGAGGTCTCCGCCCCCGATCCCTCGACCGTGGTGTTCAAGCTCAAAAATCCCATGGCCGGCGTGCTCGAGGCCCTGGCCTCGCCCTATAATTGCATTTACAGCGCCGCCAAGCTCAAACAGAACCCGCGCTATCCCGAAACCGAGATCATGGGTTCAGGCCCCTTCACGTTCGTTGAGCACGTCAAGGGCGCGAGCTGGAGCGGCAAGCGCTTTGCTGACTATTACGACAAGGGCAAGCCCTACCTCGACGGCTATAAGGTGTTCTTCGTGAAATCGGGCGGCGTCGTGCCGGGCATCATCGGCGGCCAGTTCGACGCCGAATTCCGCGGCCGCAATCCGCAGGAGAAGGCCCAGCTGCTCGACAAGATGAAGGACAATCTCAGCGTGTTCGAGGGCACCTGGGTCAACAATTTGATGGTCATATTCAATACCCAGCGCAAGCCGTTCGATGACGTGCGCGTGCGCCAGGCGTTGAGCATGGCGATCGACCGGTGGGGCGGCTCGGAGGCCCTGTCCAAGATCTCGATCCTCAAATTCGTCGGCGGCGTGATGCGGCCGGGCTATGCGATGTCGCTGCCGGAAGCCGAGCTCGTTAAAATGCCGGGCTACTCCAAGGACATCAACAAGTCGCGCGATGCCGCCAAGAAGCTGCTCGAACAGGCCGGCGTCAAGGACCTGAAGTTCAAGCTGCTCAACCGCAACGTGCCCGAGCCCTATACGCCGGCGGCAATTTATTCGGTCGACCAATGGCGCCGGATCGGCGTCACCGCCGAGCATGAGCAGCTCGAAACCAAGCTCTATCAGGACCGGGTCGCCGCCGGGGACTTCGATGTCGCCATCGAGTTCCAGGCCGACTTCATGGATGATCCGACCGCCCAGTTCTCCAAGTTCCTGACCAAAAAGTTGTCGCCGGCCGGCTACTCGGGTCACACCGACACCAAGATCGACGACATGTACGAAAAGCAACGCCGCACCATCGACGTGGCGGAGCGCACCAAGCTGGTGCGGGACATGGAGCGCTATGCCCTGACCCAGGCCTACAACGTACCCCTGCTGTGGTGGCAAAGGATCATCGTCATCAACAAGAAGATCCACGGCTGGTACATGACCCCCAGCCACTATCTGTGGCAGGACCTTTCGACGGTTTGGCTCGATCCCCAGTGACAGCAGGCCGGCGGTGGCGCATGCTTGCCGCCGCCGGCCTCTTTTGACGGCTGCCGCCCCATGCTCTGGTACCTCTTGCGCCGATTGTTTTTGGTGATCCCGACCCTGATCGGGGTCGCCATTGCGGTATTTTTTCTGATTAGGGTCATGCCCGGCGACGTGGTGGTGGTGAAGCTCAGGGCCGATGGCGCGGCGGTATCGGAAGAAACCATCGAGGCCGAACGCAAACGGCTGGGGCTCGACAAGCCGCTCTACCGGCAGTTTGCCGACTACATGATCGGCTTGACCCGGCTCGACCTCGGCAAATCGCTCTGGACCGGGGAACCGGTCAACAAGGAGATCGCGCTGCGCGCGCCGGTGTCGTTTCAAATCGCGATCATGGCCGGACTGATCGCCATTCTGATCGCCATCCCGCTCGGAACCTTATCGGCGCTCTACCGCGACAGTTGGGTCGACCACGGCATACGGGTGGTGGCGGTATCGGGTTTGGCGATCCCATCATTCTGGCTCGGCATGCTGATCATCCTCGGCCTGTTGTCGCTGTTCAATTGGCTGCCCAAGATCGGCTACGTGCCGCTGTGGGAGGACCCGATCACCAATCTATCGGTGACGATCTGGCCGGCCGCCTCGGTCGGCTACCGTTATGCTGCGGTGGCGACGCGCATGATGCGCTCTTCGCTGCTCGAGGTCATGCGCGAGGACTACATCCGCACCGCCCGAGCCAAGGGCGTGTGGACCCGGCTCATCATGCGCCGGCACGCCTTGCGCAACGCGCTGCTGCCGGTCGTTACCGTGATCGGCCTTGAATTCGCGTTCTTGATCGGCGGCCTCGTCGTCACCGAGCAGGTGTTCAACATCAACGGCATCGGCAAGCTGTTCGTCGATGCCACCGCCCGCGGCGACTTCAATCTCATCCAAGGCCTGGTACTGTTCATCGCCACCTGTTTCATTCTGATCAATCTTCTGGTCGACCTGTTGTACGGTTGGCTCGACCCGCGCATCCGCCTGAATTGAGGGCAACGTGCCATGGCAACGATCGCCACCACCGCCACCGACACCGTCCCCAAGCGACCCAACCCGGTTTGGCAATTCATCAAGGCTGAGCCCTCGGGCGTGGCCGGGTTGTTCATGATCCTGCTCTATGTCGTATTCGCCTTCGGCGCGGCCGGAATTTCGCCCTACAATCCCGAGGAAATCGACTTTGCCGGCATGCTGAGCAGCCCCAGCGCCGCGCATTGGTTCGGCACCGACCAGTACGGCCGCGACGTGTTCTCGCGCATCGTCTACGGCTCGCGTACCGCCTTGGCGGTCGGCATCCTGTCGGCGGTGATCGGCTGCACCTTGGGAGCGCTGATCGGCGCCGCGTCGGGCTACTTCAGCGGCCGCATCGATAATGCCATCCAGCGCGTGGTCGACATCATGTTGTCGTTCCCAATCATCGTGCTGGCGATGGTGGTGGTGGCGGTACTGGGCAAGCGCTCGGCATTCGGCATCGATTTCAATTTGATTGCCGCCATCGCCCTGCCGATCGTACCACGCATGGCGCGGGTGTCGCGCGCCTCGACGCTGTCGATCGTCGCCATGCCTTTCATCGACGCGGCGCGGGCCGCCGGCTTCGGCCACAGCCGCATCATTCTGCGCCACATCGTGCCCAATATCGTCGCCCCCTACTTGATCATGGTGTCGGCGTCGATGGCGCAGGCGATTTTGCTGGAGGCGAGCCTGTCGTTCCTGGGCCTGGGGGTGACGGAGCCGACGCCGGCCTGGGGATTGATGCTGTCGGGTGCCTCGGCCGATTTCTACCAGACCGCGCCCTGGATGATCCTGTTCCCAGGCGTGGCGATCACGCTCGCCGTGTTTGCCTTCAATCTGTTCGGCGATTCCTTGCGCGACTGGCTCGACCCCAAGCTCAAGAGCTGAATACCGCCGGCGGTCGCCCGCAAGGCAGGCGCCTGCTCGCAGCGGCGGCGATCAGAATTCGAGCGCCCGCTTCACCTCGTAGACCTCCATAATGCGCGCGCCGCGGTGCGCGCAATCGCACACGAACTGCCAGCGGCCATCCGAGAAGGTGTCACACAGTTTGACGCCCTTGATCAGCACCCAATGCCCCTCCTTGCCCTTGTGGATGGCAACAATGTAGTGCACCCAGGCGTTGCGCGGCTTCTGCATCCAACTCCACAATGTTGGCCGCTCCTTGCGCGGGCGAGCGAGGTAGCACTCCGTTCTGTGCATGCCGTAGCCAAAGTGGGCAAGGGTGGCCGCCACCTCCTCGGCGTCAGTGCCTTTGACGATGCCGCCGGCGCCAAGGCGCTCGGGGTGGCGCAGGCGCTTGATTTCCTCCTCCACCCTGCCGATCGAGTAGCCGGTGATGGCGCTCAACACCACCGGCCCGCAAAAGGCGATGCGACCGGTGTCGTTCCTGGCCTCGTTGAGGCTCGATGTCAGTCGCGTGGGCTCATCGGTAAAGCCGGGCATTGCTCGCGTCCTCGCCACACCATTGGCGGTGGTTAACTAAAGCTTTCCACCGAGGTGTTAACGAAAGGTTGCCGCGGGCGCGCTGGCCAGCGCCGCTCGCGGCGTACGCAGCCCGGCATGCGCCCGCCAGGGGAGCGACACCGGGCGCGAGCATGCGTCCCCTGATCGCCCCCTGGGATCTCCTGGGGTCTATTGCAGCGGCGAATGCGGTGCCGGCAGCATGACGGTTGAGTGCATTTCGTCGAGCAAGGGCGCGCTCTTGCCCAAAAACGCCTGCCAGCCGGGATCCTTGACGGCAGCGGTACGAGCCGCGGCGCGGGCATTGAGGTCGGCATAGGCCCAGATGTGGCATACCTCGTTGGGTTGTCCCGCCTCGGTTTGCCACAGGCCCACGATCTTGGAATATTTTTCGCGGTGCTCGAGGGCGGCGGTGAAGAGGTCGAGCCATTGCTTGGCCGCGCCGGGCTTGGCGCGGTAGTTGCGCAACTCGTAGACATTGGGCGTGCTGGCCGGCGCCACCGGCGACTTGATGGCATTGAGCAGGCGAATGTCCTGCCGCACCAGGTTGGGCCGGATCAGGGGGGTATACTCGCTGTTCCAGCGGGCGTTCTTGGCGAGCTCGGCGCGCAGACGCGCCCGCTCGTTGAGATCGCTATAGCTCCAAAGGTGCATCACCTGGTTGAGCGGGCCGATTTCCGTCGTCCAATAGCCTTCGAGCTTGCCGTAATCGTTGCCGCGAATTTCGCGCGAAACGGTCGATGCCGCCTTGACCACGTCGGCCAGCGTTCCGGCTCGCAAGGTGTAGGTTCGCAATTCATAGATCATGTGGGCTTCCTCCGGGCGGGCAGGCCGTGCAAGTTTGCAGCAACAATGGCCTTGGGACCGACCCCAAGGTAGCCTCCGCCAACGGCGAGGACAACCTAAAGGCTAACAGCATGATCGCGACCGCGAGGCCGGTGGCCGCCAATCGCTGGCGGGAGAGCCATGGCCGCTATTTTGAGGACTTCAACGTCGGCGATGTCTACGAGCATCGACCGGGACGGACCATCAGCGAGGCCGACAACACCTGGTTTACGCTGCTGACCATGAACCAGCATCCGCTGCACTTCGACGCCGCCTATGCCGCCAGCTCCGAGTTCGGCACCCGCGTGGTCAACAGCTGCCTCACCTTGTCGATCGTGGTCGGCATGAGTGTCAGCGACGTCAGCCAGAAGGCGATCGCCAATCTGGGGTGGACCGACATCAAGCTCACGGCCCCGGTTTTGATCGGCGATACCATCTATGCGGAGTCAGAAGTGTTGGGCAAGCGCGGCTCCGTCAGCCGGCCGACGCAAGGCATCGTCGAGGTGCGCACCATCGGCAAGAAGGCCGACGGCACCCAGTTCATGAGTTTCAGGCGCACGGTGTTGGTGCCGAAGCGCGGCCA
>DATFXD010000073.1:0-8831 GCA_035258605.1 Hyphomicrobiaceae bacterium | reverse complement strand
GGGGATGTCGGTTGGATCCAGGTGTGGGGGTTGCGCGTAGTTTAGGTGTTATCGCCGCAGGATCGGCCCGCCGAAGGAAGAGCGTTTGATTTCCATCCAATCCGGCATGCTCGTGGCTTTGGGTTTCCTGGCGGCGAGCTTTATCGCGCTGTTGCTGGCGTCGGCGTTCTGGAGCCGGGCCGTGCGGCTGACCACGGCCCGCATCAAGCAGTCGCTGCCGGTGAGCGAGCGCGAAATAAGGGCCGATCGCGATCGGTTGCGGGCCGAATACGCCATCAAGGTGCACAAGCTCGAAACCCAATTGGAGCAGGCCAAGGTCGCACGCGTCCGCCAGCTGGTCGAACTCAACCGCCGCGATGCCTCGATTTCCACGCTCGAGACCGACGTCGGTCGGATCCGGGGCGAGCTCGAAGAGCACCAGAACGCCCGCCACGTCTTGGAGCAGACCGTCGCCGACCGCCTGCCCAAGGTGGAGGCACGGCTGTCGGAGGCCAAGCGGCTGATCCACAACCGCGAGCGCGAAATCGGCGAGCTCAAGGAGGGGGCCAGGCGGCACAAGCTGGCGCTTGAGGAGGCGGCCGCCATTAACGCCCAGCAGACCGCCCACATCGACCGTCTCACCAGCACGATGGCGGCGCGCGGCGGCGAGCGCAAACCCGGAGCCGACGGCGCCGGCGATGCCGAGGCGGCATTGCGCGGCGAGCTTGAGGCCGTGCGCTCCAAGGCGCGCGATCAGGCCAATTTGATCGACCGGCTGCAGCGCGGCGCTCATGATGCGCCAGCGGCGGCGACGGGTAACGGGGTGCCACCGCCGGCCAGCGAGGAGCCACGCGAGCTGCTGGCGCAAGCGGAACGCACCCTCAATGCCGTCCGCACCGGCAGCGCCGATGACAACAAAAGCCCCAGCGCCACGGGCGAGCTGCGCGCGCTCAAGGCCAAGGCCGAGGACCAGGCCGGCGAGATTACCCGGTTGCGCGCGGCGCTCACCGCGTTCGAGGCCGACGGGGAGGCGGCGGGCGGCAGCAAAGAAACCCGCATCGCGCTCAAGGCCCGCTTGGGCTCGGCCCAGGCGCAGGCCGAACACCAGTCGGCCGTGATCGGCCGATTGCGGGCGGAGCTCGCCGCCGCCAATGAGCGGCTTGCGCGTCAGGCCGCGCAATTCATGGACGAGATGCGGCGCATCGGCGCCGGCAGCACGCCGATGGCCACCCAGCCGCGGCCGGCCGCCCGCGCCGAACGGCGTCCGTTGGCGGAACGCGTGGCGCAGGTGCGCTCGCAGCCGGCGGCCGTGCCGCAGGGCGCCAAAGCCGCGGCCGCCGAGGCGCGCGAGGCCGACCCGCCCATCAACGGCGCTGGCGAGCCAAACCCGGCCGCTGCCGCAGAAATGCCCAAAGCCGGCGACATATCTTTGGAGCCGCGCCGGCTACGCTTGCTCGATCGCATTACCAACCTCGCCAAAGAGTAGCCGGCGGCGCCAGGCGGGCCAGGTACGGGTGGCTCACTGAGGCGCAGGCGGGCGAGGACCGACCGACGGGGGTTGGTGCCGGGCAAAAAGCGTTTGTAGCGTGAGGGTATACGATGTCGAGTTCACCTGCCTTGGCGATTGACAACCCGGTCCCCCTGCGCCCGTCGGCAAAGACGGTGCGGCTCGGCGAAGCGGAAAAGATCGCCTCCCAGCGCATCGAATCGGCCAGCATCACCTCGCTCAGGGCGGCATTATCGGGCGCAGCGGTCGCCAAGCCGGCCGTGCCCGCCGCGCCGGGCCTCGTTGAGCGCATCGACGCCGCCGCCAAACTGGCGGCCGAAGCGACGCTCGCGCACGAGGCGGTCGAGACCCTCAAGCGCGTGTTGCAGGCCCAGCTCGCCCAACCGCCGGCTGCAGAACCGCACCCCGCCCCCGTGGTCCCCGCCACAACCGGGGAGGCCGTGGTGTCGCCGCTGGCAGCGATCGGCGAAACCCGCCTCCCGGACATTCGCGGCTTCCTCGCCGGCTTTGTGATCTCCGGGGCGCTGGGCGCGGTGCTCTACCTCTACATGATGGCCCGCTGAACCTCTACACGATGGCCCGCTGACGGGCCGGGCGAACCCCGCCGCTGCCGCCAACCGTGGTTAGATGGCGGCGACGGCTGCCGCCACCGGCTTGGCCGCGGCAGGTGCCGCGAAACCAAGGTCGGCGGCCATATGCAGCATGGCGCGCTCGGCAAGGGCGGTGATGGTGAGGAGCGGGTTGGCCCCGAGCGAGCGCGGCATGATGGCCCCGTCCATGACGTAGAGCCCCTGATGGACCTCACCGGGACCGGCGCCGGGCCGGGCCCAAAACACCTGCGCCTTGTGATTGACAACCCCGTCGTGGCGATCGTGGCCGATACCGCAGCCACCCAGCGGGTGGGCCGTGACCGGCTGGTGGCCCACGAGGGTGCCGGCGAGCGGATGCTTGACATAGCGGCCACCGGCGGCGGTGGCGAGCGCGGTCAAGGTCCCATCGAGGCGACGATAGACGGCTTCGTCCTTGACCCCGGGCCAGGTCAGCTCGAGCCGGTCACCGACCAGCTGCAGCTGGCCCGCGGCGCTGTCATGGGAGACGGCGAAAAAGGTCTGCAGCGACTGGAACGCACCCTCATAGACGCCGCTAATCAGGCTCTTGAGGGCGCCCAACAGCCGCCCATTGGGCAAGAACAGCACTGGCAGGATCGGCGCCAGCGCCGACGGCAGGCTGCCCTCCTGGATGGTGAGACCCTGCTCGAGGCAGGCGCCGTCGACGATTTCGAGCTGGCCGGAGACGGTGGCCCCGATCACGGCTTCGATCTTGGGTGGATGCCCGACCCCCACCGCCGCCACCGGCAGCCGGCCACCCCAGCCGAAGGCGATGATGTCGCCGTTCCCGGAAAACTGCCGACCCAGCCGATCGGAGAGGGCAAGCCCGCGCTGGCGCGAGCGCAACAGGATTTCGGTCGATCCCAAGCTGCCAGCCGCCAGCACCACCAGGTCGGCGCGAACCGTGCGCCTTGAGGGGGCGCCGCCGCCCGCTGCCGCCACCTCGCATTCGAGGCACCAATCGCCATCGCGATCCCGCAGCAGCGAGCGCACCTTGGTGTGGGTAAAGATCGCCGCGCCGTGCCTGACCGCCTCGGGCAGGTAGGTGACGGCCACGGTATTTTTGGCACCGACGTTGCAGCCGCCGCAGCAGTCGCCGCACAAGGTACAGGCCGGCTGCCTGACGCCTGCCGGATTGACCACATCGGCGAAGCTGACGGTCACCGGGGCGGCAACGGGGGTGACGCCGAGGCCGGCGCTGACCGCACCGAGGGCCTGAAATTTGCGCCGCGCCGCGGCGGCGGGGTCGCGCGCCGGCCGCAGCCAGCGCCGCGCCTCGAGAAAGCCGCGCTCCAGCAGCGGATCCTGCGCCAGCTCGGCGGGCCACACCGGATCGGCAAACACGCGCGGGTCGGGCGCCAAGGCAACGCCAGCATTGATCAGCGAGCCGCCGCCCAGGCCGCAACCGACCAAGACGTGCATGTCCTGGCCGAGCCGCACATCGTAAAGGCCGGTGGCCGAGCCCAGCCGCAGCTGCCGGCCCGAAAGCTGCAGCTCGTTGCGCAGGTCCGAGAACTTGCGGGGGAAGTCACCGGTTGCAATTTCGCGCCCGCGCTCCAGCACCGCCACGCGTTTGCCGGCGCGCGCCAGCCGCGCCGCCGCCACGCCACCGCCGTAGCCAGAGCCGACGACAACCGCATCATAGTGGGAGGCCAGATCTGACGGGGGGCGGGCAAGTCGGCGCATGGGATCTCGAGCTGAATCAACCGCAAGCGACGCCTATGCCGCCCGCCCCCCGCGCAAGCAAGCCGGGGGGTCGGGGTTACGAACAGCTTCCAGCGGGGAGCCATCGCTTCGCGAGCGAGAACGCGACCATTCGATGCCTGTTCCACGCCCACCGGCGAATTTCGCGGGGGCTGTCACCCCCCGGGCTCTTTTGCACTGCACAATGACCGAACCTGGCAGGCGTGCTAGATGCGAGCGAACCGCCCCCGTTGCCAGTTGAAAATTCGGATCTGGCCCTATCATAGTTGTTGGGACAGCACGTCCGGATCTTGTAGAAGGGGCGGTTGGGGCAAGACGAAGATAGGGGCAGGACGGCAATGCTGCCGGGCGAAGTCGCGCAAGCAAACATGGGCCAAATGGCCCCAACCAACACCGCCAATCCGAACTACTTCCATAAGGTCGTCGATTGTCAGTGGGCCTGTCCGACCCACACGCCGGTGCCGGAATACATTCGCCTCATCGCGCAGAAGCGCTATGCGGCGGCCTACATGCTGAACTGGGAGAGCAACGTCTTTCCGGGCATCCTCGGCCGGGTCTGCGACCGGCCCTGCGAGCCCGCCTGCCGGCGCGGCCGCGTCGAGGAAAAGCCGGTCGCCATCTGCCGACTGAAGCGGGTTGCCGCCGACTACAAGGGCGAGGTCGACGCCTTCATGCCGGAGATCCCGGTGGAAAAGAACGGTAAACGCATCGCGCTCATCGGCGCCGGCCCCGCCTCCCTGACGGTGGCGCGCGATCTGATGCCGCTCGGCTACAGTTGCGTGCTGTTTGAGAAGGACGCGCGCGGCGGCGGCCTGATGCGCACCAACATTCCCTCCTTCCGGCTGCCGGAGACGGTCCTCGACGAGGAGATCGATCGCATCCTGGCATTTGGCGTGGAGGCGCGTTTTGGCCGCGAGATTAACTCCCTGGCGGCGCTGCTGGGCGAGGGTTTCGATGCGATCTTCGTTGGCAGCGGCGCCCCCAAGGGCAAGGACCTCGACCTCATCGGCCGCCGGCAGGCCGCCACCAACATTCACATCGGCATCGATTGGCTGACCAGCGTCGCCTTCGAGCACATCAGCCGGATCGGCAAGCGCGTGGTGGTGATCGGTGGCGGCAACACGGCCATGGATTGCTGCCGCACCGCGCTGCGCCTCGGCGGCGAGGACGTGAAAGTGACGGTACGCTCGCCGCGGCGGGTCATGAAAGCCTCGCCGTGGGAGATCGAGGATGCCGAGCACGAAGGCGTGCCGATCTTCGACAACCATGCCCCCAAGGAGTTCGTGTTCGAGCACGGCCGGCTGGTGGGCGTCCGCTTCCAGAAGATGCGCGAGGTCGGCATCGACACCCGCGGCCGGCCGAGGCTCGAGGCCTCGGGCGAGGAGGTGGTGTTTGCCTGCGACGACGTGTTGATGGCGATCGGCCAGGAGAACAGCTTCCCGTGGATCGAGCGCACCATCGGCGTCGAGTTCGATCAATCGGACATGCCCAAGGTCGATAAGGCGACGATGATGTCGACGCGGCCCGGCGTGTTCTTCGGCGGCGACGCGGCCTGGGGGCCGGAAAACATCATCTGGGCGGTGGCGCACGGCCACCAGGCGGCGGTGTCGATCGACCTGTTCTGCCACGGCAAGCCGCTCGAACAGCGCCCCGCGCCCGGCACCAGCCTCTTCAGCCAGAAGATGGGCATTCACGAGTGGGCCTATAAGAACGATTACGCCGCGCAGCGGCGGGTTGGCATGCCGCATGCCGACAAGGTGTGGGCGTTGCGCAACCTCAAGGTCGAGGTCGAACTCGGGTTCGATGATCAGCTGGCCTTCAAGGAGGCCGAACGCTGCCTCAATTGCGACGTGCAGACGGTATTTTCCGCGCCGCTGTGCATCGAATGCGATGCCTGCATGGACATCTGCCCGGTCGATTGCATCAATTTCATCGGCAACGCCGATGAAGGGAGCTTGCGCGCCAGCCTGAGGGTACCGGCGCGCAACAAGAGTCAGGACCTCTACGTCTCCGGCCCCCTCAAGACCGGTCGCATCATGGCCAAGGACGAGGACATGTGCCTGCACTGCGGGCTGTGTGCCGAGCGCTGTCCGACCGGGGCCTGGGACATGCAGAAGTTCATGTACGTCGAAGCGCAGGCGTCGCGCGCTTGTCTGGTGCACCACGACGCCTATCTGCGCTGAAGGGAGAGCTCGTTCGCTCATGAGCGGCATCAACGATTTCGTGGTGAAGTTCGCCACCGTCAACGGCTCGGGTTCGGCCAGCGCCAACACCATCTTTGCCAAGACGTTGTTCCGCATGGGGCTGGCGGTAAGCCCGAAGAACATCTTTCCCTCCAACATCCAGGGCCTGCCGACCTGGTATGAGGTGCGCATCTCGGACGCGGGCTACATTGCGCGCCGCGACGGCATCGACCTGATGGTCGCCATGAATCCTCAGACCTTCAAGGAAGACCTGGCGGAGGTCATCACCGGCGGCTGGCTGGTCTACGATTCGACCCTGCCGCGGGTGTGGCCGCGCGACGACATCAACGTGCTCGGCATCCCGATCGCCCAACTGTGTGCCGAGCGCTGGAGCGACCCGCGCCAGCGCCAGCTGTTCAAGAACATGGTCTACGTCGGCGCCCTGACGGCGCTGCTCGATATCGACGTCGCCGTGCTCAAGACCACCGTGGTCGACCAGCTCAAGGGGAAAGAGAAACTGGTCGCCGCCAACATGGAAGCGGTGGGTCTCGGCCGTGACTATGCCAGCCGCAATTTTCCATGCCCGCTGCCGGTACGCGTAGCGGCGGCGACCTGCGCCAAGGGCAAAATCATGGTGTCGGGCAATGAGGCGGCCGGTCTCGGCGCCCTCTACGCCGGCGCCACGGTCTGCGCCTGGTATCCGATCACGCCGTCGACGTCGCTCGCCGAGGCGTTCGAACGGCACGCCCGACGCCTGCGGGTGACGAAAGACGGCAAGCGCCTTTACGGCATTGTGCAGGCCGAGGATGAGCTTGCCGCCATCGGCGTGACCATCGGCGGCGGCTGGAACGGCGCCCGCGCCTTCACCGCCACGTCCGGACCCGGCATCTCGCTGATGAGCGAGTTTTTGGGGCTCGCCTACTTTGCCGAGGTGCCCGTGGTGCTGTTCAACATTCAGCGCGGCGGCCCCTCGACCGGCATGCCGACGCGCACGCAACAGTCCGACATCACCTCCTGCGCCTATGCCTCGCACGGCGACACCAAACAGGTGTTGCTGTTCCCGGCCAATCCCAGCGAATGCTTCTCGATGGCGGTGGCGGCCTTCGACCTCGCCGAGCGGCTGCAAACGCCGGTGATTGTCATGTCCGACCTCGATATCGGCATGAACGAGTGGGTGACCGAGCCGTTCCACTGGGACGACGCCCACGTGCACGACCGCGGCAAGGTGCTCGACGCCGCCCAGCTCGATGGCTTCAAGGAGTGGAAGGGGCGGGACTGGGGCCGCTACCTCGATGTCGACGGCGATGCCATTCCCTACCGTACCTTGCCGGGTACGCACCCCAACAAGGGCGCGTTTTTTACGCGCGGCACCTCGCACGATGAGAACGCGCGCTATACCGAGGACGGGCGCATCCACGCCCGCATCCTCGATCGCATTCGTCGCAAGTTCGATACCGCGGCAAGCCTGGTACCGAAGCCCGACATCAGCGTCCGCGACCGCAATGCCAAGTCGGCCATCATCTACTTCGGCGCCAACACGCCCGCCGTCAACGAGGCGCTCGACCTTCTCGAGCGCGATGGCCTCAAGCTCAATGCCCTGCGCATCAAGGCGTTTCCGTTCAGCAAGGAGATCGCCGACTTCTGTGCCGACCACGACACCTTGTTCGTGGTCGAGCAGAACCGCGACGCCCAGATGCGCGCGCTGCTGATGACGGAAATCGACGTGCCCGGCACCAAGCTGGTGCGCGCGCTCAACTACGATGGCATGCCAATGACCGCGGCGTTCGTGCGCGGCGCGGTCATCAAGGAATTGCGACCCGCCAAGGCGGCGGCGGAGTGAGGACCAATGAGCTACATTGCCAAACCCTTGGCGCACCATCCGGCCTTGCCGAAGAATGCCCTCGGCCTGACGCGGCGCGACTACGAGGGCACCATGTCGACCTTGTGCGCCGGTTGCGGGCACGATTCGATCACCGCTGCCTTGATCGAAGCCTGCTTCGAGATGGACCTGCCGGCGCACCGCATTGCCAAGGTCTCAGGCATCGGCTGTTCGTCCAAGGCGCCGACCTACTTCCTGTCGCGCAGCCACGGCTTCAACTCCGTGCATGGACGCATGCCCTCGATCACGACAGGCGCCGCCATCGCCAACCGCGAGCTGGTCTATATCGGCGTTTCCGGCGACGGCGACACGGCCTCGATCGGGCTCGGTCAGTTCTGCCACGCCATTCGCCGGCGCCTGAACATGACCTATATCGTCATGAACAACGGCTGCTACGGTCTGACCAAGGGTCAGTTCTCCGCCACCAATGACAAGACCTCGCCCTCCAAAAAGGGCGAGGCCAATCCGTTCGAGGCGATCGATCTGTGTCAGCTGGCGATCCAGCTGGGCGCCGGTTTCGTCGCGCGGTCGTTTTCCGGCGACAAAACCCAATTGATCCCGCTGATCAAGGCCGCCATCGGCTACAAGGGTTTTGCCTTCCTCGATGTCGTGAGCCCGTGCGTGACCTTCAACAATCACCCGGCCTCGACCAAGAGTTTCGACTATGTGCGCGCCCACAACATGGCCTCGGAAAACCGCCTCGACTACGTGGAGCCGAAGGAAGAAATCACCGTCGAGTACGCGGAGGGAAGCTCCACCGCCATCGGCCTCCACGACGGCTCGCGCCTGGTGCTGCACAAGCTCGACGCCGAGCACGACCCGCGCGATGCCGATGCGGCCATCATGGTCATTCGTCGCAACGACAGTCAGGGCCGGATTGCCACCGGGCTGCTCTATATCGACGAAAGCCAGCACGACATGCACGACGTCCTGGCCTCGCCCGCAGAACCGTTAAACCAGGTGCCGATGGC
>DATFXD010000072.1:0-5501 GCA_035258605.1 Hyphomicrobiaceae bacterium | reverse complement strand
CGCGAGCGCGATCTGCTGGGTGAGTCTTTTCATCACACATCTCCATTTGTCTGACCCATGCGCTTGCCGAAATGGCGGGTCCACGACATCGGTGCTTTGCTCTTTGCGCTTTCTGTGCCGGAACTGCGGTGGTCACAGAGCTTGTACACCACCCATAACACTCGGCATCGCGTCGAGCTGTGAGCTCGGTCACATGTTCGTTAGTTTTTTTTGCCCTCAATCATCGAGCATGGCCGTCGGGTTGATTGCTCTAGGCCTGCTGGTAGGAAGTGGCGCCGCCCACCGATCAGGCTAATGATGCCATGTGATCGAAAAGCGTTTAAGACGCCCTAAGAGGGACCAGCCTTCGGAACGTCACCGGCGATCGGCCACGAACACAACGTGGTGCGCAGGACGCCGTGCCGAAGCCAAACGACAATTGCCCGGTACTTGTCCCTTGAACGCCTAAGCAGAAAGGAGTGCGAGCATGACAACTTGGTCCCAGCCACTCACGATGACGCTTAACCGAATGAACGTTATCCACTCACGGCGGTGCCTGCCGGAGCGCCGCATCTCACAATTGTCGTTCTCATCAAAAACTTGGGTCCGGGAAATTTGCTAGTGGGAGCAAACACTCTGGTTCCAGGCCGCTTTGCATTCGCGTCTTTTGCTAACTTGACGATTATTGCGGAAGCACATGGGTGCTCTGTAGAGGTTACGTTTGCCTCGCCACCGGGCTAACCAGAATTGAAGCTCGCCATCGCTGTGGTTTCCGATAGCCCGGCGCGGCCCCGGGGCATATGGTGGCGTCATGTACGAGGACGAGGATTTTTGGCCGTTTACGTGCTCGCATTGCCTCCACGAGTTCACAGAGCAAATTGGCAGGGTGAAGGAGGGGGCCGTGATCTGCCCCGAGTGCCGCACCTGGTTCACTGGCCACTACCAGCAATTTGCTGCGGCATTGGCTAAGGCAAGGGAGGGTCAGCTTGACCACTCCGGTAACAGGTTCACCCTCAAGAAGGGCCAATAGCTCAGCGACTTTTTAGCGACAGGGCTCGACGCGAGCGGTCGGCAGGCCTTTTACCCTTGAGAATCCGACCAGCGTCCAACACGACGGCATCGCGCGTTGGCTTGGGCAGCAACTTGCTTGTGTTACACCGCTGGCAAGTTCAGGAGGGCTTGGCGGTTTTCCCACCAAGCCCTCCGATGGTCGTAACATTAGTTGGCAAGTAGGCTCGCGGCCGCGAGTACGATCCCAGTCATAAACGCCGCCACGCAGATAAATAAAACAAGGTCGGTCACGATGCTACCTCCCCGGTAGCCTCTCCGTGCAAGGATATCTTAACATCCGGTGGGATGTCGTCCACTCCATTGGTAGAGTTCGAAGTGACTTTATTAGTCGCCGCGCTGAGCGGTTTCGAGACTTTTGGAAAGACTAGGGCGTGTACTCATTTATCCCGCAAATCGGATGTCCGCTTCCGGGGGCAAACCGGACATCGATAGCGGTATGGCTTCATGTCCGGTTTTGACCCAAAGCGGACATTAGCCAAATTGAAATTCTGCACTGCAGCGAGCCGCTGACCGACCAGGGGTCGATGCGGTATGCTGGCACCCATCCTTGGCTGGGGCCGCAGATGCATTTCGATCGATTGAACCCGCGCGCGTTCATCACGCTCATCGGCGGCGCGACGATGGCGTGGCCGCGCTGGGGTGGCCGCAGATGACCGGGTTGGCGCATGTTGGCGAGATGCTCGAGCTATATGCGCGGCTGTTCCCGGATAAGATTGGCGCACGCGACCTCGAAAGAGAGATGACATTTCATGCTTGGTACGCGCGCGCGTGCCAGCTTGCTAATGGTTTGAACGGCATTGGCCTAGACAAGGGCGACCATGTCTGCGTGCTCGCCTACAATTGCGTGGAGTGGCTGGAGATTTACGCCGCCACAGCGCTCGCGGGCCTGGTCGCGGTGCCGATCAACTTCCGTTTGGTCGGGCCGGAAATCGCCTACATCGTCGGCAACTGCGAGGCCAGGGCGCTCATCGTTCAGGACGACCTCGTCGACGCCATCGAAAGTGTGCGCGCGGAGCTGCCGGTGCCGGCCGGAAATTTTATCGTCTTCGGCAACAAGCGCCGCGCCGGCTACCGCAGCTACGAGGACCTGATGGCGCAGGCGCGTGACCGGCGGCCGGACGTCGAGGTGCATGCCGAGGATCCGTGGACCCTGATGTACACCTCCGGTACCACCGGCAGGCCCAAGGGCGCCATCCGCAGCCACCGGGGCAGCGCCATGTTGGCCCTGGTCACCGAAGTGGAGATGCGACTGAGCCGGCACGATGCGGCATTGCTGGTCATGCCCATGTGCCACGCCAATTCATTGTTCTTCTTCGGTGCGTTCACCTATTGCGGCGCCACCTGCACAGTTTACAGCCGCAAGAGTTTCGATCCTGAGCACCTGGTGAGCACCATGGCGGAAGGCGGTGCCACGTTCACGTCGCTGGTGCCCACGCATTACATCATGATGATAGCGCTGTCGGCGCCCGTGCGCGCGCGCTACAACGTCGATGCTGTTACCAAGCTGATGATCTCCTCAGCGCCGGCGCGACGCGACACCAAGCTCGCCGTGATGGAGTATTTCAAGAATTCGGGCCTGTTCGAGCTCTACGGCTCGACCGAATGCGGCTGGGTAACCATGCTGCAACCAGAGGAGCAATTGTCCAAGCTCGGCTCGGTTGGGCGCGAAACGGTCGGCTCGCGGCCCATCAGATTGCTCGACGCGCACGGCAACGAGGTGGCTGACGGCGAAACTGGTGAGCTCTATTCGTGCAACGCGCAGACGTTCGACGGCTATTGGAAGCTTCCCGAGAAGACCAACGAGGCATTCCGCGGCGACTATTGCACGGTCGGCGATCTCGCTCGGCGCGACAAAGACGGCTACATCTATCTGGTCGACCGCAAGAGCAACATGATCATCTCCGGCGGTGAGAACGTCTATCCCTCCGAGGTGGAGACCATGCTTGGGGCGCATCCGCACATCAAGGACGTCGCGGTGATCGGGGTGCCCGACGCCAAATGGGGCGAGCGCGTGCATGCGGTGATCATCCTGCACGACAGCGCGGCGTCGACGCCGAATGAAATACTCGACTGGTGCAAGGACCGCATCGCCGGCTACAAGCGGCCGCGCTCGGTGTCGATTATCGCTGAACAGGAGATGCCGCGCACCGCCACGGGCAAGATTCTGCACCGCGTGCTGCGTACGCAGTTCGACCGCGCGACGAACAAGAGCGAGGCGTGATGACCGACGCCGTGGGCAACAGGCAGGACCTGAACGCCGACGAGAATTCCTGCGCGGCGTGGATTGCCCGCTTCCTGAAGGCGCGCGGCATCGATCGCATCTTCGGCCTGCAGGGCGGCCATATCCAGCCGATCTGGGACCACGTGGCGCGCCAGGGCATCCGTATCGTCGATGTGCGCGACGAAGGAGCCGCCGTGCACATGGCGCACGCGCATGCCGAGCTGACGGGCGGCTTCGGCGTCGCCATGGTGACGGCGGGGCCGGGCGTGACCAACACCGTCACCGCCATGTGCAATGCCTCCCTGGCGCGCATTCCGGTCCTGCTGATTGGCGGCTGCACCTCGCGCCCGCAAGCCAACATGGGCCCGCTGCAGGACATCCCGCATGTCGACATTATGGGCCCGATCACGCGAACTGCGCGCACGTTGCGAGTGCCCGAGCAAGTGGTGCGGGAATTCGACGAGGCAGTGGCGCGCGCCATAGGCGATAGTGGCGAGCCGGGTCCGGTCTATCTGGAAATTCCGACCGACGTGCTGCGCACGCACGTGCCGTCGCAACTGGTGCTCCGCGAATGGATGGAGGCCAAGCCGGCGCGCGTTCTGCCGCCCGATCCTGCGGCGGTCGTCAAGGCAGTCGAGGTGTTCTGGTCGGCGAAACGCCCCTTGGTCATGACTGGGCGAGGCGCGCGCGGGGCGAACGCGGCACTGGTTCGTCTGCTGGACGCCACCGGCGCGCTCTATCTCGACACCCAGGAAAGCCGCGGGCTCGTGCCGGCCGACCATCCGTCGACCGTGGCCGCCGTGCGCGCCGCGGCGATGGCGGAGGCTGATGTCGTTTTGCTCATCGGCCGCAAGCTCGACTATCAGGTCGGCTACGGGTCGCCAGCGGTGTTCCCCAGCGCGCGCTTCATCCGGCTTTCCGACGCGCCCGGCGAGCTAATCGACAACCGCCGCGGCCAGCCGGAGTTGCTCGCTTCGCCGGCGCTCGCGCTGGAGACGATGGTCGCAGCCGCGGGAAACCGGGAATCGAGTATTGACAAGGCCTGGGCCGACGGGCTCCGCCGCCGCCATCGCGAGCGCATCGCCGCGGCTGCATCGACCAAGCATAGGCCAACGACCGGCGCGGACGGCAAGATTCATCCACGCGCCATCTTCGATGCGATCGCTGGCGTTGCCGATGTCGACTATATCGGCATTGCCGACGGCGGCGATCTGCTCAGCTTCGCCCGCACCGGCTTGCAGGCAAGCACTTACATGGATGCTGGCGCCTTCGGCTGCCTTGGCGTCGGCGTGCCGTTCGCCATCGCCGCGGCGCTGGCGTTACCGGGGCGGCAGGTGATCTCGGTCAACGGCGACGGCGCCTTCGGCATCAACGCCATGGAAATCGACACGGCCGTGCGCCACGGCGCGAAGGTTGTGTTCGTCGTGTCCAACAACGCGGCCTGGAATATCGAGCGGCTCGATCAGGAGATGAATTACGGTGGCCGCGTCGTCGGTACCGCCTTGCGTCACTCGGACTACGCGGCAATGGCGCGCGCGCTCGGGGCCCATGGCGAGCGCGTCGAAAAGCCCGCCGACCTGCCGGGCGCACTAGAGAGAGCCTTGAAGAATGCGCCGGCGCTGGTCGACGTTGTCACCTCACAGACGGTCATCTCGTCGGATGCGCAGAAGGGGCTGGGCTTCGTGCCAGATTTCCAGGCGCTGACGGTCTGGGACGAGGCGGAGCGAAAGCGGCGGCAGACATAGTACGCAGATGTTACCGACCATGGGGCGGTGACGTCGGCTTGTGGCACAAAGCGGAGGCGCTGAGGCCTACTCGCCGATGTCCGCTTTCGGGGGTGGAGCAGACTTGGCCGAAGCGACCGGCTGAGGTCCGCTTCTGACCCAAAGCGGACATTAGCCACACCGAAATTCCGCACTGCAGCGAGCACCTGACCGACCAGCGCTGATGCGGTATACTGCCACCCATCCCTGGCTGGGGCCGCAGATGCATGTCGATCGATTGAAGCGCCGCGACTTCATCACGATGCTCGGCGGCGCGGCGGCGTGGCCGCTCGCGGCGCACGCGCAGCAGCCGGCGATGCCGGTGGTCGGGTATCTCCACCCGGATTCGCCCGATGGCTATTACGACCGGGTGCGCGGCTTTCGCGCCGGCCTCAAGCAGGCGGGCTATGTCGAGGGCGAGAATGTGGCGGTCGACTACCGCTGGGCCGAGAGTCAACTGGACAAGT
>DATFXD010000071.1:0-6514 GCA_035258605.1 Hyphomicrobiaceae bacterium | reverse complement strand
CTTCAGCGCGGCCTCGTAAACCGTAAAGTCAAGTGCGCCAATCTCGTAAGCACCCGAGGAGACCAGCTCGATGGTCTTGGTGTGGTCGCCGGAGAAGCCGACCCGGGAGAAGATCTTCTCCGGATCAGTCTTGAAGATCTGGCGGAGGTGGTACTCGGGCATCAGCCTGCCAGAGGTCGAACCCTTCGCGCCGAAGGTGAAGGTCTTGCCTTTCACCTCATCACCCAAGGTCGGCTTCGGTTTGAGGCCAGTGCTGGAGTGGGCGATGAAATAGGTCACGAACGCGGTGTCCTCCTCGCCCTGCGCGATGGCAATCGAGCCTGGCACCGCCAGGCGCGCCTGCACGCCGGTCAGGCCGCCAAACCAGGCTAGCTGCACGTTGCTGTTCTTGAAGGCCGTCACGGCGGCCGGATAGGTCTTCACCGGCACATATTTTACCGGGACGCCGAGCTCCTTCTCAAGATAGGCCGCGACCTTGTTGAACCGTTCCAGCAGATAGGTCTCGTCCTGGTTTGGTATGGCCGAGAAGCTCAGCGTCTGTTGCGCGCGACCCAGTTGTGGGGCGGCCAATGCTCCGAGCACTGCAATCAACACCAGCGCCAAGGCTCGCAATGGCGCCCGGATGTGAGTATGGAGCAGCATTGTTCGGGACCTCTCTGCTGGCCAAGTCAAAACGTGGGAGTTGCGGTGTGAGCGAATGCATGGCGGCCTCGGCCGACGCCGGCAAGCGACAGCGAGCAAGCGGCCGGTGCCGAGCGTTGCCGAGGTTCGATTGGCAACAGGAGAGAACACCCGGCAGGTGTGAGCCAGCCAGTCCGTATCAGCCTGAGGATGTGACGCCCCGAGCCCTCGGGAGCGGTGCAACCACGCATCGAGGGGCAAGAGATAGCAACAATTACGGGATCGTCAATCGACCAAACTGGTATCCGGCATCGGAAGGGTCGCGCGCCCGAGGATCCGGCTGGTGATCGAGAGCTCCGGTCAGTGATTGATACCCGCCGGGGCCGAAGCGCGTAGCGGAGGCCGATCCGAGTTGCGGAACCAAGCTCGGAATTTCACGTTTGGAGCAACAGTTTGTGGGCCTCGATGATGGTGGCACGCGCCGCCTCGCTCAGGCGCGCGTCGACCGCGCTGCTGATCGGATGTTCGATGACCGCGAATTTGTAGTCGGGCATGCCCAGCACCCGGCACATCAGCTCGGCCGCGGTGACGAAACGCGTCGTCATCACCGCGATCGCCGGTACACCCTGTCGTTCCGCTATGATCGAGTCATGCAAACTGCACGACGAGCAGCTGCCTCAATCACCGACGCCGGCGACGACGGCGTGCCATTTCCTGATTTCGTCGACGATGTGCGCATCGGCGGGTGCGCTGTAGTTGGACTTGGTTCGCCATATCACGTCGGCGACGCCCAACTCTTCGCGCAGCATGCGGTCGAGATGCGTGAAATAGCCCTTGGTGCCTTCCTTGCCGTTGCTAATGAAACCCACCGTCTTGCCCTTGAGCGAGGTGGGCCGCGCCGCCAGTTGTCCGCCGACGACCCGGCTTTCATTGCTGGGATCGAGTACGCGCATGGTCATGAGCCAGCCTCTCCTCGTCGCGTTGTTCCGGCATCGGGCGGGCCGCAGTCGATGCAGGCGCCGATGGCGGCGGTGACGGCCTTGGTCTTGCTGCCCATCCACGGTGGGATGACGGCACCGAAGCCGCCGGCGGGACCGCCGGCGGCGACCACCAACAGATGCTCCGGCGAGGCCAGCGCCGGGTGGATCCGGTCGGCGCGGTCGCGCACCACCGATCCCTTACCGACGGTTGCCCAGTCGCCGCGGCGGACGCGGGCGCGCTCGTAGAGGAACTCGCCGATGTCGCGCTTGCTCCAGCCCGCGGCCTCGATGTGCTCGCGCAGCTGCTTGGGGATGACGATGACGTAATTGCCGCCATAGATCGAGTAGTTGAGTTGGTTGGCACGCATTTCGGCGGCAAACGTCTCCAGGATTTCCTTGGGGTCGGTTGTCCACTCGTTCATGATCTGGCGTGGCGCCATGGCTGCCATGACGGTGACGGCCGAAGCTCCGGCCGGCAGCCCGCGCGCCATCGATAGCGGCAGCCACTGGGTCCCCTCTTCGTCCTCCGCCAGGCAGTAGGAAAATTTGCCGGGATGGCCGAGCGTCGAGCGATCGATGCCGCCGGGACGCACATCGAGCAGGTTGATCACGGCGAGGCGTACCGCGCGACCGATCACCGCCGTGGCCCGGTCGCTATTGCCGAGGGCATTGAAGGTCGGGCTCGCCCCGATCTCGAGCCGAATCGGCCCATTGATAATGATCAGCGCCGCGCATCCGCCGGTGCTGGAGGTGACCCCGTGCAGCAGATACTCCTCCTGCATCATCGCCTGCCAGGCGGTGGCGACCACCGCAAAGTGCATGGGCAGGCAACCGGCCATGACGGCGTTGATGGCGAGTTTCTCAGCGGTAATGGGTTGCGCCCGCACCGGCTCGACCCCCAAGAGCTGGTCCGGCGCCATGCCCACCCAATCGAGACACGCCGCGACCGCCGGCGGTGTCGGCGGCACGATCGGTAGGCCGTCGGTCCAGCCGTTGGCGTGAAACAACTCCTGCGCGGCCGAGAAATCGGCAACGTCGTAGACCTTCGAGGTCAACAGCGGGTTGCTGGCAAGCTGCACGTCTGGTCAACGCTCAAATACTTTCCACGACAACTTGGCCGTGCACCCAGGTGGCTGTCAACCGGCGCCTCTCAAACGGCGGCGCGGCCAAGCTTTTGTGGGCCGCGGCCGACGACCGCGGATGGGGGGTCCCGTGCTGCCGAAGATGGTGCCGCCGCCAGGCTTCGACAGCCGTTCCGGTGTTGCCCGCGCCCGCTATTGGCCGCCAAAGGCAAAGGCCAAGCAGCCACATCACAAGCGCCCACGTCAAAGATGAAGCACACCGAGGCGTGCGGCGGTGGCGACTGCGTCGGTGCGGGTGACGGCGTCAAGCTTATCCAGCAACGAGGCAACATGGTACTTGGCCGTGTGCGCGGAAATGCCAAGCCGGCGGCCGATGAGCTTGTTGGAGGCGCCCTCCGCCAGCAGGGCCAACACCTCCAATTCCCGGGCGGTCAGCACGACGTCGCGCTGCGTTGCGGTCTGGGCCTTGAGCGGTACGACGATGACCGCGTCGGCGCCCTCGCCGGCCGCCACCAGTTCGATCTCCTCCGCGCCCAGCAAGGCGCTGGCGATGCGATCGGCCAAGCCGGCATCGGCGACATCGATGGCAATGCGCAGTCGGCCTGGTGGCGGCTCTCTCAAGATAGCGGCCTCTCCCCGATGGTGAGCCTGGCCTGACGCACTTCGCCACTGCGCCGGAGCTCGAGTGCAAGCCCCTTGCCAATGCTGTCGGGTCCGAGCGAGCGCAGCAGCGGCTGCATTTTGTCCAGCGGCTTGCCGTCCCAACCGATGAGAATGTCGCCTTGGCGAATATCGGCCGCCGCACCCGGGCCGTTCGGGTCAACGCTCATGACCATGGCCCCTGCACCGCCGCCCTCGACGGTTACGGGCTGCAGCCCGAGCCCCAGATAGCCGCGGGGAATGCGCCCGTGCGCGTCCAATCGTGCCGCCACGCGGTTCAAGGTGATCGCCGGGATCACCAAAACGCGCCGGCGCGGTCCGAACACCGTCATGCCGAACGCCTGTCCCGCGGCGTTAAGGGCAAGACCACCCTCGCTGGCCCGGCGCGGACGGGCATCGAGCTCGATGCGAGCGTCGATTTCGCCGCCGCGCAGCGATTGCCAGGGACCCTTCGCCAGCGCCACCAAGGCGAGCGCTGCGGTCGGCACCCCGGCCGCCGCGCCCGCGGCAACCACCAGTGCTCCGGTCGCAGGGACGGCAGCGGCCATGGCGATCGGGCGCAGATCGGCGCGCTCGACTTTGAGCAAGGCGACCGCGGTCGATGGATCGCGCCCTATCACCTCGGCGGCGACGCGTTCGCCGCCGGCAAGCGTGACGTTGACCTCGCCATCCTCGGCCAATCCTTCATCCGAAGTCACGATCCGGCCAGCGCGCCAAACGAAGCCGGACGCCTCCATGCGATGCGAGACCACGGAAACCAGGCTGGGTGCCACCCCCGCCACCATTGCCTCGAGTGCGGCAGACAGATTTTCAATCGGGCTCATCATGGGACCTCCATTAGCTTGGCAACAGACATGTCCCCGCCGATCCCTTTCGTCCACTGGCCAGTTGGGTAGGCCGTAAGCCCGCCAAAATCAGGTCGGCGCCAGGCGCGCCGGCCGGTCACGGCATAGGCGCACGCCGATCGCCCACCGGCAACGCGACCGCCCGGCTGGGAGCCCCGGGCGCACTGACGATCCGGGGGCTTGACGGCGCTCCTACTGTTCGCTAGCGCCACGCTAGCCAATGGCCGCAGAGCCATGAACGGGCGCCAGCGCGACCCGGGCCGCCTGCGGCGAACGCCGCCGCCAGCCAGTATCGCCCGCGGGCGCGGCGGCCGGGTGGGCGCTGGCCACGCGCGGCAGGCCGTCGGAGAGCCAGCGCGCCGCCGTGGCCGCCGATCGCTGATTGAGGATGCGAGGAACGAAACATGACGGCAACTGAACCTGGACCGGCTGGGCAGAGTTTTGCCTTTCAGGCCGAGGTGAGCGAACTGTTGGGATTGATGGTGCGCTCGGTCTATTCGGAGACCGATATCTTCCTGCGCGAGTTGATCTCCAATGCGTCGGACGCGTGCGATAAACTCCGCTACCAGGCGATTGCCAACCCGGAACTGATCGCTGCCTCGCCGCGGCTGTTCGTCGAAATCAGGCCGGATGCGGCGGCCAACACCTTGACGATCGCAGATACCGGGATCGGCATGGATCGCCAGGAACTGATTGACAATCTCGGCACCATCGCGCGCTCCGGCACCCGGGCCTTCATCAGCCAGCTGCGCGAAGCCAAGGATGGCGCCGGCCTGATCGGTCAGTTTGGCGTCGGATTTTATTCCGCCTTCATGGTGGCCGAGCGCATCGAGGTCAAGAGCCGGCGCGCCGGGGCCAAGGACGTGTGGACTTGGCGCTCTTCCGGGGGTGCCGGCTTCGAGCTTGTCGAAGCCTCCGCCGAGGACGCCGCCCGCATTGGCCGCGGCACCGAGGTGGTACTGCACTTGAAGGAAGAGGCCAAGCGCTACCTCGAGACGCACGAGATCGAGCGCATCGTGCGCGCCTACTCCGATCACATCCTGTTCCCGATCGAGCTCAAGACCAGCGATGGCACGCAGCGGCAGATCAACGAAGCAAGTGCCCTGTGGCAGCGCCCCAAATCCGAAATTCAGCCAGATGACTACAAGAAGGCCTACCAGATGCTCGCCGGCAGCTTCGATGAGCCGGCCCTGACCTTGCACTACAAGGCCGAAGGCAGGTCGGAGTATGCCGTGTTGCTGTTTGCGCCGTCGAGCCGGCCATTCGACCTGTTCGGGCCGGAGCGCAAGGGCCACGTCAAGCTCTACGTGCGCCGTGTCTATATCACCGATGATGCCGAGCTGCTGCCGCCCTACTTGCGTTTTGTGCGCGGGGTGATCGACAGCGAAGATCTGCCCCTCAACATCTCGCGCGAGATGCTGCAGGTGAACCCGCAGCTGGCGCAAATCCGCAAGGCCGTTAGCGGCCGTCTGCTGACGGAATTGGGCACGCTGGCGAGCAACGATCCGCCACGTTACGCCAAGCTGTGGGAGGCGTTTGGCGCGGTGTTGAAGGAGGGCATCTACGAAGATGCCGAGCGCCGTGAGCAGCTGTTGGGCCTGGCCAGGTTTGGCACCACCAAGGAGACGGGCCTGCGTTCGCTGCAGGATTATGTCGCGGATATGAAGCCGGGGCAGTCGGCGGTCTACTATCTTGTGGGCGACAGCCTCGATCGTCTGAAATCCAATCCCAAGCTCGAGGCCGCACGCGCCCGGGAGATTGAGGTTTTGCTCCTCACCGATCCAGTCGACGCCTTCTGGACGGCGCTGGGGCTGAGCTTTGCCGATAAGCCGCTCAAGTCGCTGAGCCAGGGCGACGTCGACTTCGGCGAGGCGGGACCCCCGCCGGCTGCCGATGGCAAGCCCGCCGCCGCCGTCGACACCGCCGTCGTCATTGCCGCCATCAAGGGGGTGTTGGGGGATCGCGTGTCCGAGGTTCGCGCCTCCAACCGGCTGGTCGACAGCGCCGCCTGTCTGGTGGCCAGCGGCCAGGGTCCGGACCGCGAGCTGCAGCGCCTGCTGGCGCTGCAAAAGCGCGATGTCGGCGACAAGCCGGTGTTGGAGATCAATGTCGGGCATGCCCTGCTGAAGGGCATCTCGGAAGCGAAATTCAGCGCCAGTCCGGATCTGGCGGACCTGTGCGAGCTGCTGTTCGATCAGGCGCGGATCCTCGACGGCGAAGCTCCCGATGATCCTGCCGCCTTTACCCGGCGCATGAACCGCTTCATCGTGCGTGGCCTCCCCGCCGGGGCCGCTCCTCAGAGCCCCTGAGGCGGGTAAACGCATGT
>DATFXD010000070.1:0-26876 GCA_035258605.1 Hyphomicrobiaceae bacterium | reverse complement strand
AGTGATCGCGCCGAAGCCAGCGTCTGACGGTGGTCGCGGTGGTGCCCAGTTCGGCGGCCATCTGGGTGAGCGTCTTTGCGCCCCTAAGGTCAGCTCTAAGGTGCCTCTCGGTGGCGACGTATGCGGCAACAGTGGTTCTGCAAGTCTGTCTCGTCATGTTTCTCTCGGGGCTCCGACATGAGAGGGTATTAAACCCGCCCGGATCGGAGCCCCATAAAAGTGCCGTCACTCGAGACCGACGTGACCGCTGATTTGCTCGGACGGGACTTCCTCCCGAGCAGCGGGGTCTGGCCGCCATTCTTTGAGGGCGGGTCCCCTGCGATCTTCCTCGATGACGCGGAGCCTGGCACCCTTATCTAGGTCTCGGATCACAAGCCCCGGATAGGGGACCCCCGCCCAAAAGAACTCGACCCTGCCGACGAAGCCGCGCTTCTTCATGGTGCGACACGCGGTGAACTCAGGGCTCCAACTCTGGGCGACGATCACTTCACCGTTGAGGCTGGCTCTGTAGAACTGACGACCAGCCTTTCTATGCGTGGGTTCGATGAGAACACGGTGGGTCGTCACTGTGCGGCATTCCGACGGCGCGGCAAGTGGCGACAGGTCAGGGCTGCTCCTACGATGAGAAACAGAAGCAGGTTGATATCAGGCATGGGACTGCGGTCTCCTTTCAGAGGCGGTTGGTTGTGGGCGGGGGGTGGCCGAAAACGGGCCTGTCGGCGTCCGGCTAGGGCAAGATAGGTTGGGGCGAGTTGGGTGTAAGGCTCAGGAAACGGGTTCGCCAAGCCGACTGCGTTCTTGCAGACAGGGTAACCTTTTGGTTCGGCGTCACGCTGCCGTCGTGAAACTTTCTTGGGAAGCCTTCAACGAAGAGTTCTATCAAAATGGGCAACCTTTTCGGGACCCCTCGGCACCACCGTGCCGTGCAGTAGATGCAAGACGGCTGTCATTTGCCGTCAAAGGTGACGGCGGGCACCGATGTATGGCAAGCCGGCGCGGCCGAGGTGCTTATGGCCCCCTCTCTATGGGTAAATTCTTTGGTCAGTAGAATGTAGAGGAAGTAGTCAGGGACCAGGCGCTAGGAGGGCATCCACCCTCACCACTCCTCAGAAAGTGTGTAGAGGTGGTGGTGATGTCATCGAGGTTGGTGGACGACCGGGCAAGGATGTCCGTGAAGCCGATGAGCACGCACGACCATCGGGCAGGTCAGTTCAGTCGCATGTCGTAGAACTTCCGCGAGCCCAAGAGACCTATCCGTTCCTGCACGAGCACCCGTCCGCCCTCCGTTGGCCAGCCTGCTGCTGGCCAGTGCGCCCGTTGCGAGGCCACGCCCACGGTTCGCCCATCGTCCAACTTCACCAAAAGCCGTGCGCTATATAGGTTTGTTCCAGACTGGCCAATCTCTGTCCATTGCCACCTGACGATTGATCCTTCTATCAGTTGCGAGCGTAGCGGCGGGTCGAGAACCCAAACGACCAACCCCAGCATGAACACACTGGCGACCACTTTGAGAGTGGCCGACGGCCATTTACGCAGCAGAGTTATGCCCTTGCTCGCCATCCGATTGCCCCAAGCTAGGGGCGTTCACGATACCTCAGCTCCTTGCGGCGGTCTCGCGAAGCTGCGTCAAGGTCGTGGCGGCTCACAGACCCAGATGCGCCGCCTGTCCTTTCTTGAACGCACCCAACATTACCGCCTCGACCTCGTCCACCCGTGAGACGGGGCAGAGCACGGCGTCGTGGATGGGGAGCACGATGACGCCGCGCTCGAAGCATGTGAGGAGCACGGCGACCAGGATGTCGCCCTCGGTGCGTTGAAGCTCGAAGCCGATCAGGGTGCCGAGGCGGTCCGCGACGGGCGCATGATGGCGGCGAAGGAGGTTGATCACGGTCTCCCGACAGGTGCCCCTCGGGAACAGCTTCCGGCATCCTCGGGGCCAGCCCTCCAGGGCCGCCGGGCCGAACGTCAGCGAGGCGAACAGCTTCTTCACACCATCGCGGTGCTCGGACGAGACGCCTGGAATGGCATAGGGATCGGCGAAGGCGGGGGGCGGACCACGACGTTCACTGCGACGCGACGGTTCAAGGAGCTGACGACGGGCCTGACCCTCGTCGGGGCGTTCGCCCCAGCGCACGTCAAGGAAGCCTAGGCCGTCTCCCCCGAGTGCAGTCAGCAGGCCCTTCATCGGTGCGTACGGTGGGGCGTTGTAACCGCCACTTGCGTTCGCGCCCCAGGCCAACACGCCGAGTAGCCTCACAAATGAGGGCCTCCACCACGCGCTCGTAGGCGTGTAGGTCAGCCGGCCTTCGGCGGCGTTGACGAGTGCGGTTGACGCACTCCCATGAAGCCAACCCGTCCAGTACAGCGTCTACGAGAGCGAGAGCCGCACAAGTCCGTGGGCGGGCTCCGGCACGAAGAAGTCGTCCGGTTCCTGGGTACTCTGGTCCGTTCGTGCGACCACTCTGCCTCAAACACGCATCAAGTTAGTTCGTACCTTGGAAGCTTGCGCAGAGCGACGGCCATGTCCTCCACGGTCGGTGCTTCGTATTTGTCACCGACATCCCGAAGCTTGTGCCCACAAATCGCGTCGCGAACATGCCGCTCGATGCCGGCTCGGGAAGCCCGCCGCTTGAAGGTATGCCGCCATGCATGGACTGGACTGATGTTGGGGTCGGTGACCCCAAGAGATCTCACCCATTCGGCGAGCTTCTCCCTCGCCTTCACCCATGGCGCCCGAATAGGCTTGAACGGGTCGGAGACATCGTTGCGCCTTCCGTTCGGATCATAAAACAGCGGCCCATCACCTTGAGCTTCAGCGAACGCGACGAAACCTTGCTCCACGAGGTGATCGTGGATCGGCACCACCCGTGCCCTCCGGCCTTTCACTGCGCCAGCCTCCGGTGTGATGCGCAAGACCCACAAGCCGTCCTGGTTCTGCACGTCTTGCCCGCGCACTGCGTGATCTCCCCTGGACGCGAGCCGGTGTAGGCGCACAGCCAGGGGCCCACCGCCGTGCCACAGCGTTGTGCTTGAACATGCGCTTAGGCGGGGGTGCAAGCGATGCATTGAGGATGATCCGCCATTCCTTTTCGGTGAACTCGCGTTCTCGCAGCTGCTGCACCTCAGGGGGCATCGCGACGGACACCCCCTTGAATGGGTTCGTGCTGACCAGCTTGTTGGACAAGGCCCAGGCGAAGACGGTTCTTGCTGCGGTCAGCCAGATGTCGTTCGCGACGACGGCCGACCTTTGAGCCGTGACAAGGGTTCCCTTCCAGCGAATGGCCTCTTCGTTCGTGAGCGAGGCGATGTCTCTCCCCTTGAAATACTCATCAAGCGACAGGAATACGGATCGCCAACGGTTCACAGTTGAAGGGGCGGGCTGCCTCTCCTTCACCCATGCCTCGAAGACGTTCTGGAAGCCGAGCCCCGGCATCCCCCTCTGAACCTGGACCGCGTTCTTTGGGAAGCGCAGCGGACGCCTATCCTCACCGAAATCACCCTCGGCGCGCCGCTTGAGTAAGCTGATGGCCGCGGCGTATTCTTCCTCGACGGTGTCCAGGAACCGCTCGTGCGCCTCCGAACAAAGAGTGAGGTTACGTTCAGCCAGGAATGTTGGGATGCGCCCCAACTCTGCCAGCGTTGCCCTGACGTAGCGCCTGACCCCCGGCATTCGCATCCAGCTGTCGTCCGCGTGCAAATGATCTGCATTCCAGGGAGCGTACCGAGCGTACGCATCTTCCAGGCGCTCCGCTTCAAGGTCCGACTGTTCGGCGGTTCCGGGCTCCTCCTCATGCTGCGACACAAACCACAGATACCACTCGCCCGCGAGGGCATGGGCTTGCCTTTGGGTGAGTGGTTGCCCGTCTCCGTCCCGGACAGCTCGAAGGGCGCTGATGCGACCCGAGACGGCCGCGTCCCACTCGCGAAGCTCTTGCTTGGCTCGTTCGACCGACATCGAGCCGCTCCGTCGGAAGCGCTCTTCGCGGCACAGGCCGTGAGCTGCGCGGTAGGCGTCACGAACGTCGGCCGGGATGGCCTTGCGGCTGATCCAATCGCCGTTTGGAGCACGTCGTAGCGTGGTCATGCGGACTGTCATTTGTAGCGCCCTTTGTAGCGGCAGGGCGCTGCAAGTCCTTACGTCCTCGCATCTCCTTGGCGGCGAAGACGGATCATTGCACGTTGGTGCGGTCGAGAGGACTCGAACCTCCACGCCTTGCGGCGCTAACCCCTCAAGCTAGTGCGTCTACCAATTCCGCCACGACCGCACGATCAGGCAGCTTTCGAAGCCCGACCTGTTAGCAAACCCCGGCGGCGCAAACAAGCGCTTCACCACGACGCGCCCTTGCCCCCCTGCCAGCCCGGCCTATGTGTTAGGATCAGTGCTGCCAACTGCCGGCAGAGGCGACCCGACCCAGCTGTGAGCTGCCAAATTGGCCGGTTCTTGCCCGGCCGCAGGGCCGAGCAGGGCTGAAAGACCCGAATGGATAGCCGAGTGGACAACCGTGCGATGCCGGTCGATGGGCGACCTGCCACCATCGATTGGATGCTGAGCCGAAACCCGATCGCCTACGACACGGCCGCGGCCCTTATGGCGGCCCGGGTCGACGCCATTGCCGCCGGCAGCGCGTCGGAGCTCGTCTGGCTGCTCGAGCATCCCTCGCTCTATACCGCCGGCACCAGCGCCAAGCCGGAGCATCTGCTTGAACCCGATCGCCTGCCCGTGTTTCGCAGCGGTCGCGGCGGCCAGTTCACCTATCACGGTCCGGGCCAGCGCGTTGCCTATCTGCTGCTCGACGTGCGGGCGCGCTTTGGCGATGTGCACGCTTACGTCACCGCACTGGAGGAGTGGATCATCGAGGCGCTGGCCGAACTGGGTGTCGCGGCGCAGCGCCGCCAGGGTCGCGTTGGCGTTTGGGTTAAAAACGGTGGCACGGCGCCGCCGGCCAAGATCGCTGCCATTGGTGTCAGGTTGCGCCGTTGGGTAAGCTCACACGGCGTCAGCCTCAACGTGGCACCCGACCTCGGCCACTTCGCCGGTATTGTCCCTTGCGGCCTCGACGAGCCGGTGACGAGCCTCGCCCAACTCGGCGTCGCTCGGACCCAGCCCGAGGTCGACGCCGCCTTGCGGTCATGTTTCGTGCGCCGCTTCGGACCCGTTGAGATCGTTGCGGCGCGAGGCACGGCGGAACCGCGAGGACTAGCGGGCGGAACCTAAGCCCTTACTGCGGAGGAGAAAGCGGACGGATATCCGCATAAATAAAGGACGCCTGGCCACCCAATCCAGATCAGGTAGCAGGCGCCAAGAGCAATGGGACGCTTACCCCTTCCCGGCGGGCCCGGGACCGGTTGCCGGAGCCGGCGCCGGCTGCGCCGGAGTATCGGGCCCCTCGTAGTAGAGGCTACCGTCCTCGATCGAGACGACGTCGTTTGCCTCAAGGAGGTATTCGTCGTCTTCGCTGTCGTTCAGTCGAATGGTGCACCCTTTCGCGCAGATGCCGTTCAGGGTCTGCGAGGGCTTCAAGACATGGTCTGCCGTGGTATCACCCTCGATGACCGTCACCTTGTGATCCTGCTCGTCCCGATTGGTGATCGACACCGCGTGGGCTGCGGTGGCGCTCGACAGGAGCATGATCACCCCGATCACACCGGCACAACGCATCTGACTGACTCGACGCTTGGGTGCACTGGGATGCCTTACTTCTTTTTCTTCTTCGCCGGCTTCTTCTTCGCAGCCTTCTTCGCGGTCTTCTTCGCCTTCATGTCTTGTCCTTCCAATGAATCACCCGAATCGAGTCCGGGCGTCGTCAATGTGGAAATTTTCAAGGCATTCTACAAACGGATTTTTCCGCTGACGTCTATCGATGATTTCGATAGATACATTTCAGCACCCATTTCGCAGTGAACTGGTAGCCGATGGACATCGCACTTGCACGCACCTTCCTGATGGTCGCCGAGACTGGCAGTTTCATCGAGGCAGCCCGCAAGATGAATGTCACGCAATCGACGGTGAGCGCCCGCATCAAGGTGCTCGAGGAGCAATTCGCTCGCTCGCTGTTCGAACGCTCGCGCAATGGCGCCACCCTCACGGCCGCCGGCGAGCAGTTCCAGAAGCACGCGCTGGCACTGGTGCGGCTGTGGCAACACGCGCAGCTCGAGGTTGGCCTGTCGGGGCAGCATCGCGACCACCTTGCGGTCGGCGCCCAGGCGACGCTATGGGACGGGTTCCTGCTGAAGTGGATCTCGTGGCTCAGGGACAATATCCCCGACATCGCCATTTCGGCCAGCGCTTCGCTGTCGGCGGTGATGATCCAGCGCCTGCTCGAGGGCACCCTCGACCTTGCCATCATGTACCGGCCGGGGCAGCCGCCGGGGCTCACCATCGAACACCTGTTCGACGAAGAATTCGTGCTGGTGACCAGCAGTTCCGCTCGCCGCCGTCATGCCAGCGACTATGTGCTGGTGGACTGGGGACCGGAGTTCCAGGCCGAACACGCCGCCGCCTACCCAAGCCTGACCAACACCAGCGTGCACCTGGACCTGGGCTCCCTGGGGCTCGATTTCCTGCTTGCCAACCAGGCATCGGGCTATTTCCCGCGCCGGCTGGTTCGGCCACACCTGAGCCGGCGCCGGCTCAGGATTCCACCGCGCGCCCGCGCCTTCAGCTGCCCCGTGTACATGGTCTATCCGCAAGCGCGCGACGAGGAGGCCTATGAGCCGATCCTCAAAGGTCTGCGCCGGGCCGCCCAACGCCTGATCTGACGGCGCTTATTGGGTGGGGAGAACCTCGAAACCCGGGGCCGGCTCCTCCGCCTCTTCAATCACTTTGACGAAATCGACCCGCGCTGACGGCGGCCCGTGCTGGCAGCGCTCGATCATGGCGGCGACGTCCGCTGCCGGGCCCGACAGCAACGCCTCCACCCCGCCGTCGCGGCGATTGCGCACCCAGCCATCAAGCCCAAGCCCGACGGCGACGCGTTCGGTCCAATAGCGAAAGCCCACGCCTTGCACGCGGCCTTCAATACGGATGCGCACGGTGCGCCGCTCGCCCGTCGCTGCCTGCATTCACGCCTCGTTGCTCTAGTAGCCGAGCGCCATGCCGTCCTTGCGCGCGTCGGAGGCGCCGATCAGCACCCCTCGGGCGCGGTCGAGGGCCACGATCTGGGCACCGCCCCATGGCAGCTCGCGGGTCTTGACCTGGTGGCCCAGGGCCTTGAGCCCGGCGACCACCGCCGGCGGCACCGCCTCCTCGACCAGGAGGCCATCACCCTCGAAGAATACGCGCGGGCAGTCAACCGCCTCCTGCGGGTCGAGACCGTAGTCGAACAGGTTGCTCATGACATAGACGTGACCGATCGGCTGGAACTGCGCCCCCATCACGCCGAAGGCCAGGGTCAGCGCACCGGCTTGGTAACCCATGGCAGGGATCAGCGTGTGCAGGGGACGCTTGCGCCCGGCAATGGCGTTGGGATGCGCCGGGTCCAATACGAAGCCTTCGCCGCGGTTATGGAAGTTGACGCCGGTGCGGCCGCTGACGATGCCGGAACCGAAATCGGCGAACAGCGAGTTGATGAAGGAGATCGCCATGCCCTGCTCGTCGACGATGGAAAAGCAAACCGTATCGGAGCCGGAGGGTTCAGGCATCGGCCCAAGCTCCGGCCGGCGCCGGCGACGGTCGATACGGGCAACGAGGCCGTCGATCACCCGTTGATCGAGCAAGTGCCCAATCGGCACGGCCGCAGCCTCGGGGTCGGCCACGAACCGGTCGCGCATCGCATAGGCCAGGCGTGCCGCCTCCATCAAGACGTGATAGCGCTCGACCGAGACGCTGTCGCCGATCCGGCCGAGGCGGTCGAGCATTTTGAGCAGGATCAGCGCCACCACGCCGTGGTTGCTGGGCGGCAGCTCGTAAAGGTCGGTGTCGTGATAGCGGGTCGAAATCGGCTCGACGTAGCTCGCCGATTGCGCACCGAAATCCTCAAGGCTGTGCAGGCCGCCGAGTTCCCGCAAGGTCGCCACCATGTCGTCGGCAACCTCACCGGTGTAGAAGCCGTCTCGACCCTGTTTGGCGATGCGCTTCAAGGTTGCGGCCAGGGCCGGAAAGCGCATCACCTCGCCCACCCGGGGCGCGCGGCCGCCGGGCAGGAAATGCTTGGCTGCCGCCGGCTGGCGCGCCAGCTTGGCGGCGCCGCGTGACCAGTCGACCGAGACCCGCGGGGCGATGACGAAGCCCTGTTCAGCCAGTTCGATGGCGGGTGCCAGCAGGGCTTCAAACGGCATGCTGCCGTGATCCTGGTGGAGCCGGCACCAGCCAGCGATGGCACCGGGTACCGTGACCGCGTGCACGCTGGTGGTTTCGATGCGGCCAATGCCGGCCTTAGCATACCAGTCGCTGGTCGCCGCCGCCGGCGCCCGGCCGGCCGCATTGAGGGCGATCGGGGCCTGAGCCCCCGGCTTGGCGATCAGTGCAAAGCAATCACCGCCGATGCCGGTCATCGGGCATTCCACCACCGCCAACACCGCCGCGGTGGCAATCGCCGCGTCGACCGCGTTGCCGCCCTGGCGCAGGATTTCCATCGCGGTGAGGCTGGCGGCAGGATGTGAGGTGGCGCACATCGCCCGCCGCCCATACACCGGGGAGCGGCCGGGGAAGTGAAAACTGCGCATCGGGTGTTGGTCCTCGCGGGCTGGCACTGACCGGGCGACAGTCGATGAAAACCGCAGCCTGCGCAAGTTGCGCTTTGCCGGCACGCGAAGCTTCAGGCAAATTCCATGATCACGGCATCGACCGCGAGGCTGTCGCCGGGCTTGGCGGCAATCGACTTCACCACCCCTTCGCGCTCGGCGCGCAGCACGTTTTCCATCTTCATCGCCTCGACGACGCACAGCGCGTCGCCGGCCTTTACCTCCTGGCCCGGCGCCACATGGATCGACTTGACCAGCCCCGGCATCGGGCAGCGCAACAGCTTTGAGGTGTCCGGCGCCAGCTTGTGCGGCATCAGCGCGGCGAGTTCCGCCTCGCGCTCGGTATAGACGTAGGCCTTGCAGCTGACGCCGTGATAGGCGAGCTCGGTGCCATTGAGGAGCTGACGCACCTGCACCGCCACCGGGCGCGCCGCCACCGTGCCGACCCAGACCGGTTCACCCGGCCACCATGCCGACACCAGTTCGAGCACCTTGCGGCAGCTCCCGTCCGGTGCCGGAAAGCTCACCTTGGTGGGCCCGGCGAGCCCGCCTTCGACCTCCGTCAGCAGGCGCTCGCTGCCGATGTTGACAATGCGCCGCCGCGCAAAGCGCACGCTCGGCCCCCCCATCTGGTCGCTGATCTCGCGCCGGCGCGCATTGCCGAGATGATCGATCGCCACCGCCACCGCGGCGAGCAGCTCCAGTTCATCGCCCGCCAGCGCGCGCGGCCGGAACCCGCCCTTGAACTCCTCGGCAATGAAACCCGTCGACAGGCGAGCGCTCTGCCAGCGTTCGTGTTGCATCAGCGCCGCCAGGAACGGGATGTTGTGCTCGACACCATCGATGACAAAGCGATCGAGGGCGTCGGCCTGCAGCGCGATCGCCGCCTTGCGCGTGGCCGCATGGGTGACGAGCTTGGCAATCATCGGATCATAGAACATGGAGATCTCGGCGCCTTCATAGACACCGGTGTCGTTGCGCACGCTGCCATTGCCGTCGCGGCCCTCCGCCGGCGGTCGGTAGCGCGTCAGGCGCCCGATCGAGGGCAGAAAGCCGCGGTAGGGGTCCTCGGCATAGATGCGTGTTTCCACCGCCCAGCCCGCCAGCTTGACATCGGCTTGCCGCAGGCGCAGCGGCTCGCCGGCCGCGATCCGGATCATCTCTTCGACCAGATCGACGCCCGTCACCAGCTCGGTCACCGGATGCTCGACCTGGAGCCGCGTATTCATCTCCAGGAAGTAAAACTTGGCCTCCTGGCTGGCCACGAATTCGACCGTGCCGGCGCTGTCGTAGCCGACCGCCTTGGCCAGTGCCACCGCCTCATCGCCCATGGCCTTGCGCGTCTTCGCATCGATCAGCGGCGAGGGCGCCTCCTCCACGACCTTTTGATTGCGCCGCTGGATCGAGCATTCGCGCTCGCCCAGATGAATGACATGGCCGTGCTTGTCCCCCAACACCTGCACCTCGATGTGGCGCGGGTTTTCGATGAATTTCTCCATGAACAGCCGATCGTCGCCGAAGCTGGACTTGGCCTCGGACCGCGCCAGCTGGAAGCCTTCCTCGGTCTCCCGGGCCGAATAAGCGATGCGCATGCCCTTGCCGCCGCCCCCCGCCGAGGCCTTGATCATCACCGGATAGCCGATCTCGGCGGCAATGCGCACGGCGTGCTTGGCATCGGTGATCTCGCCGAGGTAGCCCGGCACCGTCGATACCTTGGCCCGTGCCGCCGCCTTCTTGCTTTCGATCTTGTCACCCATGGCAGCAATGGCCCGGGCGTTGGGGCCAATGAAGACGATCCCGGCCCGCTGCAAGGCGATGGCAAAAGCCTCGCGTTCCGACAGGAAGCCATAGCCTGGATGCACGGCCTCCGCCCCGGTTTGCCGACAGGCCTCGAGGATGTTGTCGATCACCAGGTAGGACTGGGCGGCAGGCGCCGGACCAATCGCCACTGCCTCATCCGCCTGGCGCACGTGCAGCCCATCACGATCGGCCTCGGAATAAACCGCCACCGTTCTAATCCCGAGCCGGCGCGCGGTCTTGATGATGCGACAGGCAATCTCGCCGCGATTGGCGATCAGGATTTTTTTGAACATGTTGGGCCACCATCCGGACGAGGTCGCAGGCGTTGTTCGCCTTTGGCGTCGATGATAGGGGCAAAGGCGGCAGGCGCACTAGAGGATGCGACATCGCCGGCCCCGGATAGCCACGCGCGTGGCCTACGCCGAGCCCGGCAATGGCGCCGGCCGAGCGGCCCCGCATGGTGCGGCTTCGTGCTGGTCGCCGGCAGGGGTTTGTGTGCCTCAAGCCGCGACGGTGGCGGCCCGGTGCATGAGCTCCTTGAGGCTTGGATCGATGATGAGGCTTTCCGCCTCTAGGAACATCATGAGCGAGCGGCCATTGGCCGTCAGTTTGCCATCCCCGCCGATGCGCTCGGCCAGCCACGCCACCTCGGCCGGCGTAATGCTCTCACGGGTGATGATTTCGATCTTCTGCTGTGTCAAACGGGCGATCGCCCGCTCCTCGCTGGTCTGCTGGCGATAACCGCCGAACAGGCTCTTGACCCCCGCAGTTACGCCCAACAGCAGTTCGGTGATGCTGAGCTCGCCGCGGCGGTCGAGCCAGGCATCGCGCATCAGCGCCACCGCGCGTGGCGGCGCCGCGTAGCCGGACGCGCCCATCACCGAATTGGCGATCGCCTTGACGAATAGATCGCCCCAGCTCGGATGATTGTCGGCAAGCGCGGTCGCCGCATCGATCTCGAACAGCACCTCGGCTTCGGCACGGGTGATGGCGAGATTGCCATCGCCGCCGAAGCTATAGAGAATGCGGCGAATGAGGTCGACATCGGCCGCCGTGACCATTGCCACCCCGGCGGCTTTGCCGGCACGCAGCGGCCCGCTGCCGTTGACGATGGCGTCGCGAACCTGCTCGAGGGCAAAGCGCACGAGCTTTTGCGGTACCCAGCGCGCCCGATCGAGAACGTTGACCAGCAATTCGAGTTCGGTCTTGCTGCCGATCCCACCGTCCTTGGCGATGCGGGCAAGCAGCCAGTCGGCGTTATCGACATTGAGATAGCCGGCGGGCTCGGCGGTATCGACGATAAAGTCGGTGATGGTCTCGATCAAACAGTCGGCCCAGGCCGGATCCTGGATCGGACAGGCATCGTTGAGCGCCAACATGGTTTCGGCTTCGTCGGCGGATATGGCGCCGTCCTCATAGTAGCTGCGGCGCAGCTTGAGGACATCCGCATCCTTGATGCTACCGCGCGCCTTGATTTCCGAAACTGAAACCGCGCTCAAGACACCCATGGCAACCCCCCAACTAACGGGGGGCAGGCTAAGGCTTGAGGGTTACCATCAGGCTAACGATCGCCCTTTTTTGCGCGTGTGGGGATGCGGCGGCCGCCGCATCTCGGGCGGCCGCCGCACCAGCCGCGGCGCTAGTTGTGGCGCAAGCGATAGACGAGAGCGTCGTGGCGCGACTGCGCCAGGTGGATCTGGGCCCGCTCCCAGCGACTGATGTGACCGTCCGCCTGGGCGCGCGCCTTGATCACATTGAGCTGGTGCTGGCTGCGGGCGATCAGCACGCGCTCAGCGGGCGTGGTTGACCCCCAGCCGTGCCGGTGGGTGGCCGCCTCGGCCGGCGCCGCCAACAGCAGACCGCCGACAAGGGCAAGGCCCGAGGCAGCAAGATAGAAGCGTTGCATGGTATCAAACTCCTTTGCCTGATCATCCCAATTCTGAGCTGCCGATCAGCGGCAGCGGTGGGCTTACAAAGGCAAAAAACGCGGCGGCGGCACGCGATCCGTTCGTTAAAAAAGCGCAAACAAACGCGGGTACAGGGCTGAATGGGTATTCATGTTCGGCCATGGTCGGCAGCGCGCTGGGCACGGCGCCGCTCGCACTTCCCGCGCCCCGTGCGCGGTTGTTGGGGGACGGTGCTAGCGAGGATGCCGGCGCCTCACAGCGGAATATTGTCGTGCTTCTTCCACGGATTCTCGACGGTCTTATGGCGCAGCATATTAAGCGCGCGACAGATCCGACGCCGGGTTGAGCGCGGCAGGATCACCTCGTCGATATAGCCGCGCTCCGCCGCCGCGAACGGGTTGGCGAAGCGATCTTGGTACTCCTTGATGCGCTGGGCGAGCTTTGCCGCATCACCCAGCTCGGCGCGGTAAAGAATTTCTGCTGCCCCCTTCGGCCCCATCACGGCGATCTCGGCCGACGGCCAGGCATAGTTGACATCGCCGCGAATGTGCTTGGAGCTCATCACGTCGTAGGCCCCGCCGTAGGCCTTGCGGGTGATGACCGTGACCTTGGGCACCGTTGCCTCCGAGTAGGCAAACAGCAACTTGGCGCCGTGCTTGATGAGCCCGCCATACTCCTGCGCCGTCCCCGGCAGAAACCCCGGCACGTCGACGAAGGTCAGGATCGGGATATCGAAACAATCGCAAAACCGCACGAAGCGGGCGGCCTTGCGCGAGGCATCCGAATCGAGAACGCCGGCCAACACCAGTGGCTGGTTGGCGATAATACCGACGGTGCGGCCCTCCATGCGCGCAAAGCCGGTGACGATGTTGCGCGCGAAGGCATCCTGGATTTCGAAGAAATCGCCCTCGTCGACGACCTTTGTCACCAGCTCCTTGATGTCGTAGGGCTTGTTGGGATTGTCGGGAATGAGCGTATCGAGCGAGGGCTCGATGCGGTCGGGACTGTCCCTGGTCGGCAGCACGGGGACCCCGGCGCGGTTGTTGGCCGGCAGGAAATCCATGAGCCGGCGCATCTGCAGCAAAGTCTCGACGTCGTTGTCATAGGCACGGTCGGCGATCGAGGATTTGGTGGTGTGGATCTTGGCGCCGCCGAGCTCCTCGGCCGTCACCGTCTCGTTGGTGACGGTCTTCACCACATCCGGGCCAGTGACGAACATGTAGCTCGTATCCTTGACCATGAAGATGAAGTCGGTCATGGCCGGAGAGTAGACATCGCCACCGGCACACGGTCCCATGATGACGGAGATCTGTGGGATCACGCCGGAGGCGAGGACATTGCGCAAAAACACCTCGCCATAGCCGCCGAGGGCTGCGACACCCTCCTGGATGCGTGCGCCACCGGCATCGAACAGGCCGATGATCGGTGCCCGGTTCTGCAGTGCCATGTCCTGGATCTTGGTAATCTTGCGGGCATGGGCCTCCGACAGCGAGCCGCCGAACACGGTAAAATCCTTGGCGAAGACGTAGACCACGCGACCGTTGATGGTGCCCCAACCGGTGACGACCCCGTCACCGGGGATCTTGATCTTGTCCATGCCGAAGTCGGCGCAGCGATGCTCGACATACATGTCGAACTCCTCGAACGACTTCTCGTCCATCAACAGGTCGATGCGTTCGCGGGCCGTGAGCTTGCCGCGCTTGTGCTGCGCATCGATGCGAGCCTGGCCACCACCGAGGCGGGCTTCGGCCCGCCGGCGCTCCAGCTCATCGAGTACTTCTTTCATGGTTCCAGGGCCCCGATATTGCGACGCACAAGCTGCGCCTAGCGGCATAGCATGGGCACGCAGGGCCGCAAACCCAGGCCCGCCCGGTTGCCCACTGAGCTCGAGCGTGCGCGCGCACCCAGCGCCTTCAGGATGCGTTAACCCTTGCCTCGGGCGCCGGGGCGCGCCAGCTCGAACAGCCGGCTCGCCGCCTCAAGCTCGGCCCATTGCCGCTCGCGCCGGGCCTTCGCCAAAGCGTCGATGCCCCACTGCTCCCACTGGAAATCCTCATCGATGTGGGCCGCGGCCCAGGCCGCGGCCGCATCGAGCTGGCCGCCGGCATACGCCAGGGTCAACGCCGCCGAGCCCAGCAACGTCGTCATGGCGTGCAGCGCGGTCAGCGCAAAGGCATCAACGCCCTGCAACCAGGACGTCAGGACGGCGCCGGCTGCCTCGGGTTGCGCCAATGGCACGATGCTCCTGGTGACCTTAAGGTCGATGCCGAGCACGGTGCGGCACCAGGCCAGCACCGGATCCCAGGCATCGGCCTGCCGCTTGACCAAGGCGGCGGGATCGGCGGCACGGTAGCAGACAAGATCGCTCCCCAGATATTTGACGATGTCGGCACCCACCAGCGCCTGCCGACCGACAACGCCATCGATGGCGGCGTTGGCGAGGCGGGTCAACGGCATGCGCTCGGGATCGATCTGGGGGCCTTGCGCCTGCCATTCGGCGGCGATGGCTTCGGCCAGCGCGCGCGTGGGCAGCGCCAGCGTGCCCTTGGCCGGGGTGCGCACGCTTTTGCCATCGAGCAGCACGCAATAGACCTCAGCCGGCGGCCCCGGGTCGGGCGAAGCGGCCATGGCATCGCCGCTGCCCAACGCGGCTGCGACCGTCACGGTCTTGAAAAACCGTTGCGGCAAGGCACGCTGCTGGCCTGGCCCGTTGACGCCCGTCGGCTCACCGTTGCGCCGGCTCATGCGATCGCCCGCACCGGTTGATCGATCACCGCCATCAGATCCGCGGCCTCATCGATGATGAGCCGGGCGCCGGCTTGCAACAGCCGCGCCGGCGCATGGTAGCCCCAGCCGACGCCGATGCCACGCACTCCCGCATTCACCGCCATCTCCATGTCGTAGCTGGTATCGCCGACCATAATGGTGGTGGAGGCATCGGCCCCGACCTCGGCCATCGCCTGCACGATCATCGCCGGGTGCGGCTTGGAGGGGTGATCATCGGCGGTCTGAATGGTGAGGAAGTGCCCCGACCACGCCTCGCGTTCGAGAATGCGGGCAACGCCGCGCCGGGACTTGCCGGTGGCGATGCCGAGCACGACATCGTCGCGACACGCAAGCGCCGCGATCAGCTCGGCCACTCCGGCAAACAACGGATCGCGCGCAGCGCCTGCGTGTGGCCCCGGACCGCCGGCGCGGTAGAGCTCGACAAGCTTGGCCTGCACGCTATCCGGCTGGTCGCCGGCGAGCACGGCAAACACCTGCGGCAGCGAGAGGCCAACGATATCGAGCACCCGATCCCGGGTCGGCACCGGTAGGGTCAGGGCACTGAAGGCGTGGGCCATGGCCGCACAAATGGCGTGCTGGCTGTCGACCAAGGTGCCATCGCAATCGAAGATGATGAGCTGCATGGGCGCCTTAGGGAGCTTCGTCGGTCACGGGTGAGGTCACCACCAGGAAGATAAGATCGACCAGGCCCGAATTCTGGATGGCGTGCGCGGCCCCGGGCGGCAGGTAAACGACGTCGTGCTTGCGCACGACGTGCTTGTTGCCGTCGATCTCCATCAATCCCTCACCCTCGAGCACGTGGTAGATCTGCTCCTGCACCTTGTGGGCGTGGAGGGCGACGTAGGCCATCGGCTGGTAGAGCGAAATGCGATAATCGAGATGCCGCGAGCCCGCCGTCTGCGGCATGACGAGGGGCTTGGACAGTGCACCACCAAAATGGTCGGGGAACTGCTGCCATGGCACCTCGGCAATGTTGCGGATGACGACGCCCGAGCTCGCTTCAGCCATTGTCTGTGCCCTTGTTGTTGCCACCACGGCTTGTCCCTTGTGCCGGCGCGCTTTCGCCCGCGGCGGACCGGAAGTCAACGGCCCGCGCGCGGGCTGGCAGGCGGCGCCATGACCTCGGCGTCACTCACGTCCCGGCAGGCTCGCCCGGACGCCAGCGCTTGCCGAAGGCGGGCTCGTTATAGGGCGTCGGCGGCAGCTGCCAAGTCCCCGTCGCCGGCGGACGCACCTCGGCATCGACGTGCACGTCGATCAGGAACGGCGTGTTGGCCTTGATGGCGTGCTCGAGCGCACCCTTGAAGTCTTGCGACCGGGTGATGGTCTCCGCGGCGACGCCGCTGGCCTTGGCCCAGCCGGCGAAATCCGGGTTGTAGGGCTCCTTGTTGGCGCCGTGGCGGAACATGGTGCCGAGCTCGCGTCCGCCGAACATGCCAAGCTGAATGTCGCGAATCGACACCCAGCCGAAGTTGTTCCAGATCACCCATACCACCGGAATGTCGTATTCCACCGCCGTCAGCAGCACGTGCGGCACCATGGTGAAGGAGCCGTCGCCGACGATGGCCACGCACGGTCGCTCGGGCGCGGCCAGCTTGGCACCCAGCACCCCGGCCGCGCCGAAACCCATGCCGGAAAAGCCCCACGAGTTCAGCATCGTCTGTGGACGGCGCGCCTGCCAGAACTGCATGTACCAATTGTGATTGACGCCGACGTCGCAGGCGAGGATGGCATCGTCTGGCAACACCGCCCGGCAATCCGCGACGATCCGTTCCGGCCGGATCGGTGTGGCATGAAGCTCGAAGTTGGGACGCGTGTGCGCCTCCCAGGCAGTGCGCCAGCCGGCGATTTCGGTGAGCCACTCGGCGCGCGCCTCGGCCACCGGCGTGCCGCGCTGATCGAACGCGGCCAGCATTTGCCGCAGGAAGGTGCGGGCATCGGCGATGAGCCCGAGGTCGGGGGGATAGTTGCGGCCCAGTTCATCGTGATCGACATCGACGTGAATGAGCTTGCTCTGCGGGAAATTCCAGGAGTAGCCGGGGATCCAGGACGAGGCCGAGCGGTCATCAAAGCGCGCCCCGATCGCCAGCACCAGATCGGCGTGCCGGCCGGCCTGGTTGGCGGGATAGGCGCCATTGCGACCGATGAAGCCCAAGGACAGGGCGTCTGACATGTCGAGGGCACCCATGCCGTTGGGCGATGAAATAACCGGCAGCTTCAGCTTGGTGACGAACTCGGTCAGCTCGCGGCTGGCCTCCGACAAGGTCACGCCGTGGCCGATGAAAACCACCGGGCGCCTGGCCGCCAGCAGCATGTCGAGCGCGGTTGCGATCGCCTCCGGTTGAGCGCCGCTGCGCTGGCCCGCAAACGGCGGGGCCGCCGGCGGCACCTCGACCTCATCTTCCTCCTGAAACACGTTGAAGGGCACGTCGACATTCACCGGACCCGGCCGGCCCGACAGCATCGCCGTCATCGCCTGCCGCAGGGCGAGCGGCAGCATGTCGACGCGGGTGGGCTGGAAGCTGCGCTTCACCACCGGACGGATGATATTGGGGAAATCGGCCTGAAAATGCCGGTTGATCTCCTGAAACGGACTGCGGTTGAACTGCTGGGTTGGCACATTGGCGGTGATGGCGAGCAGCGCCGAGGAATCCGACATCGCCACTTGCAGCGGCATGACGATGTTGCACGAGCCCGGGCCGCACGAGGTCAAGGTCGCCACCGGCTCGTGGCGGACGCGAAAGTAGGCATCAGCCATATGCGCCGCCACCTGCTCGTGGCGCGGCGACACCAGTTTGATGCGCTCGCGCGCGCCGTAGAGGGCATCGAGCATGCCGACATTGCCATGGCCACAAATGCCGAACACGTAGGGTATCTGGTTCTTGAGCAAATACTCGGTGATGAGCTCGCTACCCTTCATGCGCGCCATGGCTCATGCTCCCTAAGGCGTGATCAGCGTCGCCCGGAGCGGTCGGCCCGGGCGACGCCATCATAGTTTGCTTGGCTTGGCCGGCAACGCACCAAGCGAATACCGCTTCCCCTCGCTACCGGTGCCTATGTTGGCTGGCCGCCATCGAACGGCGCGGCCGCAATCGGCCCGAGGTTATTTGCCGCGCCCGGGCTTTGCCCTGGGGCTTACCGGGAAGTCGACGTAGGCGGCATCGACGAACGGCTCTTGCCGCAGATCCTGGATGATCTTGGGGGTCAACGCCGCACCGAGGCTCTTGGGCGGCTTGGCAGCCACGGCGGGGGCGCGCGGAGCCAAGCGCAGGATGTCGAGGCCACGATTGATCTTCACGACCTTCAGCTTGTACTTGTCGCGCAAGGTTTGCAGCGCCGCCTGGCGTTGAGCGCCGGTAAGCCCGGCTTTGAGCTGCACGGCGTAGCTTGCCAGCACCGGCATCCCCGCGCGCAACGGCTTGGGTTGCGCGCGGGCGGCAGCGGCGACCTTGACCGCATGGCGTCGGCTGTGCCGGCCGCGATGGTGCGTCGCAACCGGCGCACCCCGCGCGCCTGGACAAAGCACGACCTGTTGTTCTGCTGCCGGCTGCCACAGCCGGCGCGCCTGGCCCAGCCTGTCGGCATTGCCGCTGGCGTAGCTGGCAAGCGTCGGGCCCGCCAGCAGCACCACCGCGGCGGCCAACAGCAACGCGTGCACCGGACCCACTCTCGCCTCTTTTCACCCGCGAACCCACCGGGAGGGCAACTCTAACAGATTGCCGCCGGCCGGCGCCAACAGGATTGCCGGGCGGAGGATGGGCGACGCTGGCACTTAGGACCCGGCATGCGGTGTGCGACGGTGACAGCGGGCGATGGCGCCGCTCGCCGGCGTCGATGCGGCGCCGTGTGCCGAACGGCGACGACGCGCGCCCCACCGGGCGGTTGCCCGTTGCCGGCGGCTTGGTGCCGCCGGTCCGGGGCGGGCAAAGCGCAAGGGATCAATGCCGCCGGGGTTTGCCGGCGCCGCGGCGCTTATCACTTACGTGCTAATAGCCTTCCTTAATGAGCGGAAAGGCGGCATCGAGCCAGGACCGGCCCAAAGGCGTGACCGGCTCCAGGTAGGACCGGTTCAGCTCGGCAAAGGTTTTGACACCGAGCAGGCCCAGACAGCGCTTGGCTTCGTCCTCGAGCAGCTCGAGCATGCGCACCATGCCCTCGACCCCCGCGGCGGCGGCGGCCAGGCCCTGCAGCCGGCCAATACCGACGGCATTGGCCCCAAGCGCCATGGCCTTGACGATATCGGTGCCGCGCATGAAACCGCCATCGACGATGATCTCGGCGCGGCCGGCCACGGCGTCGACCACCTCGGGCAGGACCGCGAGCCCGCCCTTGCCATGGTCGAGCTGACGGCCACCGTGGTTGGAAACATAGATGCCCTCGATGCCGTGCTCGACCGCGAGCCGCGCATCCTCGGCGGTGGCGATACCCTTGAGGATGATGGGAATTGGGAACTTGCGTTTGATGCGCGCCACGTCGGTCCAGGCGAAGCGGGCCTGAAATTGCTCCGAGGTGGTGCGCCGACGGGCGGTGGTCAGGTAGCGTTTGGCGATGTCGCGCTCGCGCCGGCCATAGTAGTCAAGATCGACGGTGAGGCACAAAGCCAGGTAGCGATGCGCGATCGCCCGCGCGATGTAGTCATCGACCCAGGCGGAATCGCCACGCACATAGAGCTGGAACATCTTGGCATGGTCGTTGGAGGCGGCGACGGCCTCGAGCCCCGGCGCGCAGGCCGAGCTCAACATATGCATGGCACCGAAGCGGGCGGCGGCGAGCGAGGGTGCCACGCCGCCGTCGCTGACCATGTCCTGCATCGACCCGATCGGCGCCAGGATCACGGGCAGCCGCAGCTCCTGCCCGAACAGCTTGCCGCGTGTCGTTACCTGTTCGACGTCGCGCAGCACGCGCGGGCGAAAGGCCAAGGCATCGATGGCGATGCGGTTGCGCTCGAGCGTGGTCTCGGTCTCGGCACCCCCCATCAGATAATCCCAGGTCTCCTTTGTGAGCTTGCGTCTGGCCGGCGCCACAAGCTCGTGCAGGGTCTCAAAGGTCGTTTCATCAGAAGCCTTATCTTGCATCGATCCCTCGATCAGCATTGCCCGCGGGTGGCGCGGCCGCGCCACCCTTCCCCCGTGTTCTCAGGTGGGGCCGCAGCATACCCAATCGGCTGACCGCGCGCGAAGGCAATTCGCCGCCCACCGGTCGCCGAAGCCAGCAGCGCGGGCCATCCAGCCTAGCAAGCGCGCGCGCCCAACAGCGCCTCGATCCCCGGCCGATCGCAGGGGAAGCCCATGATCGCGGGCACGGTCAAGGTGCGATCGGCGGCAACGGCTGCCACGCAATCGGGCGCCGGCGCCAGGTCCTCGACCTTGAGCCCGGTGGCTGCAAGATGGCGCCGGGCGCGCCCGCTGACCGCCGCCGCCGGCGGCAGCTGCGCGTGGCGGATCCCGAGCCGCACCAGCACCGCTGCCAAGCCCTCGCCTCGCGCCTTGGCCAGCGCCTCAAGCCGCACCCAGGCCTGCATGAACGCCCGGTCCGCTGGCCCTTCGGCGCACGCCTGGTGCAGGAGGGCTGCCGCCGCCGTTTCGATGTTGCGCCGTCGCTGGGGCGCGATCGCAACCGGGCGCACGCGCTCGATATCGACGCCGATCGCCGACCCGCGCGCCAGCCCGATCAGCGCCAAATGGTCGGTATAGGACAGGCTAAAGTCGATGCCATCGGGTTGCGCCTCGAGCCGTGGCTTGCCACCGCCCCGGCGCAGCACCTCGCGGCCGCGCAGGCCGGCGCCGAGGCGGGCTTCGATGATGACGCGCAGCGCCACGTGCGCCGCCAGCCGCCGCCGAGCATCCGGCAATGCCAGCATACGGCCGCGATCGAGCGCTCCCAAGCGGGGAACCTCGTGCTCGAGGCGCTCGAGCGCCGGCCCGGCGCGCGCCAGATCGACGAGCCAAAGCTCTGCTCCGTTCTGGCCGGCGGGGTCTGGCATGGGCACGGGGGGCCACCGGGCTCGAATTCGATCCCGGCTAGTTAGCCCCGAACCGCGGGCCACTGGCAACGCCGTTTGCCGCAGCGACGATCGGAGGAGCGCCGCGGGCGGCCTAGCCGCGGGCAGCCCGCTTTTCGCGCGCCGGGCTTTGCCGGCGCCCGGCGTTTGTCTTCAACAGATCGGCGCAGGCGTCGAGTTCACTGACGATCTTCTGCAAGGTGCGCACCTGCAATGGGCTGAGCAGCAACGGCTTGACGGCGGCCTCCGCCCCGGCCTCGGGGCCGCGCGCGGCAACCATGGCGCTGGCGACCTTCACCTGCTCGACACCTTGCTCGCGCAGGATCTTCTGCACCCCTTTGATGGTGTAGCCGGCGCTTTGCAGGAGATCACGGATCCCCCGCAACAGCTCGACGTCAGCGGGGCGGTAGAGGCGCCGCCCGCCGCCACGCTTCATCGGCCGCACCTGCGGGAATTTCTGCTCCCAGAAGCGCAGCACGTGCTTTTTGACGCCGAGTTCCTTGGAGACTTCACCAATATTGCGAAATGCCTCGTTTGCCTTTGGCACGATCAGCCCCCACTAAAATGGGCACGCAAAGCGCTATTCGGCCGCCCTGCGCCGGAGCAATCCGGAGTTGATGCGATCCTTCATAATATTGCTTGGGCGGAACACCAGCACACGCCGCGGCGTGATCGGCACCTCCTCGCCCGTCTTTGGGTTGCGCCCAACGCGCTGACCCTTTTGACGGATACCAAACGAACCGAAGGAGGAGAGTTTGACCGCGTCTCCCCCCGCCAAGGTGCTGGAAATCTCCTTGAGAATGAGCTCAACCAGCTCCTGGGATTCATTGCGCGGTAGGCCTACCCGTTGCACCACCGCTTCAGCGAGATCCGCACGCGTGAGTGTCTTGCCACCCATGAGATTGAGCCCCTCCCCAACACTTTACCCACATGTGATGCTAGCCGCGGCGCATTGAGGGGTCAACATCAACAGGCTGAAATTGCACATATAAATGGGGGCCGTGTGGCTTTTACCACCGCACCAGGGCGGCCCCCCAGGTAAAGCCGCCACCCATGGCCTCCATCAACACCAGGCGACGTTCCTTAAGAAGATGGTCCTCAAACGCCTGATTGAGCGCCAGCGGAATCGACGCCGCCGAGGTATTACCGTGCTTGGCAAGGGTAATTACCACCTTCTCGCTCGGAATTTCGAGGCGCTTGGCGATGCCGTCGAGAATGCGTCGGTTGGCCTGGTGCGGCACGTAGAGGTCGACCTCGCCGGGCGCGTAACCGGCCATTACCAAGGTTTCTTCCATAATGCCGGAGATCTTTTGCACCGCATGGCGGAAGACTTCGCGCCCGTTCATGCGCAAATGGCCGGTGGTCTTGGTCGAGCCCGGCCCGCCATCGACGTAGAGCAGCTCCTCAAAGCGCCCGTCGGAGCGAATGCGCGTGGCCAGAATGCCGCGATCGTCGCGATTGCCGAGCTGGGTCTGCGCCTCCAGCACCACCGCGCCGGCGCCGTCGCCGAACAACACGCAGGTGCCGCGGTCCTTCCAATCGAGAATGCGCGAGAAGGTCTCGGCCCCGACCACGATCGCCCGCTTGAATTGGCCGCTGCGCAGGAAGTTGTCGGCGACGGCCAAGGCATAGACAAAGCCCGAGCACACCGCCTGCACGTCGAAGGCCGCACCCTTGGTGACACCGAGCCCTGCCTGGATGCGCACCGCGGTGGCCGGAAAGGTGCGATCGGGAGTAGCGGTGGCGCAGACGATGAGATCGATGTCCACCGGATCGATGCCGGCGCGCACCAAGGCCTGGCGCGACGCGGCAATGCCGAGATCCGAGGTCAACTCATCATCGGCGGCGATATGCCGTTGCTCGATGCCGGTGCGCTCCCTGATCCAGGCATCGCTGGTGTCGACCAGGCGCGTGAGATCGTGATTGCTCATCACTTTCTTGGGCAGGTAGGCGCCCACACCGCGGATTACGGCTCGAATGAAGGCCACGTCTCACCTCGTGCACGTCTCATTGGGCCGGCAACCGGCCCCAACGGGCGGTACCTCGGCACAGCAGGGATCATGAAGTTTTGCGCGCCGCCTCAGCCTCGTGCAAAGTGCCGTGGAAGGCATCGAGATCGGCGGCTAATCGTTCGAGTACGTTGCTTTCTACCATCTGGTAGCCGACGTTGATGGCGCTGGCATAGCCGAACGCATCGGTGCCGCCATGGCTCTTGATGGCGATGCCGTTCAAGCCCAACAACGGTCCGCCGTTGAGGCGCCTGGGATCCATGCGATCCTTGAGCGCGCTGAGCCCGCGGGCGGCGAACAGGGCGCCGATGCGGGCGGCCCAGGAACTGGTCAAGGCTTCGCGTACGTAGGCCGCCATTTGCTTGGCGGTGCCCTCGGCGGTTTTCAGCGCCATGTTGCCGGCGAAGCCCTCCACCACCACCACGTCGGCGATGCGCTGGCCGATCTGGTCGCCCTCGATGAAGCCGCGATAGTCGATCGGGAGTTCGCTCTGCTTCAGCCAGGCGTGCGCCTGGCGCACCTCCTCGATACCCTTGATCTCCTCGACGCCGATGTTGAGCAGCCCGACGCTCGGCCGTTCGACGTTGAACAGCGCCCGCGCCATCGCCGCACCCATCAGCGCGTAGTCGCCGAGCTGGCGCGCGGTGGCCCCGATGTTGGCACCGAGATCGAGCACGATGCAGGGTTTGGAAATGGTCGGCCACAGCCCGGCGATCGCCGGCCGCTCGATGCCGGGCATGGTTCTGAGGCACAGCTTGGCCATCGCCATCAGGGCGCCGGTGTTGCCGGCCGAGACCATGCAGTCGGCCTCGCCCTTGTGCACTGCCTCCAGCGCCAGCCACATGCTGGAGCCGCGGCGGCGCACGGCCTGGCTCGGCTTGTCTTGCATCGCCACGGTAATGTCGGTGTGTACGATGCGGCTGGTGCGAGCAAGCGCGGCATGGGCGGCAAGCTCGCCTTCGACGCGGGCGCGATCGCCAAAGAACAGGAATTCAACGTCGGGGTGCTGGCCGAGCGCCAGCGCCGCTCCCGGCACCACCACGCCGGGACCGCCATCTCCACCCATCGCATCGAGCGATATCGTGCGCGGCCTTGCCATGACCCGTTTGGTCACCTTGGTTGACGTGGCCCCAGCGCCGGGCCCGCGGAAGGTTCAGCTAATACTGGAACGCGAGGCCGCCAAACCGCCCGACCATAGCCGGTTGCCGCGGCGAAACAATAGGTTTTCTGACGCTTGACAGCGCCGTGAAAGTCACCAGCCCACAGTCGGCGCCGGCGCCTCACCGCTTGTCCTTTAGGCTGGCCAGCACGGCAAACGGACTTTCCGGCTCACTTGCGGTGGGCGCCGAGAGGGGGCCCTCGAACACCGCGCCCGGCCGGCGTGGGAACGGGTCGATGGCGGCGGCAAGGCTCTCAAAGATGATGCGGCCGACGTCGATCTTGCCGCCGACCATCGGCTCGGGCTCGGGCTCGGCGGCGTTGAGGTCGAGTTGCCCGGCCGCCGGCTCGGGCATCGCCGCCTCCGGCCAATAGGTGGCCGCATAGCTGTCCGCGATCACCGCCGCGACCGGCTCCAAGGTGACGACGCAAGTTTGCTCGATTTTGGCGGTGAGCTCGCCGGTCAGCCGGTAGCGATCGAGGCTAAGCGGGGTGATGTGATAGCGCGCGCTGAGCTCACAACAGGCATTAAGATCCAGCGCCGCGGCGATCAGCTGGCGCTCGCCGGCATCGGCGACCCGCTCGACGGTGAGGCCGGTGGTGGGAATATCCTCAAGCCAATGCTCCCAACTGAGCGCGGTTGGCATGTTGCCGTCCTTCCTTTTACCGCGATCCACCACCGCCGGCGCTGCCGCCGGGCGGCCGAGGCCGCTCTGACGTGGGCCCGTCCGATAGCAGCCGCTGCCGGTCTGGCATCGGCGCCTCTGGCGTGGGCCGCCCAAGCGTCGGGCCCTCTAGCACCGGCCACATCAGCCGACCGGCCCATAACGCGCTTGCCGGCTGGCGTCGGAGGCCATCGGCCGCCTCTAGCATATAGTGCGCAAGCCGTGCGGCATCCACGCCACCCGCGCCGGCAAGGTAGGCCATTTGCGTCGCCAAGGTCTGGGTCAGGGCGGCGTGCTCGCCGCTGGCAAGCGCGCGCCGATAGGCGCTGTGGCGGTCGAACAGGGCGGCCGCGCTGAGCTTGATCTGGCGCGGCACCGCCAGGTCGCCAAAGGTCATCTCGCGCATGCTGGCGTCGAGGTCGGCGATGAACGCCTCGTTCAGCGCACGCGCCAGCGCGGCGCCCGATTGGCCCTCCGCCTCGAGGCGGGCCAACACCACGCACAGGTGGATAACGATGACCTCGAAGCGGCCGGCGATGGAATCCGGCACACCCCAAGCGGCATAGAACATCGGTCGACGTGCCTGCGTCACAATCGAGCCATAAAGCTCGCGTGCATTCCGGCGTCGATCCAACCGTCTCCAAAGCCAGGCCAACATCACGAGGTGGATGCTCCGAACTGCCCCTTGCGGCGCCGCGGGCCAGCCCGTCGCGCCCCGCCAAGATTGCAACTGCAAGCTTACTGCGTTAGGCGACGGCCCAGGCTCCCAAGTTGATTCTCATGAGGCACGATCCACTATGCGCTGGCAGCACCGAGCGCAGCAAACATGCCCCGGGAACGTTACCGTGACCTCGGCGCCGTCAAAGCCCTGGCTGCGGCCGGCAGCGCTGGGCCTGCTGATCGCCCTGTGCCTCACCGCCTGCAGCGAAACCGTGACCAAGCGCGGGCACCAGTTTCACGACAATGATCTAAAGCAGATTCAGCCCGGCATGAGCCAGGACCAGGTCAAGACCTCGCTGGGGACGCCGACCACAACGGCCACGGTCGGCTCGGGATCGGCCTACTACTATATCTCCAGCACCGAGGGGCAAACGTCGTTTTTTGCGCCCACCGTCAAGGACCGTCTGGTGGTGGCGATCTACTTTACCCCGCTCGGCGCCGTCGACAAGGTGGCCCAGTACGGGCTGAAGGACGGCAAGGTGTTCGACTACATCAAGCGCGAGACGCCCAGTCACGCGCGCGACGAAAGCATCCTCAAGGCGCTGTTCCGCAACCTCGGCACCAAGCAGCTGGGACTGGATTGACGGCCCGCCCGCCGCCATCCCCGCACCCACCGTTAGTGCGCCAACACCGCCAGCAGCAACAGCGCCACGATGTTGGTGATCTTGATCATCGGATTGACGGCGGGTCCGGCGGTATCCTTGTAGGGATCACCGACCGTGTCGCCCGTCACCGCCGCCTTGTGGGCATCCGAACCCTTGCCGCCGAAGTGCCCATCCTCGATGTACTTTTTGGCATTGTCCCAGGCACCACCGCCGGCGGTCATGGAAATGGCGACGAACAGCCCGGTGACGATGACGCCGAGCAGCATGGCCCCGAGCGCGGCGAAGGCGTTACCAGTACCGCCGATCCACTTCACCACATAAAAGCACACGATCGGCGACAGCACCGGCAGCAGCGAGGGCACGATCATTTCCTTGATGGCGGCGCGCGTCAGCATGTCGACGGCACGGGCATAGTCGGGCTTGTCCTTGCCCTGCATGATGCCGGGCTTGGCTCGGAACTGGCGGCGCACTTCTTCGACCACGGCGCCGCCGGCGCGACCGACCGCGGTCATGGCGATGCCGCTGAACAGGTAGGGCAGCAG
>DATFXD010000069.1:0-11830 GCA_035258605.1 Hyphomicrobiaceae bacterium | reverse complement strand
CCTGGCAAGGCCGCTCGACCGGCTGCTGGGATCACGAGGTTAGATTGGTCCGCCAACCCTCGGTTCCGACAGCGGCCAGCTCGGCCACATCCGTTGCGGCACTCCTTGTGTGGTGCGGGCTCAGGCTCGAGGGTCGTTGGGTATCATCAGACTGCGTGCACCTTGCATATCGAGCCACAACCCCGTCGGCGTGCGCGCGAGGCGGAGCACCGGGGTGTCACAATGCGCGCAGCGCAGCACCGTCCCCATTGCCCCACCGTAGAGCATTGCCGCCCCCACTTGGGCCGTCGCACCGCATCCGCCGCAGGTCACGGTGGCCGATGTGGCATCAAAGACAAAAACCTCCTGCAACAGGCCGGCGGCCGCATTGCCGTCGAGCGGCGCCGCAGGGGTGCTCGTTTGATCCAGGCTCATGGTCAGGCTCCTGTTGGTCCAAAGCGCTCGGTTTTGATGCGGTTTGCCGTGTGGCCGAGCGCCAGCAACGACCGCGCCGCCTGCTCCACCAGTGACGTTGGACCACATACAAACGCGCGCGGGTGCCGACCGGGCGCGATCGCCACTTCGGCCAGCATCTCCCGATCGATCCGACGTGCCCCGCCGCTCCACCCTGCTGGTTGCTGGCGCGTCAAAGTATGAAACACCCGCGGTCCGTCGCTCAGCGCCGCCATCCGATCGAGCTCCTCGCGATAGATGATGTCGGCGAATGTGCGCGACGAATAGATCAGCACGGCGGGCACATCGCTCCCCGCCGCCGCGCGATGCCGCAGCATCGCCATCAACGGCGCGATGCCGGAGCCGCCGGCAATCAGCAACAGCGGACCTCCGAGCGCAGCGGTCCAAACAAAGTACCCGCCGATCGGCCCGCGTACCTCGAAGCGATCACCGGCCCGCGCTTCGGTTGCGAGATAGGGCGAAACCTCGCCGTCATCGATACGCTCCACCGTCAAGGTGAGCTGCGGCGCCTCGGGCGCAGAGGCGATCGAATAGCTGCGCTGTGCCTGGTAGCCGTCGGCGGCGGTCAAGCGTACGTCAACATGCTGGCCGGCTCGATGCGCGGGCCACCCCGGCACGCTCACAACCAAGCTCCGGACCCGCGGTGTCTCGTCTATGACGCGCACCACCTCGGCGGTGCGCCACTGGAGCCGCGGTCGGTCGGCAAGGGCTGTGTCAGTCTCCCGCATAGCGTTGCTCGCGCCAGGGGTCACCGTAGAGATGATAGCCCAGCGACTCCCAGAAGCCTGGCTCGTCATGCTCAATGAATCGCAGCCGGCGCACCCATTTTGCACTTTTCCAGAAATAGAGATGTGGCACCAACAGGCGCGCCGGTCCGCCGTGCTCTGGTGACAGTGGCTTTCCCTCGTAGCGCGTGGCGATCATGGCCTTGCCAGCGAGCAGGTCAGCAACGGGTACATTGGTGGTATAGCCGCCGTCGCAATGAAGCATTGCGTAGGATTGGGGCGGCTCGGAAATTCCGGCCACCTCCAGCAACGTATCGATTGTCACGCCCTGCCAGGTCGTGTCGAGCTTCGACCAGGTGGTCACGCAATGGATGTCGACCTTGACCTGCGTTTGAGGTAGCGCCTCGAACTCGCTCCAGCTCCACTTGCCCAGCAAAGCGCCGCCCGCCTGCAGTGCGAAGCTCCAGCTTTCGAGCCGCAAGGTCGGCGTCGGCCCTGCCGACAGCACTGGAAAATCATGGGTGAGATGCTGGCCCGGCGGAATGCGATCATTGGCCGTGGGCGGCGGCCGCTTGCCGCGAAAGCCGCGCGCGATGGGTGGATCTTGCATCGCCTTGTCCTCAGCAAGGATGGAGCGATCACCATAGTTGATGCGCCACGCGATGGCCAATCGCCACGCCGCGGTTCGCAACCCAATCCTGCCGGCCGGGCAGCAATGGGGTGCATGCGAGGGGCCCCGTCACGCAATCACCGAAGCGAGCGCCGCGATCGGCCCTCGCCGATGGCCGATAACCACGGAGGGCGCACAAACATGCCGCGCGCCATAGGCACATCGGCTGCCCGACCGCCACGGCGGGCGGCCTGCAAGCCAACGCGGCTCGCAAACCCGGCGTGGTCGGACGGCAGCGCTCGCGCTCGTCGACTGCCTGAGGCGCGCACAGCATTGGCGGCAACATGCGCCCTGCCATGACTGGGACGTTGCGTCGAGCCCTGACCCGCGTCAGATGTGGTGGGGCACGGCGCGGACCCAGGTGCGCGCAAGCATCACCGGCCTGAAGCCCAAACGAGCGTAGAGGTGCTTGGGCTGCTCGCTGGCGAGAGCGCCAAGGAAGATAGGGTGGCAGCCCAGGCCGCGCAGGCGATCGCTAAAGGCGGCAATCATCGCCGTGCCGATGCCGCGCCGCCGCGCCGCTTGCAGCGTGAACAGGTCCTCGATCATGCCGACGCCATTGGGTGCGGCGGCATAGGCGCCATAGGCAACGGCAACACCCGCGTTGATCACCAGATGAAAATGATAGGCCGCGCTCTTGGCACGAAAGGTGGCGACCTGCGCCGCGCTGAATTCGGGCGACAGGCTCAGGCCGTGCGTGCGGCGTCCCTCGGCATGGTCGGCGCGTACGAGCTGGAGCAGCGCCGCCCAATCGGCCTCGCCGGCAACGGGGCGCAGATCGATCGCGGCGCCGCGGTCGGTGAGGGTACCGCGCAGCGCCATCTGGATCGTAACGGGCCGCTCTTCGAAGTTGTCGAGGGCGAGGCGGGCGACAAACCGGTCGGGCGCGAAGCAATCGGTGTGAATCACCCGCCAGCGGCAATGGCCTAGATGTTCGTCCATTTGCGCGAACACAGAATCGAACTCGGGTTCGCTCTGGGCCGTTACATTGTCGGCGTGGTTCGTATCCCAAACATTCGGGTGATCCCGATCGGCGACAATGTGGCAGTGGGTGCCGACGATGTGCTGACCACCCAGGCGGCGTTGCCACCGATAGGCCTCAGCGATCATGCGCGCCAAGTCGGTTGTCATGTCACGCTGATCCGGTAATTGCTGTGGAGAATTTGATCATCGTGGTTAGAAGCTGGCCAGCAGCGTCGGTCGCATTGGGCTTGCCATGTTGCCCCGGTGATCGGAGCCCAACGCCGCCTCGACATGGGGGTTGGCCGCTGCGGAGAGCCTACCTGGCGCTTGGGTCATCGGGCACCGTGAGCTCGGGCAGGGCGCCAGCCTAACCCCCGCCGTAGTTCGACTGTTTCGGATGGATGTTGCGACCGTAAGGCAGGGTGATATCTGTCGGCGCCTTCAATGATCGTTGTTGGGCGGTCCTGCTCTGTGGCTCGCCCCAAAGGTGAGTTAGGTTGATTTTCGAGTGCCGCCAAATCTAAGGAGGTGCCTGTGGCAGGGATTGATGTGACCGGCCTGCGCAGAGCCACGCCAGAGCGGGTCAGCGCGTTCTCCGACGGAGTGTTCGCCGTTCTCATAACGGTGCTGGTTTTGGAGTTGCGGCCGCCGGAGCTTCCGACCTTTGAGGCGCTGCTGTTGCTGTGGCCGACATGGCTGAGTTACGCGGTGAGCTACCTATTCATCGCCATTGTCTGGACCAACCATCACTATCTCATGCGCTATGCGACACAAGCGACCCCGCGTCTGTTGTGGTTCAACTTCGCGCATTTATTCTCCATGTCGCTGCTTCCGCTGTCGACCGCTTGGATGGCCGTCAGCCGATTGGCGCCGCAACCGGTAGCGTTTTATGCCGCCGTCTTCTTCCTCGTCAACGTGACGTACATTTGGTTGATTGGGGAGCTTATTGATCGAAACAGCGAGGCTGTCATTCCAGCCAGGGTGCGCCGGGTCATGCGCATCCGATCCGCGGTCACCTTGTGCCTGTTCGGGGCAGCGGCGGCATTGGCACTGCAGTACCCGGTGGCTGGGCTCGCCGTTTGTATCTGCTGCCTGGTCGGTTATTTGCGGCCCGATCCGCCGGGAGCCGATGCGGCGATCCCTTGAGTCAAACTCGGTCACACACCGGGGCGCCGGTGACCGTTCGGCGGCACCCGCAATTTCTGGGCGGGGCCGAAACGTTGCTTGCGACGTCGCTGGTCGCGGCCGATAGCGTGCCGGTGTCTCACGCCTGCCGCGTGCCATCCTCGATCATTTGCACGACGCGGGACAGATCCTGTAACGCGCGGCCCTGAAACACCGCATGCTTCAAGACCAGGCGCGCAGCCTGGCACACCCACATCGGCACGCCGAGCGCTTCGCCTTGTGCGATGGCGAGATCAACGTCCTTCATCAGGATCTCGATGGTGGCGCCGAACTCGAAAGTGCGCGGCAACACGGCTGCCGGGAATAGACTGACGGTTGCAAAGTTGCGGCCGGTTCCATTGTTGAGAATCTCGAGCATGGCGTCGGGCGCGATGCCGCCCTTAGTTGCCATCGTCATGGCCTCCGATGTGGCGATCAGCGACACCGCAAATAGGATATTGTTGGTGAGCTTCATGACCTGCGCCGCACCCGGCGTGTCACCCGCAATCACCACCGTTGGCCCCCACAGCCGGAAGATCGGCATTAGCTCGGCGACTTTCGCCGCGGCACCGGACACCATGACCGCCAAGGTCGCGGCTTGGGCCCCGGCCGGACCGCCGCTGATCGGTGCGTCGACCACGGTCACGCCGCCTGTGGCACAGATTTGTTCGATCTCGGCCAGGAAAGGTCTGCCGACCGTACACGTGTTGACGATGGTCTTGAGCGCAGTGCCCGCGAGCAGTCCCTGCGCGCCGCTCACGACCTGTCGAAAGATCTCGAGCGTCGGCAGCGAGATGACGACCGTATCACAGCTGTCAGCCAGCTCCTTGGGCGACTGTGCCCGCCGCGCCTGACGTTCCAGCAGCGGTCGCACTGCCTCCTCGCGCACATCGCACACCCACAACTCGTGTCCCGCGTCGAGCAGCTTTGCCGCCATCGGCTGGCCCATGTTGCCGACACCAAGAAAGCCCAGTCGCATGCGGATCTCCCGTGTTTCGCTGCCGCCGTTCGCTGGCAACGGGCCCTGCGCGCCGCCCCAGCTGCGCCGTCCACGCCGCGCCTGCGACGCTCACGCCTGCGCCAGCAATCGGGGGGGCTCGTATGGCTGCTTCCTCCGCGGCATCCGCACTGTCGGTGATTGACGCGGGGATGCAACCCCAACGTTCTCGGCCCCAAATGGGCTTCCTGTGGCCAATTTGCCACATAGGCCGCGCCGGTCGCATCGGCACGGGAAGATTTTGGCGGCCGCCGGAGTCCTATCGAACGGGTTTGCCTCTTGGATGCCATGGACGCGGGTGCACTCGTGGCAGCCAAGAGCCCTGGGGAAGCATCCGGCTCGCGGGGCCGGGTGCTTCTATCTTTTTTAGGATCAGTGGTGCGCGCCACCGCCTCGGCATTGGCGCCGCAACCCGTCATGGACCGAGCGCGGTGTCGCGGGCGATCAGCCTCTCGCCTCGACTCAAAGCGATCCCGGCGGCGCCGAGCCCGCATCGTCTCCGGCGGGGTTGTTGGCGGCCGCCAGCCTCGCAGCATGCGAGCAGGATGTGATCGGGATCTGCGGACCTTGCGCGGGCGCTGCCTGTGCGGCCAGATATTGGCGCTGCGGGTTGGCATCCCGACAGGCTCCGTGACGCAGTATGAGCACTCACCGCCGCTGGTTCGGTGATGCCCGCCTCACGACCTCAACCGCGTCGCCCGTTGCCGCCGTGGCGCCAGTGGGGTCGATGATGGCAATCGGCACGGCTGGCGCAACTTATAGCGACGCATCGGCATCGCCTCACGGTCGTTACCACCAGCTCGACGGCGGCCGGCTCGCCGGAAGAACGACTTTTGCGCATGTCCGTGCTTTCGAGCTCGCGGCCAACAGCCTTTGCCAACGCCTTGGGAACCTACGGGCCACGAGGCCTTGCTCTCGTGGCCAAAACCGCGCCATGCGCAGCCGTCAATCGACGAGGCTGCAAGCTGAGCCGATCGGTTGGTTGCGGCCCGGACGGGCCGGTGGCGCGGAACCGGGCGCAGCAAAGCCTGAACACAGCAAGATGTGCGCAATGAGCAATTCGCCACCGGCTAGTTGAGGCTCCTGGAATGCCCCTGGGGACCCGGTGACGGTGCCGCTCGCGTTGCCAGTGGGCGAAGCCCACTTGTGTTGTGATGTCCGAAGCCACCCATGCCGGAGTTGGGGAGAGTTTTGTTCAACTGCTGGGTCGCGATGGCGCAGCATTTACGGCCTGCTGGAAGCATTGGCCCACTGGCGCCTAGGTCGTGTTCCTGCTTCAATTGAGAACCTTCTCTCTCATCGCGCTACACAGAGGTGGCATCATGGTCAATCGCATGAAGTTCTACATTGACGGTGCTTGGGTTGACCCAACCGGCAACAACACGCGCGAGGTCATCAACCCGGCAACGGAAGAATCGATGTACGCAATCGCGCTCGGATCGAAGGCAGATGTGGACAAGGCGGTTGCCGCTGCGCGGCGGGCATTCCGCACCTTCTCGAGAACGAGCCGGGACGAGCGTGTGGCGCTGCTCACGCGCATTGCGGAGGTCTACAAGAAGCGTATCAAGGAGGTCGGCACCGCCATCTCCGATGAAATGGGAGCGCCGATGGCTCTGGCAGAAAGAGCGCAGGCGGGCGCCGGCCTTGGCCACATCATGACCACCATCGATGTGCTCAAGACCTATAAGTTTGAAGAGGCGCTGGGCTCGGCAACGGTGGTGCGTGAAGCGGTCGGGGTCATTGGCATGATCACCCCGTGGAACTGGCCACTCAATCAGATCGCCTGCAAGGTGGCTCCCGCTCTCGCTGCCGGTTGCACGATGATCTTGAAGCCGTCGGAATACACGCCGACATCGGCGTTGATCTTCGCCGATATCTTACACGAGGCGGGTGTGCCGGCGGGCGTATTCAACCTCATCAACGGCCTCGGCCCGGAGGTCGGCGCCGCAATGAGCGAGCATCCCGGCATCGACATGATCTCCTTCACAGGCTCGACACGGGCCGGCATCGATGTCGCCCAGCGAGCGGCCCCGACCGTCAAGCGTATCAGCCAGGAACTCGGCGGCAAATCTCCCAACATCATCCTTGATGACGCGGACCTGCAGAAGGCGGTTGCCGGCGGCGTTGCCCATTGTTTCAACAACTCTGGTCAGTCGTGCAATGCGCCAACCCGCATGATGGTGCCGCAGGCAAAGATGCAGGAGGTGATGACGATCGCCAAATCGGCGGCGGAGAAGGCCAAGCCCGGCGATCCGAAGGCCGAGGGGACCACCATGGGTCCGGTCGTCAACAAGATCCAGTGGGATAAGATTCAGGGCCTTATCAAGAAAGGCATCGATGAAGGTGCGACCCTTGTGACCGGGGGCCTTGGGCGCCCCGAGGGGCTGAACAAGGGCTTCTACGTACGGCCGACGGTGTTTGCGGACGTGACCAACGACATGACCATCGCCCGCGAAGAGATCTTCGGTCCCGTGCTGTCCATTATTGGCTACAAGGACGAGGCCGATGCGGTGACCATGGCCAACGACACACCGTATGGGCTCGCCGGCTACGTGTGGGCGGGGAATGTCGAGCGCGCCCGCAAAGTCGCCACCGAACTGCGTGCCGGCAACATCAACCTCAACGGCGTTCCCAACGAGCGCAGCGCGCCCTTTGGTGGCTACAAGCAGTCGGGCAACGGCCGCGAGTGGGGCAAATTCGGCCTTGAGGAGTTTCTGGAGGTGAAGGCCATTGCTGGGCCTTCGCCGGCCTAGGCGAAGTGATCAAACGAGGGGCTGCAGGCGGCCCCTCGCCTTGTCATGTGGTCGTGTCACTGTTCGCTGCAAGCAAAGGGCATCGTTTTATGAAGACGCTCGCACACAGGTCTTTGGGATCGCAGGGGCTCGCGGTTTCCACCGTCGGTCTCGGATGCATGTCGCTCTCCGGCATCTACGGTGCCGCCGACGACCGCGAATCGGAAAATCTCATCCATGCCGCCATCGAGCGCGGCGTCGATCACCTCGACTCCTCGGACATGTACGGGTGGGGACACAACGAAGAGGTTGTTGGCCGAGCCCTCCGCGGTCGACGCGATCGGGTGGTGCTGGCCACCAAGTTCGGGCAGACGCGACGCGAGGGGCAGGCCAACGGGGTTGACGGCCGCCCCCAATACGTGGCCGAGGCCTGCGAGGCGAGCCTGAAGCGACTTGGCGTCGATGTCATCGATCTCTTCTACCAGCATCGTGTCGATCCGACCGTGCCGATCGAGGATACCGTCGGTGCCATGGCGCAGCTCATCAAACAGGGCAAGGTCAGGTTCTTGGGTCTGTCGGAAGCCCGCCCGGAAACCATCCGGCGGGCGCACCAGGTGCATCCGATCTCGGCCGTTCAAACCGAATACTCGCTGCTCTACAGGACCGAGGCCGAGGAGACACGGCAGACCACGAAGCAGCTTGGGATCGGGTTTGTGGCTTATTCGCCGTTAGGCAGAGGTTTCCTTACGGGTATGCTCAAGACATTGGACGATGTCGATGGGCGTCGCTCCGCGCACCCGCGGTTCCAAGCCGACAACTTTGCGCACAATCGCGACCTCGTCTCCAAGATCGAACAGATCGCCGCTGCGAAAAAGTGCACACCGGCGCAGCTGACTCTGGCCTGGTTGCTGGGCCAGGGCGACGACGTCGTTGCCATTCCCGGAACGCGCTATCTGAAGCGGCTCGAAGAGAACCTCGGCGCGCTCGACGTTCACTTGACGCCCGAGGAGATCGCGAGCATTTCGCGTGCGGTTCCGGTGGGCGCGGCAGCAGGCAGCCGGTATCCAACCGCCGCGATGTCATCGGTCTATTTGTAAGTGGGGTCGCCCGCGCATGGTGCGCGACGCCGTGTGCCGATCGACCCGGGTATCGAGGTCGGTTGGTGTTGGACCGGCGTTGCCTGACAGGGCGGAACCATGCCGGGCCCGGCGCCACGTTCGCCGGCGCTGGCCCCAGCTTCCCTCGGCGAGGTTTGGGCTTGGAGTTCTGCCGTGATGTTGTTACTGAAACCGGCGAAGACAGGAGCCATGCAATGAAGATCAGTGCACGCAATACCCTCAAGGGCAAGGTTGTCGAGGTGACCAAGGGTGCGACGACGGCGCACGTCAAGATCGACGTCGGCGGCACGATCGTTACCGCATCGATCACCAACGCTGCAGTCGACGAGTTGAAGCTGGCGCCGGGTAAGGAGGCCTACGCCGTCATCAAGGCATCCGATGTCATGATCGGTATCGATTGAGATAGCGCAGCCGAAATCGCGTCGACGCATGGACCCTGCCTTCGATTGTCATACGCCTCGTAGCGGCTTCAATTGGCGATTGCCACAGGGCAACGCCGGCGAGGGCCGCGGCCGACAATAAGACGAGAGCTGCCGCGCCGTGCCCGGCGCGGCGACGCACGCCGAACCCTAAGGGAAGGCCGCAAAAACCATGAGCGGATCACCTCTTGCATGGTCAGGAGCCGGCCTTGTGGGGCGGCTCAGCGTGATCAGCGCGGCGCCGTTGCATGGCGTGTTGCAAGGGCCCTTGGCATGAAAATCTGCATCTTCTGTGGATCGAGCAGCGGGCACGATCCCATCTACAGGGATGGCGCGGCTGCGGCGGCGCGCGCCATTGCTCTCGCTGGGGCCACATTGGTCTTTGGTGGTGGGCGGGTTGGTCTTATGGGCGTGATCGCCGACGCCGCACTCGGCGCCGGCGGTGAAGTCATTGGCGTCATGCCGCGCGCGCTCGTGCAACGCGAGATTGCCCATCGCGGCCTCAATCGGCTCGAGGTCGTGGAGACCATGCACGATCGTAAAACCACAATGAGTGCATTGGCTGACGCGTTTCTAGCGCTTCCAGGTGGCGCCGGCACCTTGGAGGAGATTTTTGAACAGTGGACGTGGGGTCAACTCGGGATTCACCGCAAGCCGTGTGCGTTCCTCAACCTCAAAGGCTACTTCGACCCGCTGCGGGGGATGGTGGAGAAGATGGTTGCCGAAGGGTTCTTGCTGCCGCAGTTCGCGACCATGCTCATGTTTTCCGACAACATCGAGTCGATTCTCGCGGGCTTTCAATCCTATCAACCGCCGCTCAACAAGTGGTCGACCGACAGCATGGTCGTTGCACCATGAACCGCGATCGGGGTTTCCAGCAGCTACGGTGATGGTCGCGTGCTGCTTATACCCGCGCGCGGCACCAGCATCTTTATGCAACGGCGGTAAGATCGATACGCGCGAGGTCTTGGGGAGCTTGGTGTCCCATCCGACCAGGTAGCGCGCACTTCTTGGGTCAGTTCGCGCCGTGGGCGGCCGGCGAAATCGGCGCCAGCGTGGCTGCCGCTCTCCTCCACGTCGGGGTCCGCGGTGCGCCGATGCCTACCGCCGACATTCAGGAACTAGCTGGGTGGAGGCGCCACCCCCAACAGTGTCGCTCGCGCCGCTAACACGGGATGGAGTGCTGCCGCTGCTCGCCAACTGACCCGGCGTTGGCCGCTCAAGGCGGGCGTCTCGGTGTGGATCGGCGCCACACGTTGCTTATTGAGCGGGCTTCGCCGCCGGTCAGCGCCTGCTTTTGCGGGGTTCCCGTGTTTAGTAGCCGCCGCCGACCGGCCCGGTCGACGTATCGCCTGTGCTGATCTCACCGCCCGTTTGGGCACGGGCGACCATGTACCCCGCGTGCGTACCGCCCTGAGCCGCGCTCTCAGTAACGGCAGCTGCCGACCCGAGCGCCAGCAGAGCGGCAAGGGCCATGGCTTTCAGCGATCGTGTCATGGTGACCTCCTCGGTTACGAGTTAGCCTGGCTCCACGGCTCATGCCGCGGAGCCAGGCTAGGATTGGTAGTTGTTAGTGGATCGAGCGGGAGACGTCTTGCGGCTCCCACTGCGTCGGCGGCCCGACCGAATCCGCGGCGGCCGATCCGGCTACGCCGGCGAGGACCGAAAGGGCGAACAGTGCCGAAAGGATGCGCTTCATGACCATTCTCCAGGATTATCGCTGGGGGGTTGGGGTGCGGTATTGCCGCCTGGCACTTTATGTGGTCGGCCTCGGCCGAGGATAAAGGGTGCCTCACAGCGCCGTGACGAACAGTGAACGGAGGTCGGGTGTGCCGACCACGCGGGGCGGCCGGCGATGCCTGTATGGAGGCGTGACCGGCCGCAGTGGAGAACCCATTGTCCGCGGATGCGGCCTAGATGGCAAACCGCTGCCAGCAGCTCCGCGTCGCCCGCAAAAGCTGCTTGTCACACCTCCGCGAGGCGTAACGGATGCGCTCGGGGATAAGCAGCCCAGCGATTGGTGCAGCCCCTCGCGCGTTCCAGAAGCTCCAGGCAACGCTGGGTTGAGGTCAAATATACGGGGGAGCGCACCATGCCTGGGAAGCGCTGCGTCTGCTCTTCAAGGCCCGCATCGAGAACTGCTGATTGCCGGGTGCTGCTGGCGGATGATCGAGCTGGATTTGGTTGCCGACGGCTGCGCCATCCCTGGTACCGGTTGCATGGCTGGGCGCGGCGATCGTGCCTGACCCGAGGCGGCCACTGGTGGGCGGCACACGAAATGAAGCGGCAGCCGATCGACGACCTGACCGCCGTCCTTTGGCGCGCGGCTGCTAGCGGTGCCCCGGATCGGCGCTGCACCGAAAAACCCAGCTGGCATGCAACCGGCTTGCTGTTCCGCGACTTGGCTGGCGCTCTCTCTTTTGGCTGGCGCTCTTTCTTGGCGTTGCCTTGTGGCGTCAGCGAAAGGCCGCGACGCGCAGGGCATTGTCGGCGATGACGCGGGCGTTGTCGTGTCCGACCGAGCCCGCCGGCACGCCGCGGATGCTGACCTCGGGGTTGGACCACACCGGCAGCCGCGGGCAGCCACCG
>DATFXD010000068.1:0-2461 GCA_035258605.1 Hyphomicrobiaceae bacterium | reverse complement strand
CCGGCATCGCTGGCTGGATTGGCGCTTTTCGCCGTCGCGTCCTGCATCATTGCCATCGCCGGTACCCAAGCTGAACTGCTGGCTGGACGCGCCTTGCAGGGCCTCGCGGCGGCGGTCGCGGTGCCCAGCACGCTGGCCGCGGTCAACACCAGCGCGGCGCCGGAGCGCAGGGCAGCAGCGATCGGCGCATGGACCGGCTTCCTGATGCTCGGCTTCAGCATCGGGCCGCTGCTCGGCGGCGCGCTCACGCACTTCACCGGCTGGCGCGTGATCTTCTGGTTCAACGTCGCGCTCATGCTCACCGCTATGGCCGGTCTGGCCTCCACAGGCTCGGGCACGGCCCGTGCTGACGCGACCCAAATTCGCCGCGCGGATTGGACCGGCTTTGTTTTGCTGGCCACGTTGATGGTGTCGCTGGTCTTTGGGCTGCATGCACTGCCGCGTGCGAGGACGGCACCGCTTCCCGTTATCGGCCCGTTCGTGCTGGCGGCGGCGGCGTTGTTCCTGCTGCTGATCGTGGAGTCGCGCGCCAAGCCGCCGCTCGTCGACCTGAGCTTCTTCGCGCGGCGTGGCTTTGTCATGGGGCTGGCCATCGGCTCGCTGTCGATGTTCAGCATCATGAGCCTGCTGCTCTACTTCAACCTTTATGCGCAGAGCCGGGAAGGACTCGGCCTCACGGCGCTGGAGGCCGGCGCCTGCCTGCTGCCGCTGAGCGCGGCGCTGCTTGCGCTCGCCTTGTCCGCGTCCGCGGTGGCGGCACGCCTCGGGCTGCGCAATGCCATGCGGGGTGGCATGGCGCTGATCGCGATCGCCTGTGCCATCATCGGCGCGGCCATCGCCGAGGATGGGATGGTCCTCCTGACGATCGGGTTTTTGGCGATGGGCGCCGGTCTGGCCGTGCCTTATGCCTTGGCGCCGCGGCTGGCGCTGTCGGCGCTTGCGCCTGCGCAAGCGGGACAGGGTTCCGGGATCATCAACGCCTGCACCTTTCTTGGCGGCAGCTGCGGCGTTGCGGGCGGCGCCACTGCCTTGGCGCTGGGCGGATTTCCCGCCGTGCTGACGATGATCGCGCTCGCCGGCATTATCGGCGCCGCCCTCAGTCACTGGATTTCAGAGACGGCGTAGGCACGCGCGTTTCGTCTGGCGATCCGTTTTATGTTGGGCCAAGTTCTGGATGCGGCCACCATGCACGATACGGCGTCCGATGAAAGAATATTCGTGACTCGAAACACGTATTGAATTGCAAACCTATATGCGGAGGAGAAATACATGCCCGGCGGCTGGATCGCTGTCTTTGTCTTATGCCTGCTACTCGCGGCGGCCTTGTTCGGCGTCTATGAGGGATGGACGGCACACTCCGGCGGCATTGAAGTGCCTGAATGGGGCTATGCGCTCTTGGGTGTCGGTATTGTATTCGGGTTGGTGATCGGCTGCGGCTTGATGGCGCTCGCTTTCTACAGCAGCCGACGCGGCTACGATGAGCGCACGGTGGACCAGCAGAAAGATCGCGATCTAGATGACCATCACTGAATCCGAGATTTGGTGTGCCTGCGCCACGCTCGGGTCAGGCCACTTCGGGACTAGATGCTGTGGATGCGACTTGGCACCTTGCGGGTCCTGCCCTGGGATCTCGTTGCGGACCATGCGCCTTGCTCACAAACACGCTACGATGGTGGCCGGCGGCTTGCAGTAATCATGTCTAAAGCTCGCGGGAGCGTCATGCGTGCTGGCGGGGCTCGCGTGGAGCCGCATCGCTTGGAGCTCAGAGGCGCTCTGCCTTCAGGCGCGCGGCAAGATAGTTGAGGAATGATTGGGTCTTGGCCGGCAACAATCTGGTTGCTGGCCACACGGCGTGCACAGGCACCCGCGGCGGCTCGAACCGGGTCAAGACGAGCTCGACCACGCCGCGATCGACCAGCGCCCGCACCTGCCATAAGGGCGCATTGGCGATGCCCAGCCCCTGGACCGCCCCCTCGTTGACCGCCAGCGCCCCGCTCGAGCGAAACCGCCCCGCGACCTTCACGGTCTTGAGCCGGCCGCCGACAAGGAACGGCCACGCATCGCCGTCGCGCGCCGACGTGCGGACAAGGCATTGGTGTCCGGCAAGATCCCCGGGTACCTTCGGCCGCCCATGCTTGGCGAAATAATCCGGTGCCGCGAAGACAACGCGACGGAGATCGGCCAGCCGCCTGGCTTTGAGGCTCGAATCGGGAAGCTCGCCGATCCGAATGGCGAGATCGAAGCCTTGGCTGATGAGATCGACATAACCGTCGGACATATCGAGGTCGATATCGACCTTGGGATGCGACTCCAGAAATGCGCAGACCGCAGGCACGACGTAAAGCGGCGCGAATGCCGTTGAACTGGTGATACGCAATAGCCCGACGGGCTCCGATCCGCGGTTCGACGTCTCAAGCTTTGCCGCCTCAATCTCAGACAGAGCCGCGCCGACCCGGCGATA
>DATFXD010000067.1:0-5614 GCA_035258605.1 Hyphomicrobiaceae bacterium | reverse complement strand
ATTCGACCAAGTTGCCGATCGAGCCGATAAAGATCGCCCGCAGGCGCCGCCGCATGTCGGCAAGTTGCAGCGGTTCGTCGCCGAGCTGGATGGCATGGGTCATCGGATTTACCTAGGTTTTGCGGCAAGATAGGCCAAATCAACAACGCCGGAGCGGTGCCTACGTTTCAGGCCTGGCCAGCCGGCCGTTGGCGTTCGCGGCCAAGAGCCGCGAAAGCGGCCGGAGCATCCGTACGACCCGCAGTGGCGCGCCCCCGCGGCGAACCTCCCGCTCGCGCTGTGGGGGCCATCAGCGCGGCCGCCAGGCCTTCGATCAATCCGCCCCCGGCGCACTTTTAGGGCTGGGCCGCTTGCCCGCGATCCGGGAGCGGCGCCGCCGGCCTTGGGCGTGGGCTCAGGCCATCGCCGCGCCGAGCCCGGGAACAAGATGACAGCTTGATCGTTGTTGTGCCATTGTTCGGTGGCTGCCCCCCACAGGGGCCTTGCGTGCGAGTCGAGAAATGCGGCTGAAGCGCGCGCTATTGGGGCTTCTCGTCGTCGTCCTGCTCGGGGCCGCCGCATTTTTCTATCTTGTTCGGCAGCCGGCGCTGCCGGCGGGGCAACCGCCGCCGCCGGCGAGCTTCGATGCCACGCTGATCGCCCGCGGCGCCGAGCTCGCCATGCTCGGCAATTGCAACACCTGTCACACCAAGGACAATGGCAGGGTTTATGCCGGCGGTCGGCCGCTGATGACACCGTTCGGCGCCATTTATGCCACCAACATCACGCCCGACGTCGATACCGGCATAGGATCCTGGTCGGAAGCCGCGTTCGTGCGCGCCATGTCCCGGGGTGTCCGCCGCGACGGACAGCATCTCTACCCGGCCTTTCCCTACGATCACTTCACAAGGGTATCGACCGACGATTTGCGGGCGCTCTACGCCTTTCTCATCACCCGCGAGCCGGTACAGGCGCAAACGCCGGCCAATGCGCTGCCCTTTCCATGGTCCTGGCGGGCGCTGATCGCAGGCTGGAAAGCACTCTATTTCCGGCCCGGGGAATTCAAGGCAGACCCCACGCTCAGCGCCGAACTCAACCGCGGCGCCTACCTGGTGGAAGGTCTTGCCCATTGCGGCGCCTGCCACACCCCGCGCAATCGGCTGGGCGCTCAGCAAAACGATCGCTATCTCGGCGGCGGGGAGATCGACGGCTGGCACGCACCGGCCTTGAACAGCAGTTCGACGGCGCCGGTGGCGTGGACCAGGGAGCAGCTTTTCACCTATCTGCGCCAAGGCTACGTGGCCCCCCACGGCGTCGCCGCCGGCCCAATGCAGGCCGTGGCGAACAATCTGAGCGCCGTGGCCGAAGCGGACGTCAAGGCCATCGCCGCCTACATCGCCGCCATCGTCGGTCGCGGCACGGCCGGTCAGCAACCAAATGCGCCGACGCCCGGCGCGCCGGCGCCGGGCGACCAGGATCAGAAGAGCGCCGAGGGCGCCACCATCTACGCCGGAGCCTGCGCGCTCTGCCACGAGCCCACCGGGCAGCAGTTCTCGGCCCGCGGCATCGAGCTGACGACCAGCAAGCTCATCACCATGCCGGACGCGCGCAATCTCGCGCACGTCATCCTTGAAGGCATCAAGCCGCCGCTGGCCTCCCCCGCTGCGCTGATGCCAGGCTTCGGCGATGTCCTTACCGACCACCAGGTCGCCGCCCTGATGGTCTACCTGCGTCGCAGCTTCAGCCAGCAACCAGCCTGGCCGGGGCTCGAGGACAGCGTGCGTCAGGCGCGGCACTCTGCAACGGAGCCATGATCGCGGCCCTTGATAGCGCCGCACTGGAGGTTCGATGCTCACGCTCAATGTCAATGGTCAACCGCATCAGGTCGATGGCGATGAAGCCACGCCGCTGCTCTACGTGCTGCGGGGCGACCTTGGCCTCAATGCCGCCAAGTTCGGCTGCGGTCTTGGCCAGTGTGGCGCCTGCACGGTGCTGTTGGACGACAAACCCGTGCTCTCCTGCCTGACGCCGATCGCGGTCGCCAAGCAACGCCAAATCACCACCTTGGAAGGTCTCGGCGGCCATGATGGTCCAGGGCCGGTGCAGCGCGCCTTCATCGCCGAGCAGGCGGCGCAATGCGGCTTTTGCATTGCCGGCATGATCATGCGCGCGGAGGCACTGTTGCGACGCAACTCCGCCCCCTCGGAGGCGGAGATTCGCGCCCATATGACAACCAACCTGTGCCGCTGCGGCACCCACATGCGCATCCTTGCCGCGGTTCGCCGTGCCGCGCAGATGGTGCGCTCCGCCGCAACCGATGCCGCCCACGCGCAGGAGGCCCGGCGATGACGGCCGTCAACCCCACGCTCTCGCGCCGCGCCCTGTTGGGCAGCGGCGCCGCCTTGGTGGTCAGCTTTTCCCTGCTGCGCTCGCCGGTCTCGACCGTGCTGGCACAAGCACCGCCGCGGCTACCGGGTAGTCTTCGGCGCAGTCCCAAACTCGACGCCTGGCTTCGCGTCGACGCCAACGGCATCACCGTCTTCACCGGCAAGGCCGAGCTCGGGCAAGGCATCAAGACCGCGCTGCTGCAAGTCGCCGCCGAGGAGCTCGGCGTCGAGCCCAGCCAAATCGAATTCATCACCGCCGACACCGCCAAGACCCCGAATGAAGGCTACACCTCCGGCAGTCAGTCGATGCAGGACAGCGCCACTGCCATCCGCCACGCCGCGGCGCAGGCGCGCGAGCTCCTGATCGCCGCCGCCGCCCAGCGCTGGGGGGTGCCGGCCGAGCAGCTTACCGTCAAGGCCGGCACGATCACCGCACCCGACGGGCGCAGCGCCAGCTATGGCGAGCTCGCGTCCGCCGATATGCTCAACGTCGAGGCACAGCCACAGTCCAAACTCACGGAGCCCCGAGCCTATCGGCTGATTGGCAAGCCGCTAGCGCGCGTCGACATCCCTGCCAAGGTAACCGGCGCTCCTGCTTACGTGCAGGACCTGCGTCCGCCCGGCATGGTGCACGCGCGCGTCGTACGCCCGCCCAGCTATGCTGCGCGGCTGCGCTCCGTCGACAGCTCGGCGGTCGAAGCCATGCCCGGGGTGCTCAAGGTCGTGCGCGATGGTCAATTCCTCGCCGTCGTCGCCGACCGCGAATATCAGGCCGTGCAAGCCATGACTGCGCTGGCAAAGGCCAGCGTTTGGGATGAGACCAAGTCGCTTCCCGATCCGGCCGGGATCTACGACTGGGTGCTGAAAGCATCGGCCAAGGAGTATGTCATTCATGACGCCCGCAACGGCGAGGCAGCCACCGGCGGCCGCACTCTCGAGGCCGTCTACCATCGGCCTTACCAGCTGCACGGGTCGATTGGCCCTTCTTGCGCGGTGGCGCAAGCGGAGGGCGACGGGTTGACGGTATGGACGCACGGGCAAGGCGTCTACCCGTTGCGCGCCGCGCTTGCCGAGATGCTGCATTTGAGCCCCGACAAAGTGCGCTGCGTCCACGTCGAAGGCTCCGGCTGTTACGGCCACAACGGCGCCGATGATGCCGCCGCCGATGCCGCCCTGATCGCCATGGCCTTACCCGGACGTCCGGTGCGGGTGCAATGGATGCGCGACCAGGAGCACGCTTGGGAGCCATTCGGGGCTGCCATGGTGACCCGTGCGCGCGCCAGCCTCGACGGCAGCGGCACGGTAACAGACTGGCACTACGAGGTCTGGAGCAACGCCCATTCCACACGTCCCGGCGGCGCCGGCAACCTGATGCCGGCTTGGCATCTCGCCACCCCGTTCGCCCAGCCCGCGCCCGAACCCATTCCGCAACCCACCGGCGGCGGCGACCGCAACGCCATCCCGCTCTATCAGTTCGCCAATACGCGCGTGGTGCATCGCTTCATTGCCGACATGCCGCTGCGGGTTTCGGCCTTGCGCGGGCTTGGCGCCTACATGAACGTGTTTTCGCTGGAGAGCTTTATGGATGAGCTGGCGCGCGCCGCCGGCGCCGATCCGGTCGAATTCCGCCTGCGCCATCTCAAGGACGAACGGGCGCGCGCCGTTGTGCAACTGGCGGCCGAGAAATTCGGCTGGAGCGCCGGGCGGCTAGCCAAGGGGCGCGGGCGCGGCTTCGCGTTCGCCAAGTACAAGAACCTCGCCGCCTACACGGCGGTGGCGGCCGAACTCGAAGTGGAGCACGAGACCGGGAAGATCCGGCTGTTGCGCTTTGTCGCCGCCGACGATAGCGGCGAGATCGTTAACCCGGACGGCGTGCGCAATCAGATCGAGGGCGGCATTATACAGTCGGCGAGCTGGACCTTGCGCGAGGCGGTGGCTTTTGACGAGACCCGTATCACCAGTCGAGACTGGAGTACCTACCCGATCCTGCGCTTTGCCGAACTGCCCGACCATGTCGATGTGCATCTCATCGATCGGCCGGGGCAACCCTTCCTCGGCACCGGAGAATCGGCGCAAGGTCCGACGGCGGCGGCGATCGGAAACGCGGTTGCTGACGCCGTTGGTGCGCGCATCCGCGAACTGCCGCTCACGCCCCGGCGCGTAAAGGCGGCGATTGGCATTTGATCCTCGGCGGACGCGTTCCTGAGCGAACGCGCCTGGCGCCGACTTCAAGGCCCTTGCGCCAGGCCTAACCGCCTTGGGTCACGGCCACCGCCCGGGGTACCCCGGCGATGCTCGCTACCGGCTGCAGCCTCATGCGGCGCGGTGGCGCGCCCTGGTTCTGGCCGCTTTGCGTGCCGCTGCCCGGCGACCGCGGGCCCCCTTTGTATGGGCCGCCTTGCGCGCTGCCGCGCTACGCTCCGCCGCGGTTCGGCGCGAGGCTGCCTGGCCCGCTTGGCGCGACAAGGCCTTGCGCGACACCGTGCTTTTCGGCTCGCGCTTGAGCACCTGGGTGACGGCGCGGGAGACACGCGGGCGCCGACGCGGTTTGCGTTTGTGTTGACCCACGGCGTAGGCATAACGCGCGCTTTTGAGCGTGCTCTTTTTGGTTTTGCCTTTGCTTGGCGGCGGCAGACCGACACCGGCGCGTCGCGCCTCGGAAAGACCGATGGCGATAGCCTGCTGCGGTGATCTGGCCCCATGCGCGCCGCGGCGGATTTTGCGGATTTCCTCGCGCACGAACTCGCCGGCCTGGGTCGTTGCTGCCTTGCCTGCGCGTTTGTCCCGGCGCGCCCGCCGGATGCTGCGTTTGTCTGGCATCGTTTTCTCCATTGCTCTCAATTGCCGCGCAACACGCGCGGCGCCACCCATCGGATCGCCTGCTTGGCTCGTCGCACCGCGCCTCTGCCCAGTTCGGGCACGCGAGCTGGGCGCCTGAGCGACCACACCCCGCGGCCCACCTTCGCGCGAGGTTCGCCATCCACTCGGCACAACGGCTGCGTTACGGGGCTCGCAGTCGAGTCGCAGTATCGTTTTGGAGATGCCCTTGCCGACCATCGCCGTGCAGTCGGCGGGGCAGACCCGGGGGGCAAGGTTGGACCTTGTGGGCACGGTCCGTGTTTTGAGCCATAGCGACCACTCCGGAAAGCGCATACCGCGGCGGCGATGTGCCCTGGGAAATTGCCGCGCCTGGCTCAGGGAATGCCCTCCTTGATCACCTCGACGCTCGATATGAGCCAATCGATGCT
>DATFXD010000066.1:0-10042 GCA_035258605.1 Hyphomicrobiaceae bacterium | reverse complement strand
AGCCCGATCGCCGCAAGGCGGATATCCGACGCTTGCCGGATGCCCGCGATGACGTCTTTGAGGTGGCGATGCAGGATATCGCCGTTATTGGCGTCGAGCGTTGCGTCATCGACCGGCGCGCCATCAGAAACGACCAGGAGCACCTTGCGCTTTTCGGGCCGCTTACGAAGCCGTTCTGCCGCCCATATCACAGCCTCACCATCGACGTTCTCCTTTAGCAGCCCATCCCGCATCAAGTTGCGAATCGACTGGGGCGCACCTCGACAGGTGTCGTCAGCAGAACGGTAGATAATGTGCAGGAGCTCACATAGGCGTCCCGGATTGGCTGGCTGGCCAGCCAGGAACCAATGTCGCCTTGGGCGCCCGCCGTGCCAAGAACGGGTCGTGAAACCAAGAATCTCATAGCGTATGCCCAACTGGCTCCAACATTCGGCGACGACATGCGCCAAGACCGTTGCAATGATCGAGGGCCGTTTGCGCATCGAGCCGGAATGATCGATCAGGAGGGATGCAACCGTGTTGCTCAGCTCGGGATCGCCATTTCTCGCCGTTACAAGGTCGACAAACTCGGTGACCACAGCCGGCGCTATCGCACGCCACGGCGCTATCGCCTGTTCAAATTGCGCGATGGAGTCGCGAAACGACGAACTTTCTCCCTGCCCGACCTCCGATAGATGTTCGGCTCGCATCTCAAGATCGAATCTGGTCGTGAACGCGTGATAGCCGGCCGCCGGCGGTACGGGCCGCGTGGCAAACCTCGCAAATTTCGACCGTAGACCGAGAAGCATGTGCTCCATCAACAGCTAGGTGACGACACCCCTCGGCACGGACTGGAACATTCCAGCCACCGCTTTCCCCAGATCGCAACAGCGGCCCTGCAATTTGAGGGGCAAGCCGCATTGCGGCCGTAAATCTTGGCCATCTCAGCCATCTCGCCGCGACATAAACTGCGCGCAGACTGGCCCATGCTCGCCCTTGTCAGATTGCCGCTCGAGCTGCTCTGGGTTGGAGTCTACATCTTCCTCGCGACCGTTGACACAACAATAGGTCGCCGCCGCCGCCGCTTTCAATCGAGGGTGCTGATCAAGGCCCCTCGCGAGGCGGTGTGCAGCGTCGTCGAATCCCAGGTCGGACTCGACGAAACCAAGGGCACCGCGCGTTTCGAGCTGATGCCACAAGGGTCCTCGCCAGCGCCCGCCGCCGATTTTGACTATTACTTTAGAGCCGATCTTGAGGCAGTGCCTGGCGGGACCGCGCTTACGCTCCTCGTCGAGGTAACATTCGGGTCGTTCGGTCAGCGCATCAGGTGCCCGGTCGCCGTGCGACGGCAGGCTATCCACATCAAAGGCCAATGCGAGCAACAAGCGGGAGCGCAAGGCCAGCTCGCAGAGCTTGCTAGCCACTGGCTCGTGCTGTCGTTGTTGGCCCTGCTCAGCTTTTGGTACCTGTTGGGCTGGCGGGAAGCGCTTCTGATTGCGCTCATCGTCGTGCTGCATGAGCTGGGTCACGCAGCCGCCATGCAGATGGTCGGCATCCAGGTGCAAGGCATCTACCTCATTCCGTTCTTTGGCGGCGCGGCGGTGCCCAAGACAGCCTACAGCAGTCTGGGCCAGCTCGGCTTTGTTGCCTTGATGGGTCCCGCGTTCAGCCTGATCCCGACGCTCGCGTTAGCTTGGCTCTATTACACGACCGCTGAAACCTGGGCCCTGCATGCTGCCTTCATGTTCGCACTCGTCAACGGCAGTAATCTGCTGCCGATCTATCCATTGGACGGCGGCCGTGTCCTCGACGCGGTGCTTGCTTCCCTCAGCTCTCAGGTTGCGCAAGCGGCGGCTTGGGTCGGGGTGTTGACCGGGCTTGGCGCAGCGCTCTACTTGCAATCATTTTTGCTCGGCATTCCGTTTCTTATGTTCGCTCTGCAGCTCGCGCCCGACGGCACGCGCACCGCCGGGCTCAGACGTCTCACCTCCCTGAGCGGCACGGCTCTGGGATTAACGTTTGTGGCGACGTTCGCGCTTTACCTGGCCACCTTCCTTTATGCCAACAATACGAAATCGGTACTCGCAGGACAGAGAGCGGTTGGACTGCCGGAGGCCTGGCTGGGGATTCCCTTGCGATGTGATCTGCCGACCAGCAGTGCCGTCCTCCTCGATAGGTTGTTGCGCGAGCCTGGGGGTCTCGACGCCTTGTCCTTCATTCGCCTATTGGCTGCGGCGGATCGGGCAGGCCATGGTGATATCGTCAGGCCCTGGCTTGAGGCACCGGGCTTCAATCCGCCAGTCGACCTTGGACCTGTCACGCAGGAGCGCATCGCCCATTGGCTCGCGCTTGCAAGATCGGGATCGCTTGTTGCCATCGAAACAGAAATAGGCGGCTCGCGCACGCACCCGGGTGACAGCGGTGTTCGCGACATCTTGACTGCCGCTCTCTTGATGCACGCACGCTATCCGGTTGCCCTCGCGCTATTGCCGCCTTCTTCGGAGCCCTGGAACCGATTGAGCTGGCTGGAACGAACGCTCATCGAACTCATATCCGCCGGGGCCACCACCGAGGCCTTATCGCTGCTGCAGAGTACCCGCTCAGACAGCGTTGACATGGGACACGGCAGGCATTTGCTGCGGTTGGCCACGATGCTGCAGCGTATTCCGGCCGCCTTGGGCAATAACAGCGAGTTGGTCGGCGAGCTGGCAGATCAGCTCCACGCCGTTTATTTGGCCGAGCAAGCCAAGGTCCTCGCCGCCTGCCCAGCCAATACCTCGCCTCAGTGCCTTGACGAAAAAACCCGGCTCGCCGATCAGGATAGCGAACTTGACTGGCGCGATCCTGCGATCGAACTCCTGGCTGGATTCGGTCGCGCTGATTTTGATCTCCCCGACGAATTTTTGAGACACCCGCGGCAATGGTGGCGTGTGATTGCTGTCTTTGCGGCTTACTTGGCCGAGCAAGGCAGCGCCACCAAGGCCGAAGCGCTGCGCAATCTGATGATGCAGCCATTCCCGGCGACGGCTGCAACCGGCCAAGCCATTCCCGAGCACGATTCGGACCAGGCAGCGCTTGCCGCAACGCCACTCACCGACCGCTTCGAAATCGCCTACGCGACCATGCGCATCCTACTCAACCTGAAGCGCGGCGACAGCGAAAATGCCGAAGCGCTCGCGCAAACGGCAATGGATCGGTTCGGGCTGGCACCGAGCATCCGCACCTTGATGGTCAATCATTACCTATGGGTTGGAGATTGGGCACGCGCAGAGGCGTGGAACAAACGCGAGCTGCGAGGCGAATTAGGCCTCAGCTCCGATGAGCGAGTGGCCATGCGTACCGAGCTCGAACTTGCTTATCAGTTTAATCTTGCTGCAACAGCCACAGCAAAGGGTGAGGCGGCGCGGGCGGACGGCGCCTTCGAGCGCGGCCGTACCCTCGCCTGCGAGCGGGCGCGTGTGTCCGCACATCTGCGCTACCAATGGTCGATCTTCCTGCGCCGCGCCTACCTATTGAAGGCGTTTCAAGAGGGTCGTCTGCCGGCTTACGCACTTGACCGCCGATGACGCGCCAGGATCGGATATGCAAACGTTGTGGGCATAGGCCGCGTTGCCGGCAGGTGCAGCGGGTTGGATGGCTTGCGATTGCGCATTGTCTTGGCCGCCTTCGTGCGGGTCTTTAATGTTGCAATGTGCGGCGCCGATCCGCGTGTCCCCTGCGATGGGGTCGAGCAGAGGCGGGCATGCCGGCCCGGTTTGCCAAGCCTCGCCCGCTGCTCAGGGCTTCGAGAGCTGCCCCCGTTCGCCCCTCAGAAATAGCGCTTCTTCTCCCAGTCCGGGTCGAAGCCGGAGCCGGCCGCGGCGATGGCATGGAGGTCGCCCCAGGCCTCGCTCAGCAGTACCGGGGGCAGCTCGATCAGCGGCAGCGGCTTGCCGACCCGTCGTCCCTGGCCCGCGATGCGCTGGAAGCTTAGGCCGACCAGGGCGCAGGGAAAGCTCTCGTTGGCGCCGACGTAGCTGCCCGAGAATTCCACCAGCGCCCGCAGCCCGACACCATCGAAACGCTTGACGTACTCGCTGAAGCCGCCGCCGTCGCCGACCTCGCCTCCGCTCGTAACCGAGCTTGGCGGTAGCGCTTTGCAGCTTGAAGCTGTCGATCATCCAGCCCTTGCGGTCCTCGCTGGCGGTTGCCGCCTTGGCTCGCCGCCGAGGCTCAGGATCGACTGCCGAACTGGGCAAACAGCGCCTCGACCTCGTAGTCGGCCGGCTTATGGTTTCGCACAACAATCGGACACTCGTAAGCAAGCGTCCCCGGTGGCTTGATGCGCTTCACGCTGCAAGGGTCTCGCATTCCAGTCGCGCCTCGCGATTTCTGGCGCTACGAGTAACTGCAGGGGAGCCTGCTTCAAGGAAGCTCGTGGTCATCGAGCATAAGGCAGCCGACGTGCGGCGAGCACAATCCACGGCGGCGCACTACGCACGGATCGTGTTGACGGGCGAGATGGCGGGAAGCCCGCTCAAGACGCGGACGGCCTCTTCCGCGGCGATCCGGCGCACGCTGCCAATCGATTCCTCCGAGTAGTAGGCGGCGTGCGGCGTGATGATCACGTTCTCAAGCTGAAACAGGGGGTTGGTTGGACGCCAGCCGCGCTGCTTGGCGGGCTCCTCCTCGATGTCGTCGAGCGCCGCGCCCGCAATCCACCCCGCGGTCAGCGCCTGGTGGAGTGCCGCATCTTCGACGATCGGACCGCGCGCCGTATTGATGAGGATGGCGGTCGGCTTCATCCGCCGCAGCCTCTCCCGGTTGAACAGATGGTGGGTCTTCGGCGTGAGCGGCGCTTGGATCACCAGATAGTCTGCGGCTTCGATAAGCTGATCGAAGGAAACGACGCGCACATCTCGCCGTTGCATCTCGGCCGGAGCGACGAACGGGTCATAGGCCCAGACATCGACACCGAATGGCTGCACGCGTTCCGCAATGCTGCGTGCGATTGCACCGAACGAGAGCAGGCCGAAAACCCGCCCGCGTAGCCGCCAAATCGGTTGCCCCGTCTGCCAGCGCCATTCGCCGCGCCGGACCGCCCGATCGTACTGGCAGATCTTGCGGATCGCGGCGAGCCAGAGCGCCACGGCGTGGTCGGCAACCTCCTCGGCACACCACTCATTGGGGGCATTGGTGACCTGTATGCCGCGACGTGTGGCGGCGCCGACGTCGACGATATCTACGCCGGTGCCATAGCGGGCAATCACACGGCAGCGCGTGAATGCATCGATGGCGCGCGCGCCGATTGGCGCATATTGGGCAAGAATGCCGTCGGCGTCGCGTCCGTGTTCGATAACCTCGTCTTCACTCTTGCACTGTGCCGCGACCAGCTCGAAGCCTGCACCCTCGATGATGGCGCGCTCGATGCTCACGTCGCCGAAGTCGTAATCGGCGATGATGATCGTACCCTTGGACTGTGTATCCGTTTTTGCCTTCATGAGACCCTTACTCCGCTCACCTCGCCGGCATCCTCTCACGGTCTGCATGTGAGGCCTCGGCGAGAATGCCTGTCTCTCGTCTCCCTGGCATGCATGCTTCAGAAGGTCGGATCCGGTGCCCCGTCCGAACCGGCCGCGTACTCTTCCAGCGAAACCAGCCCCTTCGACCAGGCGTCCAGCACGGGAGTGACGACGCGCCAGGACTCCTCGGCCTCATCGGCCCGGATCGACAAAGCGGAGTTGCCGGTGAGAATGTCGAAGAGCAGCTGCCCGTAGGGGGGCAGCTCGGCTGGCTCGAGACGGGTTGCGAGGGTGAAGGGCACCAGCGTGCCGGTGCGCGGACCGGTCCCGGTGAGCTCCAACACCACGCTTTCTGGCTCGAGCCCGAACCGGAGCACATTGGGCCGGGCCTGGCCGCGGTGCTCGAACGGCAGGTGGGGTACCGGTCGGAAGTGCACGGCAACCTCCTTGCGGTCGCAGCGCAGTGCCTTGCCGGTCCGGAGCCGGAAGATCGTGCCAACCCAGCGCCAATTATTTAGCTCGAGCTGCATTTCGGCAAAAGTCTCTGTGCGGCGTGCCGGGTCCACGCCATCTTCTTCGGTGTAAGCAGGCACCGCTCGTTTGCCGATTTGCCCGCGGGTGTAGCGGGCGCGGTACGTGCGCCGGACTGCGTCTTCGGGGCTCAAGGGGCGAATTGAGCGCAGAACGTCGACCTTGCGGTCGCGCAGATCGCGGTCGCCGAGGCTGATTGGCGGCTCCATGGCCACCAGGCACAAGAGCTGCAGCAGATGGTTCTGCAGCATGTCCTTGAGCGCTCCGACGCCGTCGTAGTAGCCGGCTCTGCCCTCGAGCGCCAGGGATTCGTCCCAGACGATGTCAACCCTGGAGATATGGGCACTATTCCAGATCGGTTCGAGGACGCGGTTGGCGAGCCGCGTGCCCAGGATGTTCTGGACCGTTGTCATCGCAAGGAAATGGTCGACGCGGAAAACCGCCTGCTCAGGATAGAGCCTGGACAGAAGGCGATTGAGGGCCATGGCTCCACTCAGGTCTTCGCCGAACGGCTTCTCCAACACGACGATGCTGCCCGGAGGCGTGCCTGCGCGATGCAGGGCCGACACGGCCCCGGGGAAGACCGACGGCGGAAGCGCGAAGTAGGCCGCCAGCGGCTCCGAACCCTGGACCACGGCGGCCATGCTCGACGGCTCCGTGACGTCGGCCTGATGGTAGCGCGAGCCGGCCGCCACGGCCTGCTTTGCCGCCGCCGGAAGCTCCTTAGCGTGCCGATCGAGCTGTTGCGCCGCCCAGTTCTTGAACGTCTCGGTGCCCCACTTGTCCCGGCCGACCGCGATCAACTGAAAATCGTCGCCGAGCTCGCCGGCGGCGCGCAAAGCGGCGAGGCCGGGCAGCAGATAGCGCGCGGTGAGGTCACCGGTGGCTCCGAGTATGGCCAGCTTTCGAATCATATCCTCAACCTACCCTCGCTCGAGCCAGCGTGACGCCGCTGGCGATCACGCCGATGTGGCTGAATGCCTGCGGGAAGTTGCCGGTGAGGTCGCCCGTCGACGGGTTTATCTGCTCGGACAGCAGGCCGAGCGGACTCGCCCTCGCGCAAAGCGAGGCGTAGAGGTCCTCCGCCTCGTCGATCCGGCCCTGACCGACCAGGTTGTCCACGAGCCAGAAGCTGCACAGCAGGAAGGCGCCCTCATCACCGGGTATGCCGTCGGGCGAGTCGTGGTGGCGGTAGCGGTAAAGAAGACCGCCGCCGGCACCAAGTCGGTCAGTAATGGCCCTGGTCGTGGCCACCATGCGCGGGTGGTTGGCGGGTATGACGTGGCGTAGCGGCAGCGCCAGCAGGCTGGCGTCAACGCCTCCACCGCCGAGGTGCTCGCACAGCGTCTGGGCGGCATGATCCCACGCTTCTTCGAGGATGGCGGTGCGAATGTTCGCGGCCGCAGATCGCCACTGAGCAACTGGTGCGGACAGGTCGAGTCGCTCGGCAATAGCGGCGGCACGGTCGAGGGCGACCTGGCACAGGGCCGCTGAGTAGGTGAACACGCGTCCTTCGCTGCGGATTTCCCAGATGCCCTGGTCCGGCTGTCGCCAGGTGCGGCCGGCGGCCTCGGCCAGTCCGGCCAGCCTGCTCCATAGGGTGGGCTCGAGTTGACCGCCACCGCGCACCCATTGATCCGCGCAGTCGAGCACCTCGCCATAAACATCGTGCTGACGCTGGTCGACGGCACCGTTGCCCCAGCGCACCGGCGCCGAGTTGCGGTACCCGGCAAGTCGGGTGTCCTCCTGCTCGTCGGGCACCGGTCCACCCGCGAGCGTATACATGATCCGGGGCCACCGGCTCTGCTCGAATGCATCGAGGACCCAGCCCAGGAACGCGTCGGCCTCGCTGGCGAAGCCGATGCGGCGCAGCGCAAACACCGCGAATGCCGCATCGCGGATCCAGGCGTAGCGGTAATCCCAGTTGCGGGACCCACCGACCGGAGCCGGTAACGACGATGTGGGCGCCGCGACCAGTGAGCCGTTGGCCCAGTGGTCGCACAGCTTCAAGGTGATCGCGGCCCGCCGCACCATCGCCTCCTGCGGCCCGCAGTAGCTGAATTTTGTCATCCATCGGCGCCACGCTTCAGCCGTCTCACGCAGCATGGCGTCAGCGTCGAAGCGATGATGGCGGTGAAAACGTCCCCACGACAGCACCAAATCCAGCCGATCTCCCTCGGCGAGGTCGTGCACGCTTTCAAGACCTGTGAGCGGACGGTTGGCACGAAGGTGCAAGCGAATGTCCGGCCGTGAGAAGGCTCGCACCTCCAAGCCACTGAACGCCGGGCGGGCCTGCGCTCCGCCGAACGGCTCGACCCGGACCTCGATCCGGGCCGTGCCCGCCAGAACGGCGACCGAGCGTACCGGCTCCCCGCGATCGGCTGGAGCATCGTCCGTGAGGTCGGCCCGCGAACGCAGAAGCAGCGCGTCGGTGATCCGGACGACACCGCTGACGGTCCGCAACTCGGTCCTCAGCACGCCGGTATCGGTCTCATATAGCTGGCGGGCCTCCAGAAGCCCCTCGGGTGTCACGCTGAAGTGTCCGCCCCTGGCATGATCCAGCAAGCCGCAGAACAGCGGCTCGGCATCGAACCCGGGGACGCACAACCACGGCACGCTGCCGTCTCGGCCGACCAGCGCGGTGGTCGCGCCGTCCCCGATCAACCCGAGATCCTCTAGCGGAAGGTAGCCGGAGAACCGCCGCACCGGACGGAATGTGGGTTCGACTTCGAGCATGTGACCACTCCACCGGCCTATGCTCCCCCAGGATGTTCAGGACCAAACAAAGCCCTACGCAATTCGGCGGACCTGTGCGGCGTCACGCCGCCAAGTCCAGCACCACGCGACCTTCGATGCGGCCCTGGTGCAGGCGCGTGAACACGTCGTTGACATTCTCCAGTTTGTCGGTGGCGACAATTGCCTTCACCTTGCCGTGCGCTGCGAATTCCAGCGACTCCTGCAGGTCCAGGCGGGTGCCGACGATCGAGCCGCGCACCGTGATGCCGTTGAGCACCATGCCGAAAATGTCGAGGGGAAACTGTCCCGGCGGCAGACCGGTGAGGGAGACCGTGCCGCCGCGACGAACCATGCCGATCGCCTGCTCGAAGGCCTTGGGCGAGACCGCCGTGACCAGCACGCCATGGGCACCGCCGATCTCCTTCTTGAGATAAGCGACCGGATCGGTGGTGTTGGCGTTCACGGTCACGCTCGCGCCCAGTCGCCTGGCCAAGTCGAGCTTGGCGTCATCCACGTCAACGGCGACGACGTTCAAGCCCATCGCCTTTGCGTACTGCACGGCCATATGGCCTAGGCCACCGACACCAGAGATCACCACCCAATTGCCGGGTTTGGTGTCAGCCACCCTGAGGCCCTTGTAGACGGTCACGCCGGCGCACAGCACTGGCGCCACTTCGACAAAGCCAATCTTGGCTGGGAGGTGACCGACGTAATCGGCGTCGGCCAGCGCGTACTGCGCGAAGCTGCCGTTGACAGAGTAGCCGGTGTTCTTCTGCTGCTCGCATAACGTCTCCCAACCGCCGAGGCAGTACTCGCAGTGCCCGCACGCCGAATAAAGCCAAGGAATTCCGACACGATCTCCCTCCTTGACGTGACGGACATCGGCGCCAACGGCGACCACATGGCCCACGCCCTCATGGCCGGGGATCAGCGGCAGGTCGGGCTTCACCGGCCAGTCGCCGTTGGCAGCATGCAGATCGGTGTGACAGACCCCGCAGGCTTCGATCTTGACCAGTACGTCGTGGGCGCCGGGGCGCGGCACCTCGACTTCCTCGATCGTGAGCGGCTTGCCGAACTGATGCACCACCGCCGCCTTCATTGTCCTCTCCACCAACGACGCCTCCTGTAACCTGGACCAAACGTTGCGACCGCACGCTCTTCCAACGAACCGCTCTAGCGGCTCCGCGCAGCATCACCACAACGTGCTGTGCCCCAGCCAGCCGGGTAGGCCAGCCGAACCGTCGCCCATCGCCGTGACAGGGCCGCTGCAAGGGAAGGGGATCTGGGGGCCCTCA
>DATFXD010000065.1:0-3650 GCA_035258605.1 Hyphomicrobiaceae bacterium | reverse complement strand
GTCTCCCACGCTTCCGCCATTTTGCCGTGCCAATTAACGTCTGCTTGGGGCATTCCTGCTTAACTGGAGCAGACCGAATCAGGCCGGCCGGAACCGGCGCGGAGACTTGGCATGAAGAGCAGACTGGTTTTGACCCTGTGGTTGGTGGGAGCTGTGCTCTACGCCGGCAGCACCGTGTTCCTTGCCCATGCCGTGCTCGGCGGCAGCGCCCCGGCCGACAAGGGTAAGAGCGCCGCGATCGCGGCGGCGGCAGGCAATCAGTGTCAGAATGTCGCTGCAGCCGACGCCAAGCCGTCAACGCCCGCCGCGTCTGCCAAGGACGCCGCTTCAGAGCCGCAGAAGACCGCAGCCCTCGAGCCTAAGGCGCAGGAGCCCGCGCCGGCACCGAGTGCGGCAAAGCCCGCCGCTCCAACCACCGCCAGGAACGATGCTCCCTCGGGGCCAATGCCGGGCGCCGACCAGCGCTCTGCCGAAGACGACCCGTCATCCGACGATCTGCAAGGGCCGGATACGTCGTCGCCCGACGGCACGCCTCCAACCGACGGCACCGAGCAGCAGGACGCGATGGGTCCGGGCCCCAACGATGGGGCGCCTGAGAAGGATGAATGGGCCCGCGTGGTCGCAGGCACTGCCGACATGCGGTCCGAGCCCTCCATGCAGGCTCAGCTCATCTATGCGCTTCCAGCAGGCTGGCAGGTGCGCGTGATCTCGCGTCAGCCGGGCTGGGTTCAGGTGCAAGATGCCAATAGCGGCGCCGCAGGTTGGGTCGAGTCCTCGGCAATCGCTCCTCTGCCGAACGAGCAGGCTGGACCTGGCGCCCATCCTGGCTACGGCCAGTATCCGGGGCCGTATGACCCCCGCTACGCCGAGGAGGGATATCCCTATCCGCCTCCGCCATGGCGCAGGCCCCCAGGTCCGTTCGGCGATTTCCTGCGCCGGACCTTTGGCGGCTTCTAGGGCCTAATCGAAGCTCTAAATTGGACACGCCGTGCCCGGCCTTGTGCCGGGCATGTAGTCTTTGCGTCCGATCGGTGAGCTTGCCCGGTCAATCGTCTAGCTGGATCTATCCCTTGCCGGTGAAGCGTTGAACCGGTCGAAGGCCGAGATGTCCTTGGCCAGGAAGTAGTTCAGCATGGTGCGAATGGTGGCGATGACCGCGAGCTTGGAGATATCGTCCCAGGTAGGGGCGACAGCGGTGCGCAGGATGTCGGCGGCAAGGGCAAATTCGAGGGCGAGCAGGATCCAGGTGGCGAATCGGAGCCAGATCTGACGGCCTTCAATCTCGCCGGCTTGGCCGCTGGCGATGGCCTTTAGGAGACCTGCCATGGCCTGAAGCGCCCCGAAGGCAACGACGAACACGGCCCCGCACTCGATGGCGAGAGCGACGTAGCTCGCAATCAGATTGAATTGTGCCTCCAGCGCCGTGTCCAAGTACCCCTCGCTCCGCCGAGCCGGAGTGCAACGTCCCAGCGCATCTTGAGACTCGGGGCGAAGAGCCGCAAGAGGGGAGCCGATGCTTGATCACAGCCAAGGCCGTGGTGCGGTTACCGGATATCAGCGATCCATGTCGACAAATTCGGCGAAGAAGCGCGTGTCGGCGTAACGCTCGGAGGCATAGGTGACCATGATGGTGCCCGGCTCGAATTCGCTCAGCATGAGCCAGGTGCCGGGCAAGAGATGAACGCCGCCGGTTGCAGGGGTCAGCCGGTGCTCTTCGAGGCCCGCCGCGGTGCGGGCGGTGATCAGGCAAGAGCCTTGCGCCACGATGAGCAATTCCTCGCAGGACACGGCATGACCGGCTCGCGTCTTGCCGGTCGGAACATCGGAGATGATGAAGCTCCGCACCGGCACGAACGGCAAATCGGTATCGACCTCGACAATGCGCATCCTGCCGCGCTCGTCGGAATGTTCCTGTAACGGGATGAATCTCAAACCCTGACTCGGCATCGCATTTTCCTACCACAGATCTCTTTCAGGCATTGCGCGCGTGCCTTTAAAAAGACCGTTCGCAACTCATTTTGGATCGGGATGATGAGATCGCTCGGATGTGCCCTTGAGGCTGCAGTCAAGTTGCGCAAACGGGTTGCAGGATTTAATTCGTGACGCATGATGCTTGCATATCTCGATCAAAATGTCTTAGGGCTCATCCGTGAGGAACACTACCGCCTCGCCGACGCAGAAGTCCTTTGGCTCTATTCCACCCAGCACCTCAACGAGATTTCTCGGGGTGAGGACACGTCGTATTTGTCGGTTCTAGCATGTCCAGGATACTAAGTGATGGCATCCATATCGCTCATGCAGCCTTTCGCGATGTGCTGATCAGCGGAGACCGTCATTTGACCGATAAGGCATCTGCCATCTACAAATATGCTGGCGTTAGCACTCACGTCTTGTGGCTCGACGTATAGATCTATTGCTACGCATACCGATCACGCCGTCTTGGCCGCCTCGCGCAGCTTGAACTTCTGGATCTTGCCGGTCGAGGTCTTGGGCAGCTCGGTGAACACCACCCGGCTCGGGCATTTGAAGCGGGCGAGCTTCTCCTTGCAATAGGCGATGATCTCGGCCTCGCTCACCTCGGCACCCGGCTTCTTCTCGATGAAGGCGCAAGGCGTCTCGCCCCATTTGGCATCAGGTTTCGCCACGACCGCAGCCGCAGCGACCGCGGGGTGTTTGTAGAGCACGTCCTCGACCTCGATCGAGGAAATGTTCTCGCCGCCGGAGATGATGATGTCTTTGGAACGGTCTTTCAGCTGGATGTAGCCGTCAGAGTGAAGCACGCCGAGATCGCCGGAATGGAGCCAGCCGCCGGCAAAGGCCTCCTTGGTGGCCTTCTTGTTCTTGAGGTAGCCCTTCATGACGATGTTGCCGCGGAACATGACCTCGCCGAGTGTTTCCCCGTCGGCGGGAACTTGCTCCATGGTCTCGGGGTCCATCACGGTCAAGCCCTCAAGCGCCACGTAGCACACGCCCTGCCGCGCGCGCTTCGACAGCCGCTGGTCCGGGGGCAGCGCATCCCATTCCGCGTGCCATTCATTGATGGTCGCCGGCCCATAGGTCTCGGTGAGCCCGTAAAGATGCGTGAGCTCGAAGCCTGCCGCATCCATCCGCTCGAGCACCGCTTCCGGCGGGGGAGCCGCGGCATGGCTGAAGGCGACGCGCTGGTCGAAGCTTCGCTTTTCATTCTCTGCCGCGTTGAGCAGGGCGGACATGACGAAGGGCGCCCCGGAGAGATGCGTCACTTTGTGAACGGCGATTGAGTCGTACATCCGCTTCGCCCGCACCGAGCGGAGGCAGACATGGGTGCCTGCCACCACCGATAGCGACCAGGGAAAGCACCAGCCGTTGCAATGAAACATGGGCAGCGTCCAGAGATAGACGGGATGCGGGCCCATGCCGGTGGCGATGGTGTTGGCGTAGCACATCAGCGCTGCGCCGCGATGATGATAGACCACGCCCTTGGGATTGCCGGTGGTGCCGCTAGTGTAGTTGAGCGAGATGGCATTCCACTCATTCGAAGGCATCCTCCAGGCGTAGTCGGGGTTGCCAGAAGCAAGCATCTCCTCATAGTCCAGCTTGCCGAGCCGCGTGCCCTCGACGCCGCATTCAAGGTCCCGGTAGTTGACGATCGGGGGCCGCACCCGCGTCTG
>DATFXD010000064.1:0-27781 GCA_035258605.1 Hyphomicrobiaceae bacterium | reverse complement strand
GCAGCGCCTGCTCGGCAACCTCGACATTCCGCGCCTCGAACCGGTGCCGGAGCACCACGTGCTGAGCAAGTCGTTCTACCTGCTGCGCTCCTTCCCGGGGCGCTGGGAAGGTGGCCCGCTGTGGGTGGAGGCCGAATCTCCGCGCGACAGCGACCAGGGCCGCCAGGCCCGCCGCGTCGACGGGGTGAGTTCGATCCTGGTCACCAGCAACGACTTCGCCGCCGCCTGGGCGCTCGATGACCACAATCAGCCGCTCTACCCGGTGGTCCCCGGCGGCGAGCGACAGCGCGAGATGGCATTCCGCGCCGGCGTCAACATCGTGATGTATGCGCTGACTGGTAACTACAAGGGCGACCTGGTGCATGTGCCGGCACTGTTGGAGCGCCTTGGGCAATGATGGCATGAGCAGCTGGTCGATCGACTTTTCACCGATGGTGCCGGGTCCCTATTTCTGGGCCGGCGTAGTACTGGCAACGTTGCTGGTCATCGTTCTGCTGCTACGCCGAAACCGCGGCGCCCTGCTCAGAGCCTTGTCGCTGGCCGCCCTATTGTTGGCGCTCGCCAACCCGACCTTGCGGCAGGAGGAACGCGAAAGCCTCGCCAACATCGCCATCGTCGTTGTCGACGAGAGCACGAGCCAGACCATCGCCGGCCGACCGGAACAAACCGCAGCCATCCGCAGCGAGGTCGAGAGCAAGCTTGCCGGCGTCGCCAACCTGCAGGTCAAGTGGGTGATGTCGTCCAAACCAACCGGGGAGGGCACCGCCGGCACCAATCTCTTCACCGATCTCAACAGCGCGCTCGCCAACACCCCACCGGATCGGCTGGCCGGCGTCATCATGATCACCGACGGGCAGGTGCACGACATTCCGAAGTCGGCGCAGATGCTGGGCTTCGATGCGCCCGTGCACGCGCTTCTCACCGGTGCCCCGGACGAGTTCGACCGGCGCATCGAGGTGTTGAAGGCGCCGCGTTACGGCATCGTCGGCTCCACCCGCGACATCGAAGCCCGGGTGGTGGAGACCGGGCGCAAGGGCCGCGGCGGCGACCGCGTCATGCTCAAGATCCGCCGCGAGGGCCAGCCCGATGAGACGCGCGCGACCAGCATCGGCCGGCCGGTGCAAATTCAGATGCCGTTTCCGCACGCCGGACAAAACATCGTCGAGATCGAGCTCGAAACCGCGCCCGGCGAGCTCACCGCCGCCAACAATCGGGTGGTGGTGGCGGCCGAGGGCGTGCGCGAGAACTTGCGCGTGCTGCTGGTCTCGGGCGAGCCGCACGCCGGCGAGCGCGTCTGGCGCAACCTGTTGAAGTCGGATGCCGCCGTCGACCTGGTGCACTTCACCATTTTGCGCCCGCCGCAGAAGCAGGACGGCACCCCGATCAATCAGCTGTCGCTGATCGCTTTCCCGACCCGCGAATTGTTCTCGGAGAAGATCAAGGACTTCGACCTGATCATCTTTGATCGCTATCAGCATCGCGACATTCTGCAGCTGCTCTACTACGAAAACATCGCCCGCTACGTGGAGCAGGGCGGGGCGCTGCTGGTGGCCGCCGGCGACGACTTTGCCGGCCAGATGAGCCTGTCGCGCACGCCACTTGCGACCGTGCTGCCGGCCACCCCCACCGGCCGTCTGCTCGAGCAGCCGTTCAAGGCCAAGTTGTCGGGCGACGGTCTCAAGCATCCGGTCACGCGCGGGCTGCCCGGCAGCAGCAACGATGCCAACAAGGATCCGACCTGGGGCCGCTGGTTCCGGCAGGTCGACGTGATTGCAGGCAAAGGCCGCACCGTCATGAACGGCGTCGACAATCATCCGCTGCTGGTGCTTGACCGCAAGGGGCGCGGGCGGGTGGCGCTGCTGCTGTCGGATCACGCCTGGCTGTGGGCGCGCGGGTATGATGGTGGCGGTCCGCACACCGACCTGCTGCGCCGTCTGGCGCACTGGCTGATGAAGGAGCCGGACTTGGAAGAGGAACGGCTGCTCGCCTCATCCAAGGGGCTCAAGCTTTCGATCGAGCGCCGCTCGATGGAGGACAGCGTGCCGGAGGTGCAGGTATCGGCACCGGGCGGGGAGACCTCCAACGTCACGCTCGACCCGGCCGGGCCGGGCGTGTGGCGCGCCACCATCGATGTCAAGGCGCCCGGCCTCTACAAGCTGCAGACCGCTTCCCCGAACGGCCAACTCACCGCCGTTGCCCACACCGGCATTGAGGATGCGCGCGAGATGAGCGAAGTGACGGCGACCGACGAGAAATTGAAGCCGCTGATCGAGGCGACCGGCGGCGGCACCTTCTGGACCCGCAGCGCCGCCACTGCCAGTCCGACCGCCATCGAGGTGCCGCGCGTGTCGATGCTGGCCAACGCCCGCGTGCTGGCGGGCTCCGGCTGGATGGGGCTTAAGGATCGCGAGGCCTTCGTCACGCGCGGCGTCAAGCTGATCCCGATGTTCACCGGCGCCTTGGCGCTTGCCGCCCTGCTGGCCTTCCTGGCCCTGGCCTGGTGGCGTGAGGGCCGCTGAGGCAAACACCCTCCTCCCATCTGTCCCGATCCGCAGCCAGCGCGAGGCGCGCCCGCGGTACGCCCCTTGGGGTAGCTTGCGACGCGCCCCTTGAGGCAACGCCCCTGCTTTTTTGCGGGATGCGGGCGGCTTGCCGTCGGGGCGTGCGGGACCCGGCCTGGGCGACGACCCGCGCATTGCCGCCGCTCCGCACAATGAGGCATATTTTTTCTTTTTCTGCCGAGTTATTGCCCAAACACAAAAAATAATTTTACGTAATGCCCGTCAGCCCTAGGGGATTCGGGAGGGAAGCATGGCCCAGCAGGCGGCAGCAGCAAGGGAGCTCGCCACCAGCCCGGGTGCCCCCGTCTGGAGCGAAGACTGGCTCGCCGTGGTCGCCGGGTTTGCCATTTTCCTGCTCGCGCTCGGCCCCCTCGCCGGGTTCGATCTTTTGGGTTGGGCGACGGGGCCGCGCACCTGGGTCGAGATCGGGCAAGCGGTTCGGCCCGCATCACCGGCCTACGCCGCGGTCGGCGCACCGGCGCTGATCGCGGCCACCTATCTCTTCGTCCTGATCCTGATGAGCATTGGCGCCACCCTCATGGGCGCCAGCATCGGCAGGTTCGTGCTCGGCTTCACCGTCGTCTATTGGCTGGCCTACCTCGCCTGGGTGATCGGCAGCTACGCGGCCATTGCCGCGACCACCCCGGCGGAGATGGCCCGGCTCGGCATCGGCTGGTCGCTGCGGCTGACGGGCGAAGCGGGTTACCTGATCGCCTTGATCTTGGGTCTTGCCATCGCCAACCTCTGGCCCGGCCTGGCGCGCGCACTCTATCCGGCGGCGAGGCCGGAGCTCTACATCAAGACCGCGATCGTCATCTTGGGCGGCTTTCTGGCCGTCAAGGCGGCCGAGCAAGTCAGCCTGGCCTCGACCTTGATGGCACGCGGGCTCGCCGCCATCGTCGAGGCCTATCTGATCTACTGGGCGGTCGTCTACTTCATCGCCCGCAAGTGGTTCGGCTTCAGTCGCGAATGGGCGGTACCATTGGCCTCGGGCATTTCGATCTGCGGCGTGTCGGCTGCCATCGCCACGGCCGGCGCCATTCGCGCTCGGCCGCTGGTGCCGATCATGGTCTCCTCGCTGGTCGTCGTGTTCGCCATGGTGGAGCTGTTGATGTTACCGTTCGTCGCCCGTGCGCTGTTTGCCGACGAGCCGCTGCTGGCGGGCGCCTGGATGGGCCTTGCCGTTAAAACGGACGGCGCCGCGGTCGCCAGCGGCGCCATTACCGAAGCGCTGATCTACGGCGATGCCGCTGCCCGCGGCATCAAGTGGAGCCCCGGTTGGGTGGTCGGCACCACCACCACCATCAAGGTCTTCATCGACATCTTCATTGGCGTGTGGTCGTTCATCCTCGCCTACTTGTGGACCCGTCACATCGAACCGCGCCCGGCCGGCGCGGCCTTCGGCGCCGCCGCCATCTGGCAGCGCTTTCCCAAGTTCGTATTGGGGTTCCTCGCCACCTTCCTGATCGTGCTCGCGATCGGGCTGGCCGCCAGCCCGCCGGTCTTGAAAACCGTCGACGCCGCCATGGGCCAGGCCAATGTCTTCCGGCAGCTCTTCTTTCTGTTGACGTTCTTGTCGATCGGGCTGCTCGGTGATGTGCGCCAGCTGTGGCAGGAAGGCATCGGCAAACTGGCGGCGGTTTATGTCGTCTCGCTGTTTGGGTTCGTAATTTGGGTCGGGCTGTTGATCTCGTGGTTGTTCTTCCACGGTCTCAGGCCGCCGCTTGCCAGCTGACGGAGATCGCCGATGGCAACAGACGATAAGCGCCCACGCATCGGCGAGGAAATGGCCAAGATGCCGGCCGAGCCGCTGCTGCCGATCGAGAAGAAGCTGATTGCCGGCAGCCTGATCGTCGGCGTGCTGCTGCTCGCCCTGTTGGTGTGGACCGGCAATTCGGCGCTGTCGCCAACACCCTGAGCCAATCAGCGCTGCGGGCGTGCACCGGTTGGGGTGAAGGCCGCCCGGCGGCCGTGGCCCGCACCGCGGAGCGGGCGCTAGAACATGCCCAGCGCCAGGCGCGCCTCATCGGACATACGCGTTTGATCCCAGGGCGGATCGAACGTCAGCTGTACGGCAACCTGGCCGACACCGGCCACCGAGGCCACCGCGTTCTCCACCCAAATCGGCATCTCGCCGGCAACCGGACAGCCGGGCGCGGTCAGGGTCATTTCCACCGCGACGTTGCGATTATCGTCGACATCGATCTTGTAGATCAGGCCGAGCTCGTAAATGTCGGCCGGAATCTCGGGGTCGTACACCGTCTTCAGGGCCGCCACGATGTCGGCGGTCAACTGCTCAAGCTCCTCGGGCGGGATCGATGCGCCCGGCCGGGCCTCGGCCGACACCGCCTCGCCGCCGGGCTCCGGCGGCGCCTGCTGCGGGTCCTTGCGCGTGTTTTCAACCATCGGCGTTATCCGCTCGCATTAGGCAAAGAAATCGTGCGCCTTGATCAGCGCTTCGGCCAGGGCATCAACCTCGGCCTTGGTGTTGTACATGGCAAACGACGCGCGGCAGGTGGCCGTCACCCCCAGCCGCTCCATCAGGGGTTGCGCGCAGTGGTGACCGGCGCGGACCGCCACGCCCGAGCGGTCGATGATGGTGGAAATATCGTGCGGGTGCAGGCCGTCGATGCCGAAGGCGACGATGGCGCCCTTGTCGGGGGCCGTGCCGTAGAGCTTTAGCCAGTTGAGCGCCCCCAGCCGCGCCTCGGCGTAGGCCTTAAGTTCGGCCTCGTGGCGGGCGATGTGCTCGCGCCCCACCTGCATCATGTAATTGAGCGCGGCACCGAGACCGATCGCCTGCACGATCGGCGGGGTACCGGCCTCGAACTTGTGCGGCGGCTGGCCATAGCTGATGGCATCCTTATGCACGCTCTCGATCATTTCGCCGCCGCCCATGTAGGGTGGCATGGCATCGAGGTGCCGGCGCTTGGCGTAAAGCACGCCGATGCCCGACGGGCCGTAGGTCTTGTGCCCGGTAAAGGCGTAAAAGTCGCAATCGAGGTCGCTGACATCGACCGGCATGTGCACCGCGGCTTGGCTGCCGTCGACCAGCACCGGGATGCCGCGCGCATGCGCGATCCTGACCACGTCCTTGATCGGCACGATGCTGCCAAGCACGTTCGACATGTGGGTGATGGCCACCATCTTGGTGCGGCTACCAAGCAGCGCCTCGAACGCATCGAGCATGAACTCGCCGCGGTCGCTGATCGGCGCCCACTTGATAACGGCGCCACGCCGTTCGCGGTGGAAATGCCATGGCACGATGTTGGAGTGATGCTCCATGATCGACACCACGATCTCGTCACCCTCACCGATCGTCATGCCGCCGAACGAACTCGCCACCAGGTTGATGGCTTCGGTCGCGTTGCGGGTGAAGATGATCTCGTCCGTGCTCGCAGCATTGAGGAAGCGCCGTACCGTCTCGCGCGCATCCTCGAAGCGGGAGGTGGCGGCGTTGGAAAGGTAGTGCAGCCCCCGATGCACGTTGGCGTATTCCATCTTGTAGGCGTGCTCGATGGCCTCCAACACCGCGCGCGGCTTCTGCGCCGAGGCGCCGTTGTCGAGATAGACCAGCGGCTTGCCGTACACTTCGCGGAACAGGATCGGGAAATCCGTGCGGATACTCTCGACGTCGTAGCCGCTACCGGCCTTCAGTTCGGCACCCTTGATCATCGCGGTCATATGTGCTCCTCAGCCGCTGCCAACGGCGCCAACTCAGGTGCCGAGCCCGACCAGCCGGCGCCGTGCCATCGCCATCAGCGCGGGGTTGAGCGCCTCGTCGGTAACCTTGTCGATCGCCTCGCCAATGAAGCTCTCGATCAACAGCGAGCGCGCCTCGGCCGCGGCGATGCCACGGCTGCGGCAATAGAAGATCAGGTCGGGGTCGATCTCCGCCGAGGTCGAACCGTGACCACAGACGACGTCGTCGGCGTTGATCTCGAGCTCGGGCTTGGAATCGAACTCGGCGGTCTCCGACAACATCAAGACCTGCGCCATCTGCTTGCCATCGGTGTGCTGCGCGTCGGGTCGCACGATCACCTTGCCCTGGAACACGCCGCGTGCCCGGTCGGCCAACACACCCTTGAACAGCTCGCGGCTTTCGCAGCCGGCAACCGCATGATCGATGACCAAGGTGGTATCGATGTGCTCGCTGCCACGCCCCAGGAAGCATCCGGAAACGTCGGCCTTGCCGCCTTCGCCGGCGAAGGTCAAGCCGACGTTGTTGCGCACCAGGCCGGTTGCTGCCGTCAGCTGGAAGGCACGATAGCTGGCGCCCGCCGCCAGCACCGGCAACAGGCTCGCCACGTGGCTCTCGCCATCGCCGCCGATGGTGCACTTAAGGTGCGCCAGCTGAGCGCCTTCTCCGAGCGTGAGTTGGCTCAAGCTGTTGCTGTGGCCGGCGGCGGCACCAGGCAAGTTCAGGTGGGCTTCGATCACGGTGGCACGCGCCTTTTCCCCGATCGTCACCAGATTGCGGGTGGTGATCAGCCGCTTGCCACCGCTGCCGGTGCGAATGAACACCAGCAAAAGCGGGCTGGCCAATGTGCTGCCGGCGGCGATATCGATCACCGCCCCGTCGGTCATGAAGGCGGTATTGAGGGCAAGCACCGCCTCCTGGCCCGGAATGGTGCCGTTGAGCTCGGCCTCGCTCGCCGGGCTGGCGAGGCTGGCGGCCAGCGGCGCCAGTCTGACGCCGGCAATCACGCCCGCCTGCGACAGGCCACGATCATAGACGCCGTCGACAAACACCATCCGGTCGGCCGCAACATCGGCCAGTTCCTCGAGCGCGGCGTCGAGCTCGGCCCGCGTCAGGCTCGAGGGCGCATCGGCGACCGCGGCCGGTAGTGCTTCCTTGAGGTGTGACCGCAAGTCGGTGTACTTCCACGCCTCCAGCCGACGGTGCGGCAAACCGAGCGCGGCAAACGCCCCGATCGCCGCCCGCCGCGCCTCCGCCACCGCCGGGTTACCCGGCAACTTGGCGGCCACGGCCTCGAAATTCTGGGTCAGCCCCTGCTCGGCCTTGGTTCTGGTAATCGCCACTGTCATCCCACGTCGCTTCTCGTTGGTCCGGTCGGCGTTCACGCTGCCCGGTTGTTAAACTCGGCGTAACCGGTCTGTTCCAGTTCCAGCGCCAGCTCCTTGCCGCCCGACTTCTGGATCCTGCCGGCGGCCATGACGTGCACGCGGTCGGGAATGATGTAGTTCAACAGGCGCTGATAGTGGGTGATGATCAGCATGGCGCGATCCTTGGATTTGAGCCGGTTCACGCCTTCCGACACCACCCGCACGGCATCAATGTCGAGCCCGGAATCGGTCTCATCGAGCACGCACAGGGTCGGCTCCAGCATGGCCATCTGCAGGATTTCCATGCGCTTCTTCTCACCACCGGAAAAGCCGACGTTAAGCGCGCGCTTGAGCATCTCATCGGCGATGCTGAGGCGCGCCGCTTCGGCGCGTGCGCGCCGCAGGAATTCGGGGGTGGTGAATTCAGCTTCGCCGCGTTTCTTGCGCACGGCATTCACCGCCGTGCGCAAGAAGGTCATGGTGGCAACACCCGGGATCTCCATCGGGTACTGAAAGGCCAGGAACACACCCTTGGCGGCGCGCTCGTCGGGTTCCATCGCCAGCAGGTCTTCGCCATTCCAAAGAATGCTGCCATCGCTGACCTGATAGCCATCGCGACCGGACAGCACGTAGGCCAAGGTCGACTTGCCGGAACCGTTCGGCCCCATGATGGCGTGCACCTGACCCTTCGGCACCTGCAAGCTGACGCCGTCGAGGATCAGCTTGTCCTCGTCGGCCAACTTGACGCGCAAATTTTTGATCTCAAGCATCGCTCACGTCTTCTCTCAGCTGGCGGGGCGCGCAAAGCGCGCCCGTTCCTCAAACCTTGTCGGGCGGGCTGTGGCAGACCTCGATCTCGGCCGGATACAGCACACCCATCCAGTCACAGGAATTGGCGGCGGCATGCCCGTTCTTGTTGAACTCGACCAGAAACGCCTCATTGCTCCCAAAGGTCTCCACCACCGTGCCAACGTCGCCGGGGCGCAAGACGAAGCCGGGACTGGTGATGGAGAGCGCGTTGCGCCGCTTGCATTCGCGCTCGTCCATTGCCCGCGTTACCCGAGCCATCAACATTGCCGACATCATTTCTGCCGCATCACGCATCGGTCGTCTCCTCCAACAAACCCGACGGCCTACCCACCGTCCGGCTCTGCCTGCGCTCTCGCCTGTCCCCTGCGCGCCGGGTTGTGCCCGGTTCGTCCGCTTCACTTGCCTGTCAAAGCCTGCGCCGCCAACGCGCCCAGCTGCCGGTCCGCCGACCGGCAGCCCAATGGCATCGCGTTCTCTCTGGAACGCAAGCGGTCTCATCCGACCGAGCCTTCCAATGAAATGCCAATCAGCTTCTGGGTCTCGGCCATGAACTCCATCGGCAGCTGCTGCAGCACGTCACGCACGAAACCATTGACGATCAACGCCACCGCCTCTTCCTCGCTCAAGCCGCGCTGCCGGCAATAGAACAGCTTGTCGTCGGAGATCTTCGAGGTCGTCGCCTCGTGCTCGAAATGCGATGAGGCGTTCTTAGCCTCGATATAGGGCACCGTGTGGGCACCGCAGCGATCGCCAATCAGCAGCGAATCGCAATTGGTGAAATTGCGCGCACCGCGCGCCTTGGGATGCGCCGAGACCAGCCCACGGTAGGTATTCTGCGAGTGCCCGGCGGCGATGCCCTTGGAGATGATGCGGCTCGAGGTGTTGGCGCCGAGATGCAGCATCTTGGTGCCGCTATCGACCTGCTGATAGCCGTTGGAAACGGCGATCGAATAAAACTCTCCGCGCGAGCCGTCGCCGCGCAGGATGCAGCTTGGGTACTTCCAGGTGATCGCCGATCCGGTTTCCACCTGCGTCCAGGAGATCTTGGAATTGCGGCCGCGGCAGTCACCGCGCTTGGTGACAAAGTTATAGATGCCGCCCTTGCCATCCTTATCGCCCGGATACCAGTTTTGCACAGTCGAATACTTGATCTCGGCGTCCTCGAGCGCGATCAGCTCGACCACCGCCGCGTGCAGCTGATGTTCGTCGCGCATCGGCGCCGTGCAGCCTTCCAGATAGGAAACGTAAGCACCCTTGTCGGCGATGATCAGCGTGCGTTCGAACTGACCGGTCTGCCGCTCGTTGATGCGGAAATAGGTGGACAGCTCCATCGGGCAACGCACGCCGGCAGGGATGTAGACAAACGAACCATCCGAGAACACCGCCGAGTTGAGCGCGGCGTAGAAATTATCGGACTGCGGCACCACCGAGCCCAAATACTTGCGTACCAGCTCGGGATGTTCGCGCAGCGCCTCCGAGATCGAGCAAAAGATCACGCCGGCCTTGGCCAGCTCCGCCTTGAAGGTCGTCACCACCGAGACGCTGTCGAACACCGCATCGACCGCGACCCCGGCCAGGATCTCGCGCTCCTTGAGCGGAATGCCGAGCTTTTCATAGGTACGCAACAGCTCGGGGTCGATGTCGGCGAGGCTCTTTGGCGCGTCCATCGATTTCGGCGCCGCGTAGTAGTAGAGGTTCTGGAAGTCGATCTTGGGATAGCGGACATTGGCCCAGGTCGGCTCCGTCATCGTCTTCCAACGCCGATAGGCCTCGAGCCGCCAGTCCAGCATCCAGCCGGGCTCGCCCTTCTTGCGCGAAATGAAGCGCACGATCTCTTCATCAAGGCCCTTGGGTGCCTTGATGGTCTCGATCTCGGTCTCGAAGCCGTACTTGTACTGATCGACGTCGATTCTGCGAACTTGATCGATCGTCTGTTGAACTGCAGGCATCGCGGTCTCCGCTCAAATTCCCAATGGTTCCGGCCGGCTCATGCCACCTTGCGCTGAGCCGGTTTGGCCGGCTGCGGGTGGCGTCTGGCATGCGCGCGCTCGATCTGTGCCAGGGCCGCGAGGCAGGCGTCGATCTGGGCCAGGCCGGTGCTGCGCCCGCTGCTGAGGCGCAACGCCGCGCTGGCGAGCCCCGCCTCGACCTGCATGGCCTCGAGCACATGGCTGCGAGCGACCTTGCCCGAGGAGCAGGCCGATCCCGAACTGACGGCCACGCCGGCAAGGTCGAGGGCGATCAGCGCCGTCTCGGCGGCAATGCCCGGTAGCGCGAAGCAGGTGGTGTTGGCGAGCCTCGGCGCCGCTGCCGCGAACACGACGGCATCGCCGCGAACGCGGCTCAGACCCTGCTCGAAGCGCTGCTGCAAAGCCAACCCGTGCGCGGCAACCGCCTGTTGATCAGATAGGGCGGCGACCACCGCCGCTGCAAGCCCGGCAATGGCGACAATATTTTCGGTGCCCGAGCGCAAGCGCCGCTCCTGGCCGCCGCCGCGCAGCAGCGGCTCGAAATGGAGGTCTTCGCCGAGCACGATGGCGGCGCCGACCCCCTGCGGACCGCCGAGCTTATGTCCCGACAGGATCAGCGCACCGCTGCCGAGCGCGGCGCTGTCGACCGGCGCGCGCCCGAGCGCCTGCACCGCATCGCACACGAACAGTGCACCGGCCGCGGTCGTGAGCGCGCCCAGCCGCGCTAGCGGCTGCACGACGCCGGTCTCGTTGTTGGCGGCCTGCACGGCCACCATCACCGCCCCGGCTCCATGCCGCGCCACCGCCTCGGCGAGGCGCGCTTCGAGCCAGCCCAACTCGATCAGCCCGTCGCCATCGACCGGGATCAGCTCGACCGCCGCGGCCGGAAAGCGGTGGCCATTAAGGATCGCGGCATGCTCGGTGGCACCGGCCAGCAGCAGCGCCAGCGGGCCGCGGCCGGCCCGGCGCTGAACGTTGGGGGTCAGCAGCCAGTTGGCGGCCTCGGTCGCACCCGAGGTGAAATAGACGTGCCGGGCTTTGACTCTGAGCGCGGCGGCAATGGCTTCGCGCGCCCCCTCGATCAGCGCGCGCGCCCGGCGGCCTTCGGCGTGGGGTGAGGAGGCATTGCCGACGACATCGAGTGCCGCCAACATCGCCGCACGCGCCTCCGCACGCAGCGGCGCCGTGGCGTTCCAATCGAGATAGGTGCGCTGTTGGCTCATGGCGCGCCGATCCGAAAAACCTGATCGAGGCTGCGTCTGGCCTGCTTGGCGGCGGGAATGCCGTCGATCACCTCCTGCAAGCTGATGCTGTCGAGGAAGGCCGCAATCTGTTCGCCCAGGGCATCCCACAGGCCGTGCGTGAGGCAGCGGCGGCCGGCGATGCACGGCGTTGCGTCCTCGCCGCGGCAGCGGGTCATACGCACGCCCTCCTCAACCGCGGTCATGATCTCGGCGACGGTGATGCTGGCGGCCGGCCGCCCCAGACGATAGCCGCCGGCGCGGCCGCGCGCGCTTGCCACCAGTCCGGCCCGCCGCAGCTTCAAGAACAGCTGCTCAAGGTAGGCCAGCGAAATCTGCTGGCGCTCGGCGATGGTCGACAGCGACAAGGAGCCGTCGCCGCCATACTTGGCGAGGTCGGCCATGGCCATGACGGCGTAGCGACCCTTGGTATTCAACTCCACGATGCCAACTCCAGGCTGCTCGGCCGCGACGGCCCGCCACGGCCATTCGCCCCCACGTGTCGCTTCCTCTTGCGCTGCATACCCCCGGCCGTGCTATGACGACCCCGTGAGCAGTTCCAGCACGAGGGCGAGCCCTCCAGTTCTTTCGAACTGTTCTAAACTTCATGGATATATGGAAATTCCGAGCACGCAAGTCAAGTTTATTTGCGGCTCCGTCGAGCGCGGCACAGCGCCCACTCCGGGCGCTGTCCCAGGCGCCAAACGCACCCCTCCCTCACACCGAGAGTGTACCGACCGATGCCTGAGCTGATCATCAACGGGCCCGCCGGACGCCTGGAGGCCCGTTATCACCACGAGACCGGCAGCAACAGTCCGGTCGCGCTCATCTTGCATCCGCACCCGCAGTTTGGCGGCACCATGAACAACCAGGTGGTCTATGCCCTCTACTACCTGTTCGTAGAGCGCGGCTTTTCCGTGCTGCGCTTCAATTTTCGCGGGGTCGGGCGCAGCCAAGGCTATTTCGACAATGGCCCCGGCGAACTCTCCGACGCCGCCTCGGCGCTCGACTGGCTGCAGCTGCAAAATCCCGATTCGCGCTCGTGCTGGATCGCCGGCGTCTCGTTCGGTACCTGGATCGCCATGCAGCTGTTGATGCGGCGGCCGGAGATCGACGGCTTCATTTGCGTGGCGCCGCCGGCCAACCTTTATGATTATAGCTTCCTGGCGCCGTGTCCCTCTTCGGGGCTGTTCGTCAATGGCGAACGCGACCGCGTCGTGCCGTCCGCCTCGGTGGCCGAGCTCGCCGCCAAGACCAAGGTACAAAAGGGTGTGAAGATCGAGCACGCGGTGGTGCCCGAGGCCAACCACTTCTTCCAGGACAAGATCGACGAGCTGGTCGATGTGACGGGCACCTATGTCGATCGCCGCATCGTCGAGCTTGAGCAGGAGCGCAGGGAATAGCGGAGCGGCTTTTAGGCTCGTGCTTGGGGGTCGGCGTCAGGTCCCCGCTCGACCGCCGCCGGCTGCCGCATAGACGCCGCCTGGCAGCGGTTGGCCCACCCCGGTCGTGCCCGGAAACGAGATCGGCAAGCCTCTGACGGCGCGCACCGCGAGATAGGCCCAGGCCTCCGCCTCGAGCGCATCCCCGTCCACGCCGACGGCCTCCGCCGGGGCGACCGCCGCCTCGACCCGGCCCGCCAACATGGTCATCAAGGTCTTGTTGCGGCGGCCGCCACCTGAGACCACCCACAGCTGCGGTTGCGCGGGGAAATGCTCGCGCGCTCGGGCGATGCTTTCGACCGTGAAGGCGGTGAGGGTGGCGGCACCGTCGGCATCCGACAAGGCCTCGACCGGCGCCAACTGGAAGGCATTGCGATCGAGCGACTTGGGCGGCCGCTCGCCGAAATAGGGATGGCGCAGGTATTCGGTGACAATGTCGGCGTGCGGCCGACCGCTGGCGGCAAGCTTGCCGTCCTGGTCGCAGGCGAGGCTTAGGCGGCGCTGCATATAGTCGTCGAGCAAGGCATTGCCGGGTCCGGTGTCGAAGGCCAAGAGTTCGCCGGCGGCGCCGATCCAGGTGACGTTGGCAACGCCGCCAATATTGACGATCACCACCGGCTTCTTCTGCCGCGCCATCAGTGCGGCGTGATAAGCCGGCGCCAGCGGCGCGCCTTGCCCGCCGGCCGCCACGTCGGCAGCGCGCAGATCGTAAACCACGCCGATGCGCGTCGCCCGCGCCAGCGCCGCACCATCGCCAAGCTGCACGGTGACACCGCGCTCGGGGGCATGCAGCACGGTGTGGCCGTGGAAACCGATGACGTCGATGTCGGCCGGCGATTGGCCGACCTCGGCAAGAAAGCTTCGAACCGCATCGGCGTGCATGGCCGTGAGTTCCGCCTCCAGCGCGGCCAGCGGCTGGGGCCGCGCCTGGCGCGTCTCGAGCGCGGCCGCGGCGGCGATGCCGGCGCGCAAGCGCCCGCGCAGGGCCGCCGTATAGGGAAAGGTGGCCGAGGCTCGGCGCTCAACGCGTTCGCCCCCGTCGCTGGCGATCAGCGCCACGTCGATGCCATCCATCGAGGTGCCGCTCATCAGGCCGATCGCACGCAGCATCTTGCCCATGACGGGCTCCCGTATAAGTTCCCGCTCGCCTTGCGTACATTAAACGTGTAGGCGGTGCCTACACCTAGCTGCGATCGACGACCAATGCGCAATTTTAGATCCGACTTTCTCAACACGCTGGCGGAGCGCGGCTACATCCACCAGTGCTCCGATTTCGACGGCCTCGACCAGCTGGCGGTCAAGGGCGAGGTGGTCGCCTACGTCGGCTACGACTGCACCGCGCCGTCGCTGCACATCGGCCACTTGATCTCGATCATGATGCTTTACTGGCTGCAGCGGTCGGGCGGCAAGCCGATTGCCCTGATGGGCGGCGGCACCACCCGGGTCGGCGACCCCTCCGGCAAGGACGAGACCCGCCGCATCCTGCCGCTCGAGACCATCGAAGCCAACAAGGACGCCATCAAGGGCGTGTTCCAGCGCTTCCTCAGCTTCGGCGGCGGTGAGGCCGAGGCGCTGATGCTCGACAACGCCGAGTGGCTTGCCCCCCTCAACTACATCGCGTTCCTGCGCGATGTCGGCCGGCATTTTTCGGTCAATCGCATGCTGACCATGGACTCGGCCAAACTGCGGCTGGAGCGCGACCAGGAGCTGTCGTTCATCGAGTTCAACTACATGCTGTTGCAGGCCTACGATTTCGTCGAACAGGCCCGGCGCTATGGCTGCAACCTGCAGATGGGCGGTTCCGACCAATGGGGTAACATCGTCACCGGCATCGATCTTGGCCGCCGCATGGGCACACACCAGCTCTACGCGCTGACCTGCCCGCTGCTCACCACTGCCTCGGGCGCCAAGATGGGCAAGACCGCGGCCGGCGCGGTGTGGCTCAACGCCGACATGCTCCCGGTCTATGACTACTGGCAGTTCTGGCGCAACACCGAGGATGGCGACGTGGTGCGCTTCCTCAAGCTGTTTACGACCATGCCCTTGTCGGAGATCGCCAAGCTCTCGGCGCTGGCGGGGGCGGAGATCAACGAGGCCAAGAAGGTGCTGGCCACCGAGGCCACCGCCCTGCTGCACGGCCGCGAAGCGGCCGCGGCGGCCGCCCGCACGGCGCAGGACACCTTCGAGAAGGGCACCACCAGCGGCGGCCTGCCGACGGTGACGATCGCCGCCTCGGAGCTCAGCGCCGGCCTCGGCGTGCTGGCGGCCTTCGTCAAGGCCGGCCTCGTCAAATCCAATGGCGAGGCGCGGCGCCAGATCAACGGCGGCGGGCTGCGCGTCAACGACGCCGCGCTCGCCGACGAGCACGCCAAACTGACCAATGCCGACGTGGCCGACGGCGTCATCAAGCTCTCGCTCGGCCGCAAACGTCACGTGCTGCTGAAGCCGGTCTAGCGCCTAGGCACTCGCTCGATCGAGCCGTGCCGTGGCCTCGCGATCGAGCTTGAGCCGCACGCCGCTGGTCAGCTCCTCAAGCTGGGTCATGCTGGTGGCACTGGCAATCGGCGCCGTGACCGCGGGGCGGTCGCGCAGCCAGGCCAGCGCCACTTGCCCGGGTTTGGCGCCGAGCTCGGCCGCCACCTCGTCAAGCGCCGCCAGGATCCGTCGCCCGCGATCGTTGAGATAGCCCTGCATGCGGGCACCGCGCGGGCTTTTGCCGAAGTCGGCGGGCGAGCGGTATTTGCCGGTGAGGAAACCCGCCGCCAGGGCGTAGTAGGGGATGACGCCGATCGTCTCCTTGCGGCACAGGGCCTGCAGTTCGGCCTCGAATGGTGCGCGATCGGCAAGGTTGTAGAGCGGCTGCACGGTCTGATAGCGCGGCAGCTTGTGCTGGCTGCTGGCGCGCAAGGCCGCCGCCAGGCGTGGAGCTTCGGTGTTGGAGGCGCCGATGGCGCGCACCTTGCCGGCCTCGATCAGCTGCTGGTAGGCGGCAAGCGTCTCCTCAAACGGCGTGTCCTTGTCGTCGCAGTGCGATTGATAGAGGTCGATGTAGTCGGTGTTGAGCCGGCGCAGCGACTCCTCCACCCGCGCCACGATATAGTCGCGGCGCAGGCCCTGGCCGATGCCCGGCATCTCCATGCCGACCTTGGTGGCGATCACCAGCCGGCCGCGATTGCCGCGCGCCTTGAGCCAGTTGCCGAGGATGGCCTCCGATTCGCCGCCGCGGTGGCCAGGCACCCACTTGGAATAGACATCGGCGGTGTCGATGCAGTCGAAGCCGGCGTCGACGAAGCCATCGAGCAGCTGGAACGAGGTCGCCGCGTCCGCGGTCCAGCCCAACACGTTGCCGCCGAAGATCAAGGGAGCGATCTTCAGTCCGGAATTGCCCAGTTCGCGCTTGTCCATGTCGTCCCCGTCGAAGTAGCGCCCTATTGAGCGGCCGCGGTGCCGCCCGAGCCCGTCGGCCGCCACTATGGCACGGCGCCTCGCCGGCCAACAGGCATGGCTGCTCCTCGCCTGGCGCTACTTCTTCTTGCTGGGCGCCGATTGCTCGGCCTCGGCCGACCAGCCGCCGCCGATTTCAGGCTGCACCCGTGCCTCAAAGCCACTGCTCGAGGTGGCGGCGGCCGGCGGGGAGGCGCTGCGGCTTGGTGTAACTTCGCTGCGCCCCTGCGGCCGGTCGCGCGGCACGATGCGCTGGTTTTCGGGCGCCATTTGCATGATCTCGCGGGTCACGCCGGGGGTGATCACCGAGAACGGATTGACGATGATCTGCGGCGCCCCCATCGAGCCCTGAATTGCAAAGGTCATGGCAAACACGCCATCGCCGCGCGGCCCGGTCAGCAGCGGGCCGAACAGCGGCAGGTCGCGAAACATGGTATTGAGCCCGGCCAGCGGCGTGAAGGTGCCGCCAACGTGGATGATGTGCGTGCGAAAATCGATCTTGCCGCGCATGTTGGCGCTCAACACGGGGCCCTCGATACGGGCTTCGTTGAGCAGAAACTGACCGTGCCCGACCGAGAACGGCACGCGCAGGCTCTCAAAGGCGAACTGCTCGCGCACGATGCCGCGCTTGTCGGCCGGTCCGATCGGGCGCACGGCGCCGTCGGCGCCCTGCACCAGCACGTCGCCGCCGACGGCATCGCCGAGCAGCACGAAATTCTTGGCCACCAGCGTGCCGGTCCGCTGCGCGAGCCCAGAGCCATCGAGATTGACATCGAGGGTCGTGCTACCGCCGACGGCGTTGTTGTAGAAGCCGACCAGCTTGAACAGCTGCCCGGCGTCGCTGGCCTCGGCTCGCAGCAGGCGCGAATCCGGGCGCACCACCGCGCTGAAGGCTTTGTTGCCGTCGAGGACGCCGCGCGCATCGAGCGCGGTCAGCTTGTTGTTGCGCCGCTGCAGCCACACCTTGACGTTGCGCAAGGCGCTGTCGTTGAAGCCGACCACGGTATCGATCTCGGCACGCAAATCGAGCCCCGGCCTCACCTTGCCGTCGCGCTCGAAGCCGCCGACAACGTCGAAAAATGACTGGAACAAATCGCGGCCGTCGTAGCGCGGCCCTTTGGCCGTGACCTCCCAGATGCCATCGGGGCGCAGCTTGCCGTGCGCCTGCAGACTGGTGATGACGTTGATCGAGAAATTGGGATAGCGGTACTCGCGGACCCGATGATCCGCCCCCACGCCCATCCAGCCTTCGATCGCCACGTTGTCACCGACCAGCTGCACGTTGACCAGCTCGATCGGGTAGGTGCCGCCAGCGTTTTTGACGACGTCGCACTGGAAGGTGCTGGAGCGTCCCTTCGGCTTCTTCCAGGCGATGCTGTCGAGGCTGATTTCGGCATTGGCGAGATCGACCCGCAAGTGCACGCGCTGCTCGTTGCGGGCGTCGCGGAACACGGTCACTTCGGTGGCGATGTCGCCCAGCACCAGGTCGTTGATGTCAAGCCCGAGCTCGTTGCGATCGTTGGCATCGAGGTTGGCGGTGATCGTGAGCGGCGGTTGCCGTTCGGCCGGTACGCCGAACACGTGCTGCCAATTGGCCTTGACCGGCACGTTCTTGATCAACATGTCGCCGCGCGCTTCCACCGCGGTGTCGGTCAGCTCGAAGGCGATATTGGCCCCGTGGATATCGAACGGCGGGAAGATCTGCCCGACGCGCCCATCGCTGATGCGCGCTCGGCCCTCGACCTTCACGTCGGCTGGCACCACCGTGTCGGTCAGCGGCACCGCCAGCGACACCTGCGCCTCGACTTTGCCGTCGACCGTTGCCGGATTGAGCCCGATGTCCTCCAGGGCATTGAAGGGCTCCTGGGCCAGCATCTCGAGCGCCAGCGACAGGGGCCCGTTGGCTTTGGCCGTGATATGCCCGGTGCGCGGCATCGGCTCTTGCATGTCGACGGTGACATTGCCCTTGACGGAGACGCGGCGACCGTCGGCGGCGACGAAGGCACCATCGGGCACGCTGATCTCGAAGCTATGTCCATCGAGGCGTGCCAGCGCGCGCGGCACTTCCAGGGTCGGCCAGCCGCCGCTCACGGCCAACGCCAAATCGCTGCCGACCAAGGTCAGCGCGACGCGATCGGCGGATTTGGCGCCGGCCTCGGTTTCGCCGCCCGACAGCAGCTTGAAGGTGCCGCCCTGCAGCTCGCCGCGCGTTAGCCGCTGGCCAAGCCAGGCACGCGCGTGTGGGGCAAAGGCTGCCGGCCACACCGCCTTGAAGGTGTCGGCCGACATCGCCCCGATCCTGCCCTCAAGGCGCGCGGTCGGCATGCTGCCCATGCCGGTAACGTCGCCTTCCGCCGTCAGCTCGGCGCCGCCGGCGCGCAGCACGAACTGGCTGAGCACGGCGCGCCCACGCTCGGGCGCCAGCAAGCCATACGCCGCCCAATCGTCGATCGCCAGCCGCTCGTGGGTGGGCAATTCGGCGCCGATCCAGCCGCCCAGGGATTTGAGCTCGAACGCCCAGGCCGGCCCGCCGGCGGCCTGCGCATCGTGCGACACGCTGCCGCCGAACTCGACGCGGCTGTCACCCCACACCAGCACCGAGGGTGCGATCTCGAAGCGGCCGGCGCGGCTCAGGTAGGAAATCTCCACATGGCCGCCGTCGATCGCGAACGGCGTCTCCGCCAGCCACGGCAGGGCGACGCTGCCCGGCGCGGCATCGATGCCGATCTTGCCGCCAAGGATATCGCCGTCGCTCGACAGCTCAAGTTGCGCCTCACCCCATACCGGCAGGTCGAAGCCTTCGAGCGCTGCCAAGTGGGGGAGCGTGCGCGCCAGGCCGCGCGGCACCAGATTCTGCACCGACAGGGCGAGTTGCAGGGTACCGGTCCGCTCGGCTTCGAAGGTGCGGAAGTTGAGCGTCCAGGGCCCCGCCAGCGATTCGATCTGGGCACGGCCCGCGATCGAACTGCGGCTGCGGCGGTGATCGAGGTCGATGTCGAGTTCAGGCAGCCGCCAGATGCTCTTGCGCCCATTGTGGTCGACGATCAGCGTCGCCGCGCGCAGGCCGACCTCGCGCAAATAGGCGGTGGCATACTCGCGCCGCCGCGCCCGGGCCGATGCATCCGAGAGCATCTTGACGAGATCGATGCGGCCAAGACTGCCGTCGCTGGCGGCATTGGCCGTAACCGCCGGCAGCGCTTTGGCGTCGCTGCCGCTGCGCTGGCGATCGGCCTCGCCGACCTCGCCCGGGGCGGAAAATTGCAGCGACAGCTTGCCGTCCTCGCCGTAGTAGAGCACCAAGCGCGGCGAGATCAGGTCGACGCTCTCGGGCGCGATCCGACCCTGCAGCAGCGCCCGGTGACTGATGGAAAAGGTCGCCGACGGCGCCACCGCGAGCGGCGCATGGCTCGGGTCGGCGATGCGCACATTGCTGAGTTCAAACTCGAGTTGATGGCGATCGTTGAGGCGCGCTGCAACGTTATCGATCTCGACCCCGAAGCCGGCAAGCTCCTCGGCGATCGCGCGCTCGAGCGGGCCAACCAGAAAACCCAGCGCCACCGGCCCTTGCCACAGCCGGGCGTAGAACAGCCCCGCCGCCACCACCAGCACGCCGATGGCGAACAGCAGCGACTTGCCGATGACTTGGAGGACGTTGCGCCAGTACGGCACCGCCTGCGGTCGGCGTCGGCGTGTCGAGCGCGTTGTCGTGCGGACCGTGGGTTCACGCATCCGCTTTGCCCCTCGCCCGCCCGTCTTGGTCACGACGCTCCCTCGATCGTATGGCGCCGAGCTGTCGCCCTCACGGGTGACAGGCAAAGAACGCCGCCCTCAGCGGCGCGTCATACGCAGACCCCACCAATGACAGCAACAAAGCGTGGCAAAAAGGACGAAAGGAAGGCGCCGCACGCGACGTTCCCGGCTTCACCCCTCGCGGCAACCACCCGTTACGTTTGCGGCTGCGGTTCCAGCCCACCCGGGCCTGGTTCCGGCCGCGACGGACGCATCTTGCCGGCGGCCGGTACCGCCGGACCGGCCGGCCCCTTCGACTCCTCGTCGTCGTTGGCACGCACGATCTTTTCACCGCGCATCAACGCGTTTACTTCCTCGCCGCTGATGGTCTCGTACTCCATCAGCGCCTGGGTAATCGCCTCGAGCTTGTCGCGGTTGCCACCGAGCGCCTCGCGCGCCCTCTTCTCGCCTTCCGTGACGATGCGCCGGATCTCTTCGTCGATCAGCTTGGCGGTGTCCTCGGACATGTTCTGGCGTTGGGTAATGGCGTGGCCGAGGAAGACCTCCTGCTGGTTCTCGTTGTAACGCAGCGGCCCTAGCCTGTCGCTCATGCCCCATTCGGTCACCATGCGCCGGGCCAGCTCGGTCGCCTGCATGATGTCGCTGGAGGCACCGGTATTGAGGTGGTCCTCGCCGTACACCAGCTGTTCGGCCACGCGACCACCGAACATGGTGGCGATGCGCGCCTCGCACCATTGCTTGGAGTAGGAGAGCTTGTCGCGCTCGGGCAGGCTCATGGTGACGCCGAGCGCCCGCCCACGCGGAATGATGGTGACCTTGTGCAGGGGATCGTTGCCGGGCACCAGCAGATTGACCAGCGCATGGCCGCCTTCATGATAGGCGGTGGCGAGCTTTTCTTCTTCGGTCATGATCATCGAGCGCCGCTCGGCACCCATCATCACCTTGTCCTTGCTATCTTCGAACTCGGCTTGGGTGACGAGGCGCTTGTTGCGGCGCGCCGCCAACAGCGCCGCCTCGTTGACGAGGTTGGCAAGATCGGCACCGGAGAAGCCGGGGGTGCCGCGCGCAATCACCTTGGGATCGACGTCGGGCGCCAACGGTACCTTGCGCATATGCACGCGCAGGATCTTCTCGCGGCCCGCCACATCGGGATTGGGCACCGTGATCTGGCGGTCGAAGCGGCCGGGGCGCAGCAGCGCCGGGTCGAGGACGTCGGGGCGGTTGGTGGCCGCCAAAATGATGATGCCCTCGTTGGCCTCGAAGCCATCCATCTCCACCAGCAGTTGGTTGAGCGTTTGCTCGCGCTCATCGTTGCCGCCGCCGAGGCCCGCACCACGATGCCGGCCGACGGCGTCGATTTCGTCAATGAAGATGATGCAGGGCGCGTTCTTTTTCGCCTGATCGAACATATCGCGCACGCGCGAGGCACCGACGCCGACGAACATCTCGACGAAGTCGGAGCCGGAGATCGTAAAGAACGGGACGTTGGCTTCGCCGGCGACGGCGCGCGCGATCAGGGTCTTGCCGGTGCCGGGCGGCCCAACCAGCAAGGCGCCGCGCGGGATGCGCCCGCCAAGACGCTGAAACTTCTGGGGATCGCGCAAAAACTCAACGATCTCCTGCAGATCGGCCTTGGCCTCGTCGACGCCGGCGACGTCCTCAAAGGTCACCCGACCATGCCGCTCGGTTAAGAGCTTGGCCTTGGATTTGCCAAAGCCCATCGCCCGGCCGCCACCCGACTGCATTTGGCGCATAAAGAACACCCACACCCCGATCAAAAGCAGCATCGGGAACCAGTTCACCAGCACGCCCAGGATCGAGGGCACATCCTCTTCGGGCGGCTTGGCGGTGATCTTGACGCCCTTCTTGGTCAGCCGCTCGACCAGGTTCGGATCGTCCGGGGCCACGGTGGTAAAGGTGCTGTTCTTATCGCGGAACGAGCCGGTAATGCGGTGTTTGGCGATGGTGACTTCCGACACGCTGCCGCTGTCGACGCCCGCCAGGAATTCCGAATAGCTGATTTCGTTGCCGCGACGGCTTTGGCTCGGGTTCTGGAACAGATTGAAGAGTGCCATCAACAACAGGACGATCACGACCCAGATGGCAAGGTTCCGGAAATTCGAGTTCATCGAGTGTCCTTGCTAGCCTGGGACGCCTGATTCGCCGCCGCGATCCCAGCTGTTGCGTGCCGGCGGATGAACCCGGGCCGGAGCACTGTAACATAGGGGCCTCTTATCACTTTGCCAAGTTTAGGCTCCCTGGGACTGATTTTGCGCTTTGGTGCGCTTTTTGCGGCTGCGGAGGCCGCAAGCTCACCCGGGTTGCCGCACCAAGGCGCTGGGAATGCGGGGCTTGCTGGCGCTGCGGCGCACCCTCGCGGGGCGCGAGCCTCAGGCCAGGCGCTCAAGGTCGGGGGGCGCCATTGGGGCAAAAACCGCCGATAGTCCGTAGCGGCGCACCACTGCTTCGGAGGGGAAGCGAACGCTGGGCACGGCGAGCAGCGCGGTCTCCTGCCAGAAACCCGGCAGGCCACGCATGATCTGGCGGGACACCGCCGCCGGCAGGCTCGCGTCTTTGTTGAGCTGGCTCAGACCGCACTCACCTAGGGCGCGGACGGCCAGCGGCCTGTCGAGCTTGGCCCCAACCGCAACCCAGAAGCGACCGTCCCAGAGCGCCCGCTGGCCAGCCCCAAGGATGAGTTCCGGGCCTGGTGCGCGGCCAGGCTCACGCTCAAAGATGATCCGCTCCGGGCCGAGCTTGATGGCCGTCCGGGCCAAGGTCCACGACCCCGATCGACGGGAGCCGGCCAGCACCTCTCCCAGCCGCTCCAGCTTGGCAAGCGGCACCGGGCTCGGCGTTCCACCCGCCGCCGCGATCGCCTTGACGAGGACGCGCAGGGCGAGGTCGTCCGGCAACCTGCGCCAGGCGGCGCGGTCGATGGCGATGTAGCCCAAAGCGTCGACGCGGTAGTGACCGGCCTCGGCGCTGCAAAATGCGGCGACGGCGGCCTCGAGCGCGGCGCGGGCGCGTTGCAGCCGGCGTGCGCTGAGGCCCAGTTTGTCGGCGCTGAGCCCGAGCGCGGCGAGGGTCTCGGCCGCGGCCCGCAAGCGGCTCCGTTCAAATCTGGCCGCGGTGTTGCTGCTATCGTCGAGCCAGCCGATACCGCGTCGCACCAGCGCCGCCTCGAGGCGCGCCTTGGTCACACCCAACAGCGGCCGCGCCAGCACCACGGTGGCGCCGCCAGCCAACGGCACCTCGAGCGGCGTCAACGGCGCCATGGCCGCAAGGCCGTCGAGGCCGCTGCCGCGGGCCAGGCGCATCAGCAGGGTCTCGGCCTGATCGTCGGCGGTATGGGCGGTGAGCAGATGGTCGCGCCCCGCCGCGTGCATCGCCTGCGCCAGCAAACCATAGCGCGCGGCCCGCGCCGCGGCCTGGATGCCCGTAACAGGCTTGGGGCCGAGCCAGGGCAGGATGGCGTGCCGATAGCCCAAGGTCGTTGCCAGCCGCGCCACCCACTGCGCCTCGGCCCCGGAATTAAGGCGCAAGCCATGGTCGACGGTGAGCACCAGCACCTCGGCTGGCGACAGCGCGCGTGCGCTGAGCCACTCGGCAAAGAGCACCATCAGCGCGGTGCTGTCACCGCCGCCGGAGACGGCGAGGGCGACCCGATGCCCCGCGGGCAGCCGGCCAAACAGCTGGGCCAGCGCCTCGGGCTCGATCGGCGGTGGCGATGTCATGATGGGGTGGCCTCATAGCAGACCCGTCAGCGCCGGGCCGGACACCGCAGCGCTCGGCCGCGCGGCGGGCCAGCTGCCATGCGCCCAAGCGGACGACTGCAAAAGGTTTAGCAGGGCCGGGGTCGGCGCGCGAGCCGCGGGCAGGCGCTGGTCAGCACCCCGCCCGTTGGCGCTCGGCCTGGGCGCTGGTCTTCACGTGGGGCGGGGCACTTGGATATTTGCTGGCCAACTCGTTGAAGGACGAGCAGGCCGCGTCCTTCTGCCCCAGCCGCTGCAGCGACATGGCGAGCTTGAGCAAGCTCTCGGGCGCCTTGGGGTTGCGGCCATAGTTTTGGTAGCCCTTGAGGAAGGCGCCGGCGGCGGAGCGGTATTGGCCGCGCACATAGAGCGACTCGCCCAGCCAATACTGGGCATTGCCGGCCAAGGGATCGTTGGGGAAGCGCTGCAAAAAGTCATCGAACGCGGTTTCCGCAGCCCCATAGTCGCGCTGCAGCAGGTAGCCATACGCGGTTTCGTAGAGCTGCTTGGGCGCCACATCATCGGACCCACCGCCCATGGGCGGTGCACCGCCGGCCGATGGCGGCCCGGTCAACAGTTGATCGAGATCATCGCGCCCACCAGGGGCGGCCGCCGGCACCCCCGGCGACACGGTCATGGCGCCGAACCCCCGCGCGCCCGGCGGGGCCGCGGCAAGCTCGCCGGCCCGTCCAGGCTTGGCGATCGGGTCGCCGCCGGCAAGGGACGTCGATGGGGCCACAGCACCGTTGCGTCCGGTCAAGGCGCGCACCTGCTCTTGCAAACTTTCGAGCTGGGCTGCGAGCGCCTGCAGCTGGGTTTCGAGACTATCGAGGCGTCCGGCGTCGGCAGCATTGAGCGCCGCCGCGGCGCCAGCACTTGAGCGCCCCGATGCGCCCGCGGTCACGGGTGCGGCCGCGCCCTTGGCCAGCGACTCCAAGGTGCCGATCACCACCTGCATGTCGACCAGTTGCTCTTCAAGCTGCTCGACCCTCTGGCGCAAGCCGGCATCGCCCGCCGGCGCGCTGTCGCGGGGCGCGGCTGCCTTCGGTGATGGCGCCAACGGGGGCGCTGGCCGCTGGGTCGGCTGCGCCGCAACCGGCAGCTGTGACAGCGTCGCTGCCATCGCCGCACCCACCACCACCGGCCATCGTAAGACAAAGCGTTTCATTGTGGCTCCCATCGCCCCCGCAGGTCCTTGTCGAGCGTCGCTCGGGCCCTCTTCAACACGACCCTCGCGGCGGGAGCAAGACGTGGCCGGCTAAAACCAGCGGGGCGTCGACGGCAACCCCGGCGCCGCTAACGCTTCGGCCTTGCGCGATATCGCCGGCGCGGTGACGGGAACGGGCGTACCCGGTTTCACCGAGGTGACGGCGCGCCGGTTCTGGGCGGCGCATTGCGACCCCGTGCAGTCGGCCACGGTCTGGTTGCGGCCGAAGGCGGTGATGCGGATGCGCTCGCCGGCAATGCCGAGCTCGATCAGGTGCTGGCGCACCGCATCGGCGCGCTGGCGCGACAGGCGCATATTGTCCTCGCTGGTGCCCGAATCATCGGCGTGCCCCTCGACCATCACCGTCAGGGCCGGCTTGTGCTTCAGCCAATGCGCCTGGGCGGCGATGGCAAGGCGCGCCCGAGGGGTGAGTTCGGCGCTGCCATCCGCAAAGAACACGCGATCGCCAACGCTGCCGCGGAAGTCGCGGGCGATGGCGCCTTCCCAGCGCGGCGCCTCGGGGGCGCCGAGCTGCATGCGTTCCTCGGCGATGGCCGCCGAAATGAAACAGGACATCGTCCCCGCAAGGACAATGGCAACGCCAAGCGGCCGACACCATGGCATGTGGCGTGCTCCCCCCACGCTTGATGCATCATGGCCACACTGCGCCCACATTTGGGCCAAAGTTTGGTCGAGGGCATTTAAGCGCAGTTCGGGAGCTTGCCCCAGCCGATGCTGGCCGCCCGCTGGGGCTCGAGAGACAGGTCGGGCCCGCTGCGGCGGCGTGCCCGCGTCTTAGGAGCGCGCCTCGGCGCGACCATTGAGCACTGTCTGGGCGCGCCGGTTCTGCGACCAGCACGAGATGTCGTTGCACACCGCAACCGGCCGCTCCTTGCCGTAGGAGATGGTACGGATGCGACCGGCGTTGACGCCGTGGCGGGCCAGGAAATCCCGCACCGTCTGGGCGCGCCGGGCGCCGAGGGCGATGTTGTATTCGCGCGTACCGCGCTCGTCGGCGTGCCCCTCGATGGTGATCGAGTACTGGGCGTACTGCTGCAGCCAGCGCGCCTGATTGGTCAAGGTTTGCTGCGCTTCCGGCGACAGGTCCGTGCTGTCGGTGGAAAAGTACACGATGTCACCGACATTGACCGCAAAGTCCCGTGACGAACCCGGGGTCGCGGGACTATTGCGACCGAGCTCGCTTTCCGGCTTGGGGGTATTGGAACAGGCCGCCAGCAGCAGCGCCACAGCGATGGCCGCCAACACTGGGCCACCCGCTCGGTGCCACTTCGACAGCTTCATGCCGGCCCCCTTTCTGTGCGCGCCCATGGCGCTCATGGCGCTCGTGGCGCGAACCCGATTTGCGTGAGGCCACAAGATCTAGCGAAAGCTTCGTTCAAAAATGTGTCCGCGGCCGCCGATTGAGGTGAAACGTGCTTCGCGGTCTGCCGGCAACTCGGGTGCGGCCAATTTTCCCCGCAATACACAGTTTGAGCGCGCCCCGCCAAAACAACCAGGGCCGCAGCGGGGCAGACACCCTGCCCTGCTGCGGCCCCAATCCTGCGATTCGTCTGCCAAAGGGCAGCGATCGCTCCGGCTTAACGAGCGACGTCTTGCACGCTCGCGCCCAGCTTCATCGGCGCGTGCTCTACTTCTTTCCGGCATGCGCCGAGAGCGACAGCAGCGATGACAGCTGCGAGAACGATAGCGCCCTTCATGCTTCTTCTCCTAAGGTCTCTTAGAGAGTTGGTGTTAACGCGCTACCTGGCTAACCGGCACATCAGCCCCAAGCTTCATGGGGACATGTTCCACCTCACGGCGGCATGCGCCGAGTGCAACTGCGGCGACAACCGCCGCGAGTACGATCACGCTTTTGACGTTCATGGTCTTCTCTCCTACACGTTCGGCAATCGCATCACTTCGCTACCGATGCATAACGCTTAGATCAAGAACGCAGCTGCTTTTGCCAAGGTTTTCCACGGGCGTTGATGCGAAAATGCCACTGGATTTGTGATGCACAGGCCAGCCTGGAGTCCCCATTTGAAGTGCTCGAGAATAGCCTTGAGGCAACCGTGCCGCGCCGGCACCTAGAACAACACCAATTTAGTTAAAGGCGCGTAAAGCCACCGTTCAATTGCGCAGCGGTGACCACGCCGGGTCGGAGCCGAAGGCCGGGGTTTGCACCTCGCGCTCGTTGTAACCGGTGAGGTCGATGGAGAAGAGGCGTGGACCGCCGGCGCCGCGGCTCTCGCGGAAGAACGCGAGCACCCGACCGTTCGGCGCCCACGTCGGGCCTTCGTTATGGAAGCCCTCCGTCAAAGTGCGCTCACCCGCGCCGTCGGGGCGCATGACCCCGATCAGGAAGCTTGCCCCCGACTGCTTGGTAAAGGCGATGAGGTCGCCGCGCGGCGACCACACCGGCGTCGAGTAACGTCCCTCGCCAAAGCTGATGCGATGCTGGCCGGACCCGTCGGCGTTCATGACGTAGAGCTGCTGGGAGCCATCGCGATCCGATTCGAACACGATGTGCCGCC
>DATFXD010000063.1:0-11701 GCA_035258605.1 Hyphomicrobiaceae bacterium | reverse complement strand
GTGGTCGTCTTGGGCAGGTACTGCTGTACGAGCCGGGCGCCTACTACCGCGATCCACTTGAAATTTTCCGCCTCTGGCACGGAGGCATGGCCTTCCACGGAGCCCTGCTTGCAAGTGGGCTCGCCATTTACATGTTTGCCGAGCGACACCACACGAGCTTCCTGTCGACCATGGACCTGTGCGCCGCGGCGATGCCGGTTGGTCAGCTGCTGGGACGGCTCGCAAATTTCATCAACGGCGAGCTCTGGGGGCGCCCGACCGATGTGCCGTGGGCGATGGTTTTTCCCTCGGCTGCGCGCGACTTCCCGGATCTCGAGCCAATCGGCCGGCATCCCAGCCAATTGTACGAGGCGGCCATTGAAGGGCTCCTTCTATTTGCAGTGCTGCGATATATGACACATCAACGAGGCAGCCTGCGGTATCCAGGCCTGACGACAGGTATATTCCTGGTTGGGATGGCGCTTGCCAGATCTTTCTGTGAAATGTTTCGCGAGCCTGATGTGGTACGGCTGCTGTCGTCCATCTCCCTGACACCGGGCCAGGCGTACTCGCTTCCGATGGGACTGCTCGGGTTGCATTTGATGGCACGCTCACGCCGAAAGCGACCCGAGGCGGCCGATCGCTCATGAGCTTGCCTGATCCACAGCTTCGCCGAGCCTAACCACAGGCATCGGCGAATTCGCCAGATCTTAGCAGTGAGCCACGTTTCTACTGCAGCCAAAGGCTGAGCGGCACGGGCTCTTTGTCCGCGCAATGCATGAGACCCTTATAAGCATCCGACACGTTTCCGGTAAAGGTGCAGGTCACGTCGGCAATGGAGAGAACTGCGTGCATTTGCGACGATAGCCTGAGGCGGATGTGCCCGGTCTTTTGCTCCGGGCCTTCTTGCGTGCACATGCCGACATGCGTCATCGTCACTGGCCCGACAAATTCATCGGCGGTAGGCGCGCCGCTGCTGGCGACGGTAGCGGTGAGCTCCCACTCGCCAAGCACGCCAGCATAGCCGAACAGCTGCCGATACTGGGCGTCGGCTGGCGCGGCGAGGACGCACAAGCCGGCCAATCCCAACAGCCCCCGCAATCCCGGTTTCGTCACTCGAAAGGCCATCAGAGCCTCTTCAAAAAGGCACGCGCATTGGCAATCTCGGGTCGGGTACTGTCGCTGTCCGCGACCATCGCCAAGATCTTCTCATGATATGCCCGCGCCTTGGTTTGATCACCCAATTGCTCGGCGGCTTTCGCGGCCCCAGCGAGGCCGCACAACCGGTTTGGCTCCTTTGCCAGCGTGCCTTCGAACGCCGCAAGAGCCTCACCAGCCATGCCCCGCTCGAGCAGCATCGCGCCATAGAGCTCGCGTGCGGGTGCCAGCGGCCCCGGCGTGACGGTGGCCTTCTCCGTATTGTCCTCCGCGTCCGCGGCCGCACTTAAGGTTGTGAGCGCTTCGTCGTATCTGTGCTCGGCAAACAGAAGCCAGCCCGACGCGATCTGCGCCTCAATTTCGACCTGCTGCGACCAGTAGCCATCGTTCGCTTCGCGCAGCTTGTCGCGCAACTCGGCGAGCTTCGCGACCTCAGCCCTGGCAGCATCCGGACGGCCGGAGCGGGCGGCTCCCACGGCACGCGCAAAATGCCCAATCGCTTCCACATAAGCAAACTTCGCAGGTCGAACGGCGAGTTGCGCTGCTTGCGCCCAATCGCTTCGCTCGACAACGTAGCGCGCCGGGCTAGCGGCCAAGGCGAACGGGCCGGTATTGCGGTCGGCGTTGTAGCCGGCGATCGTTTCCATCTCTTCGATCAGGAGGCGGGCTTCGCGATCGCTGCCCAGTTGCAAATACGCATAAACCATGTAGTCCGACGCATGCAGCTGATCGTCGGGTTCCTTGCCGTTCTTTGCCAGTTTGGCAGCCAGCGCATTGGATGCGACCGACTCGCGCCAGTACCCGATCCGCGTGAAAATGTGCGATGGCATGTGCTGCGCGTGTGGCGCGGCCTCCGCAATCTTGGCGTAGCGCAGGGCCGCATCGAGGCCTTTTTGTGCCAGTGCGGGATAATCATAGGTGTGAATCAGGTAGTGCGCCACCCCCGGGTGTTGCGGTCGGCGTCTTGCGATCGGCTCCAAAATTGCGCCGGCCTTGAACTGATTGGCGTAGCTCTTATCGGAAGGGGCCGCGGCCATGTTGAGCGCCAGCGCATAGTAAATCTGCACCTCATCGTCGCCCGGATATCGGGCAGCTACCTCCTCCATCGCCTTGGCATAGACCTGCGCTCGGGCGCGCTGATCCACAGGACCGGAGCCGGCGTAATAGACGCCAATGGCGGTGATCAGATCGCTTTCCCGTTGCGTCTTGGCGCCAAGCCTCTTGGCCGCATCAATCGCGGCAAGCCCCTCGGCGAGATTTTTGGCCGGTGTCGGATTGAAGGGGTTGGCGAGCAGGCTTTGTGCCATCCCCCAATAGGCGATTGCGCAGCTCGGATCGGCTTTCACCGCATCCTCAAAGAGCTTCTTTGAGGCACGATACCAAAACGAGTGTTGATAGCGCATCGCCTGATCAAAGGCGGTCTGTGCCTCAGTGGTGCACGAGGTTTCGAAGTGGACGTCGCCCAGGCTTTGGCCCGCCGGCTGCGCATCGGCCGGTTGGGTAATGGCTGTGGCCGTGGCCAGCGCCACGGCCATCGTGAGGGAGAGTTTGAGTTTGAACATGCTCATGCTCCGCGAGTTGCCAGGAAGCGCAATCTCCGCTCGGCGAAGATGGCTGGCCTCGCCGAGATTAGCGCGCTGCCGCGCTGATCCTGCCAGCTCAGCGCCAAACGCGCCTCAAGAACAGCTCTTCTACGTCTTAGGACTTCCTCCATTTCTCATCACCGGCGCCTATGCTAAGGTCACGTGCTTTCTTCAGCCGAACGAGTGTGGACCTTGCGGTATTGCTTCGGCGACTGTGAGCTCGACCCTGCTCGCCGCGAGTTGTATCGCGGTGGCGCAGCTACTGCTGTCGAACCGCAAGTTTTCGATCTGCTGCTTCACTTGGTTCAGCATCGCGAACGCGTCATCAGCAAGGATGAACTGATCTCGACGGTCTGGCGGGGCCGGATGGTTTCGGAGTCGGCGCTGTTCAACCGCATAAACGCCGCGCGAACTGCGATCGGCGATACCGGTGAGCAGCAGCGGCTTATCAAGACACTACCGAGAAAGGGCGTCCGCTTTATCGGAGCGGTGCGCGAAGAGGAAGCGCCTGGTTCGCCGGCGGAGATAGCATCTGGCCTGACGCTGCCAGACCGCCCGTCGCTAGCGGTGCTCCCCTTCACAAATATCAGCGGCGATCCCGATCAAGAGTACTTCGCCGATGGCATCTCCGAGGATCTGATCACCGGCCTGGCCCGCATCCGTTGGCTGTTCGTCATCGCCCGCAACTCGGCCTTTGTCTACAAGCAGCGCGCAGTTGATGTGAAGCAGGTCTCGCGCGAGCTTGGCGTGCGCTATGTGCTGGAAGGCAGCGTGCGTCGCTCCGGCAACCGGCTGCGCGTTAACGCACAACTCGTGGACGCAACCACCGGCGGGCATCACTGGGCCGAGCGCTACGATCGTAAACTTGGCGACATCTTCGGCGTGCAAGACGAAATCACCAATAGCGTTGCCGCCGCCATCGAACCACACCTGCTAGCCGCAGAGGGAATTCGCGCGCTCTCGCGTTCTTCTGACGACCTCGGAGCCTGGGAGAAAGTAGCGCGCGCACAAACCTACGTCTGCCGGCTGACGCGGCAGGACCATGAGACGGCGATCAACGCACTTGAAGCAGCTGTCGAGGCTCATGCAGACTATGCGCCGGCCCGAGGTCTACTCGGGTTTTGCTTGGTTTTTGCAGCGCATATGGGTTGGATCGAACGCGACTATGCTTTGCCCCTGGCCCGTCAACATGCCATCCGCGCAATTTGCCTCGACGACCGCTACCCATGGGGGCACATCGCGCTCGGTTATTGCGCCATGATGGAACGACGAACCGAGGAGTCAGTCGCCGCGCTTCGCCAGGCCGTGAGCCTTAATCCGAACTCGGCAGCTGCCCACTCGCAACTTAGCCGCATCCTTGCGTTTGCAGGGCGCGATCGCGAGGCAATCGAGCACGGAAATATGGCCATCAGGCTTAGCCCACTGGATCCTGAGATGGCCCTGTTCCTGGGCGCTATTGCGGTCGCGCACTACACGGCCAGGCGATTTGCGGAGGCGGTGGATCGCTCACGCGAAGCGCAGCGGCTGCGCCCGGGGTTTCAGGGGTCGCGACGTCTGCTGTGCGCGAGCCTTGCCCAAACCGGGCGTTTGGATGAAGCGCGGGCTCATTTGGCGACGATTCGACGCGAACAACCGCAGCTGTCAATAGCATGGATTAAAGCCAATGTGCCCTACCAGACACCCGAGCTGATGCAACGCTTCTTAGAGGGTATGCGAAAAGCAGGCCTGACCGAGTGATGCTCCCCTTGCTAGCGCTGCGCGCTAACGGGCAGGGAGGTACCAACATCGCCAAGTCTTTCTCCGCACCGGACATCGGCACCACAACTTCAGCTCCATAAGGCGTGCGCCGCTTCCACCAGGAGCCGAAGCTTTGCCCGCTCGTCGTCCACGGTCAGGGGGTTGCCGGCAGCAGTGGATGCAAACCCGCATTGTGGGCCGATCCCCAGTCGGTCGAAATCTATGAACTTCGCGGCTTCGCCGGTGCGGCGTTTGAGTTCATCGATCGATTCGAGCGCCGCTGTCTTGGTGCTCACCAGGCCAAGGATCACGCCCTTGGTCTTCGGCACGAACCGCAGCGGCTTGAAATCACCCGCCCGCGGCGTGTCGTACTCGAGCAGGAAATGCGTCGCGTTGGCCCCGGTAAAGAACCGCTCGGCCACCGACTCATAGCCACCCTCGGAGAGATAACGGCCGCGGAAATTACCCCGGCACATGTGGATGCCGACCACCATGTCGCTGGGCACAGCGGCCACACAGTCGTTGACGGCGTTGATGTAAAGGTTGAGCAGCCGCTCGGGGTCCTGACCCGCACTCGAGACCTGGTCGCGGATGACGGGGTCGCACAGCATGGCAATGGCAACCTCGTCAAGCTGGATGTAGCGGCAGCCCGACCGCGCAAGCTCGGCGATCTCCTGGCGATAGATGGCTGCAAGGTCGCCGAAGAACGTTTCCGCATCCGCATAGACGTTCGGATCGGCGAAGTCCGTGCAGCGATAGAAATGCATGGTGGAGGGCGCCGGCATGGTGATCTTGGCGGTCGCCTTGGTCACCCCCTTCAAAAACGCAAACTCGTCGGCGGCCAGCGGCCGCGTACGTGACAGAGTTTCGGCGGCGTAGGTGGCCGTAAAATCGACCTGGTGACCATGATCGTCGCGGAACTTGAACACGGCGGGCCTGATGTTGAAGCCGTGGCAGCGTTCGACGAACCGACCCCAGTAAGAGCTGCGCCGGAACTCGCCGTCGGTCACCACGTGGAGCCCCGCCTCTTCCTGCAGCCGCACCACGTCGCGGATCGCCTCGTCCTGCAGGTCGGCGAAGGCAGCGGCGCTCAGCGCGCCCTCGGCGTGACGGCGGAATGCCTCCCTGAGCTGCTTGGGGCGCAGTAGGCTTCCGACATGGTCGGCACGGAACGGTGGACGCTGAGCGGCGGCTGCGGCCATGTTTCCTCATCTGGCAAATCGCATTTTCGATAGACCTATAGATTCTATAATTGTATAGATCAAGATCAACCCAACGGAACGCTCCGTGACCAAGCACACGCCGCGCACGCATTTCGTCCGCAATAGCCGGGTGCTGCGACGCGCCGATGAGATCATCGATGCGGCCGCGCGCGTGTTTGCGCAGCGCGGCTACCACGGTACCACCACGCAAGCGATCGCCGACGTACTCGGCATGCGGCAGGCAAGCCTCTACTACTACTTCCCGTCCAAGGAGGCAGCACTTGAGGAGGTGTGCGCGCGTGGCACCGACGGTTTCGTCGGGGGTGCGGAGCGTGTGCTGCAACTCGACGCGCCGCCGCTCGAGAAGCTGACGCTACTGATCGCCTCGCACCTGGCGCCGATCGACACCATGCCGGACTACGTGCGCGTGTTCATTAACGAGCGGCGCTACCTGCCGGACGCCAGCCGCAAGCGGATCGGCCGCAAGAGCCGGCGCATCGAGCGCATCTTCGAACTGGTGATCGAGGCTGGGATCGAGGACGGTAGCATCAAGCCTGGTGTGGATGCTCGGCTGACGATGCTGGCCGTGCTTGGGATGTTGAACGCCGTCATCAACTGGCGGGCTTGCGACCAGTGCCAGGACATCGAGGCGATCGCCGCTGGTTTTGTGCGATTGGTCGCGGACGGGATCGCTGTCACGAACTCTGCCGTGAAGCGCTGAACGGGCGCGCACTCTCATGAACGCCAAGGTTGGCCTGCGATCTGTCGATGAGCTCCGCCGGCTAACGGCGCCGGCCCTGCTGCTGGAGCGGGCCCGTCTCAATCCAACCGACGTTGCATTTCGCGCCAAGCAGCTCGGCATCTATCGCGAGCGGACGTGGCGGCAGTATGCGCAGATGGTCGCGCGCACCGCCAAGCTATTGGCAGCGCAGGGACTGCGCGCGGGTGACCGCATCGCCATCATGGCCGACGTGTGCGAGGAGTGGCTGATCTGCGATCAGGCCGCGCAGTCGCTCGGTGCCATCGTCTACGGCATCTACCCGACGGCGGCGCCGCAGGAGCTCGAATATCAGATGCATGATGGCGGCGCGGTGCTGTTCATCGCCGAGGATCAGGAGTACGTCGACCGTATTCTGCCGCTGGTCGAGCGGCTACCGCAGTTGCGCCGCATCATTGTCATCGACGACACGGCGCTATTCGGCTTCGACCACCCGAAGCTGGTCGCCTACGCAAAGCTGCTCGAGGCCGGTGGTGATGCCGATCTCGCCTGGCTCGAGGCTGAGGTTGCCAGGTTGCGTCCCGAGCAGCCGGCATTCATTGTCTACACTTCCGGTACCACCGGGCATCCCAAGGGCGCGCTGGTGGCGCACGGTAAGCATCTCGCCGCAACGCGCTCGGTTGTGGCGCAATACCCGACCTTGGTAGAGAAGCCGCAACGCACCGTTGCATACCTGCCGCTGTGCCATGTGCTTGGCCGCGACATCGCCGTCACGCTGCCGCTGATGACGCAAATGCTGCCGCACATCGGCGAAACCGTCGAGGACCTGCCCGAGACGCTGTTCGAGACCGCACCGACCGTGCTGTTCACCGTGCCGCGCTATCTGCAGAAAATGGCGGCCAGCGTCCTGGTGCAGGTCGCAAGCTCCTCACCACTGAAGAAGCTCGCCTTCGACCGCGCCATCGCCTTGGCGCGCACGCACGTGCAGCGGCGCTGGACCGGTACGGCGAAGGGGATTTCGGCGCTCGCGCACGCAATATTGAACGCCCTCGTCTTCCGCCCGGTGCTCAACAAGATCGGCTTCGACCAGTTGCGGCTGGTGGTTTCCGGCGGCGCGCCGTTGCCGGCCGAGACCATGGCGGTGTGGCACATGTTGGGCGTCAATGTGTGCGAGATCTACGGCCAGACCGAGACGGCGGGCGGCATCATCGCAGGGCAGCGGGGGCCATTCCCGCGCCCCGGTGACGTTGGCACCGTGCCCGACGGCGTCGAGGTGACGCTGGCGGACGACGGCGAGATCCTGGTGCGCTCGGCAGACCTGTTCGAAGGCTATTGGAATAATGCGGAAGCGTCCGCGACCGTGCTCGGGGCGGCCGGCTGGATGCGCACGGGCGACGTCGGCGAATGGCGCGATGGGCGCTTGCGGCTGATCGACCGGGCGCGCGATTTCCTCGTTACCCTGGGCGGCAAGACAATCTCGCCCTCCCTGATCGAGAATGCGCTGCGTGCCAGCCCATACTGTGCGGAGGCGGTCGTGTTCGGCCATGCGCGCAAGTACCTCACCGCGCTGGTCGAGATCGACTTCGAGACGGTCGCCGATTGGGCGCGCGCCAACGACGTCGGCTACACCGGCTTCACCAGCCTTGCGCAGCATCCGCGGGTGGTGGCCCTGATCCGGTGCGAAGTCGATAGGGCCAATCAGGCGCTGTCGCGCGTCGAACAGATCAAGGCGTTTCGCATCCTGCCCAAGGCCCTCGATCCCGAGGCGGAGGGCGAACCGGTGACGGCCACGCGTAAGATCAAGCGCCAGCTGATGTACCAACACTTCAAGGCGCTGGTGGAGGAGATGTACGACGACAACGAGGAGCAACTGATCGCCGGCAGCGCCGCCGGCGCATTAGCCTGAGTAAGCCAAGACGCAACAAGCTTCGGGGAGGGACCCATGAAGGCACGCACATGGCCGGCATTGGCGACGGCTGCAATGGTCATGCCGCTATCGGCGATGGCGCAGGATGCCTACGTGATCGGGCTGACCGGCGCCATGACCGGGCCCCCCGCCAGTACCTACGCTCCAGCGGTCGATGCACTGCGCATCTACATCGATCGCGTCAACGCCGGTGGTGGCATCAACGGCAAAAAGGTCAGCCTCATTCTGCAGGACGATTCTGCCCAGCCCGGCAAGGCTGCGGCCAATGCCAAGCAACTGATCACGCAGGACAATGTGATCTTGATGCTGAATGCGAGCCTCTCGTCCACCTATGCGCCGGTCGCGGCCGAGGCCAAGCAGGCCAACGTGCCGCTGCTGTTTGCGAGCTCGGTGTGCCCGCAGAGCGTCTATCCGCCGGCCGATCCCCTGCAGTTTTGCACGACGGCCTTTGCCGCCAACTATGACAGCCGCGCCACGCTCGCCTTCATCAAGGAGACTGCGAAGCAGCCGGTGAAGATCGGCTTCTCGGCCATGGCGATCCCTCTCTCCCGCGCCGAAATGGACTTTGCCGAGCAGCAGGCGCCCGCGCACGGCATGACGGTCGTCGGCAAGGAGGTGATCCCGCCGCCGACGCCCGACTACACGCCGTTTGCCACCAAGCTCAAAGACGCAGGTGCGAACTGGGTGTTCTCATGGGCGCCGTGGGTGACGCAGGTTCGCACGCTCGAGGCGCTGCGCCGCCTCGATTGGCACGGCGACTACATCGCCTGGTCGCATATCGAGGCGGAAGGCGAATTGGCGCGGCTCAAGGACGGCCAATTCTATGTGGTCGGTGCCAACGCACTGTTCCAGGACCACCTGCCGATCCACGCCGAGATCGAGGAGGCGGCCAAGAAAGCCGGCGTGCAGTACCCGCCGCAACAGATGGCCGAGGGCTGGATCGCGGGAATGGTGATCGAGGCAGCGCTCAAGGCGGCAGGCTGGCCGGCGACGCCACAGCAGCTTGCGCTCGCCATGAGCAATCTCAAGGTCGACACCAAGGGCTTGCGCGGCGGTCCGATCGAGTGGACCAAGGATAACCATTTCCGCACGCGCCAGTACTACCGGATCTATCGCTGGGACCCGGCCAAGGGCGCCATCATCAGCGTGAAGGACTGGTACGTTTACGACGTAAAGTAGGGTTCAGGGGATGGACTAGGGTTCAGTTGCCGCAGGCCGGGCCTTAGGCTTGGTAGCCCGCAAACTGGCACCTTGCTGCCGCCATGCAACTTGCCGTCAATATCCTCGTGCTGGCTGCGATCTATGCTCTGATCGCGTGCGGCTATGTGCTCGTCTATCGCGTGAGCCGGGTGATGAACCTGGCACACGGCGAGCTGATGATGCTCGGTCCCTATCTCTTGCTGGTGACGGCGGCGCAATTTCAAAGCCACTGGCTGCTGGCGATCGCCGCCGCCGTCAGCCTGAGCTTGCTGACCGGGGTTCTGGTCTACGTTTTGCTCATGCGCAAGATGACGGGCGAGATGGTTTTGGCCGCCGTGCTCACCACCCTAGCGCTGGGCATCCTGCTGCGGGGCGTCATGGTCCTGGTGTGGTCGGCGCAGCAGCAGTATCCGGCAAGTGCGCTATCGGTTGTCAACTTCGCGATGGCGCTGCCGGGTGGGGCCCGCATTTCTCTCATTTCTGCCCTGCTCGTGCTGACCACCGCGCTCGTCTATGGCGGCCTGTTCGCGTTTCTGCGCTGCAGCCGCTGGGGCATCCGCATGCGCGCTGCCGGACAAAATCCACTGCTCGCAGCCCAGCGCGGCATCAATCTGCACGCCGTTTATGCGCTGGCCTGGGGCCTGTCGACGCTGACGGCGGCGCTGGCAGGCATCCTGATCGCGCTCGACTCCGGTCTTGACCAGACCATGGCGATCATTGGGCTCAAGGCGTTTCCGGCGGCGCTGGTCGGTGGCCTCGACAGCCTGGTCGGTGCCCTGCTCGGGTCGTTGATCGTGGCAGCGGCCGAGGTGCTGCTGATCCACTATGTCGATCCACTGCTGTCGGAGGTGGTGCCGTTCCTGGTGCTGATCGCGATGCTGGTGGTCAGGCCTTGGGGTCTGTTCGGGACGCGCGAGGAGCTCGATCGTGTCTAGGCGGCCGCGGGCGAGCGGGTACTTTCGCACCGGCTACGGCCAGGACCTCAGCCTGGTCGAGACGCGCACCGAGCGCTGGAGCCTGGCCGGGTTGCTTATAGTGCTGCTCGCATTTCCATTGTTGGCCTCGCCTTTCCTGCTCGATCTCGCCAACCAGGTGTTGCTGGCGAGCATAGGTGCCATCGCCCTCATGCTGCTGACCGGGTACGCAGGACAGATCTCGCTCGGTCATGCCGGTCTGCTCGCGGCCGGCGCCTTCACGGCCGGCATCCTGTACAAGGAGCTCAATGCGCCGTTCTGGGTCACACTACCGGCGGCGGCGGTTGTTGGTGCCTTGCTCGGGCTCGTATTCGGCCTCCCCTCGCTCAGGCTGCGCGGACTCTATCTCGCGGTCAGCACCTTGGCGCTGCACTTCGTGGTGGTCTACTGCGGCGGCGAGTACGAGGCCAAGCGTGGATTCTCGACCGGTATCATGATCGATGCGCCGACCCTCGGCGCCTGGACCATAGCGGGCGGTCGCACCTGGTACTTCGTGCTGGGAGTTGCGGCGGTGGCAACGCTCTATGTCTGCGTCAACCTACTGCGCAGCGGCACGGGGCGCGCGTGGGCCGCGCTGCGCGCCAACGAGACGGTGGCCGGGGCACTTGGCATCGGCGTCGCCGCCCACAAGCTGCTTGCGTTCGTGATCAGCTCGGCACTGACGGCCGCTGCCGGCGCGCTGTTTGCCTACTACAGAGGCTTCGTGTCGGTGGAAGTCTTCTCGCTGTTCCTGTCGATCCAGTACGTCGCCATGATTATCATCGGCGGCATCGGCTCGATGCTCGGGGCAATTCTCGGCGCCGTCTTCGTCACACTGTTCCCCTATGGCATCGAGGCCGGTTTGCGGGCGCTGACCGGGACCCAGCGCTACGCCGGCATGCTGTTCGCCGTGAACTATGCCGCTTTCGGTGCCGTCATGATCCTGGTCCTGGTGCTGGAACCGCTAGGTCTCGTCGGCATCTGGCGCCGCATACAGACGTATTTTTTGCTGTGGCCGTTCAAGCATCGGCCGATGGCAAGGCCGCACCGATGAGCCAGCTGCTGCTGACCGTCGACAAGCTGGAGGTGGTCTATCAGCGCGCGATCACCGCCGTGCAGGGTATCACGCTGTCGGCGCGCCAGGGTCAGATCGTCGGCATCCTCGGCACCAACGGTGCCGGCAAGACCACGCTGTTGCGAGCCATCTCCGGCTTCCACGGCACCGACGACGCACGGGTCACCGA
>DATFXD010000062.1:0-21446 GCA_035258605.1 Hyphomicrobiaceae bacterium | reverse complement strand
GTGCGCCGCCTGATCAAACAGGCCGACCCCGAAGTGGTCGAAGAGTGGAAGTGGAGAGGGGTTCCGGTGTGGTCGCACGCCGGCATCATCTGCACCGGCGAGACCTATAAGAGTGTCGTGAAAATGACCTTCGCCAAGGGCGCCGCGTTGGCGGACCCGTCAGGCCTCTTCAACTCCAGCCTTGAAGGCAACACCAGGCGTGCCATCGATGTGCGTGAGGGCGACAAGATCGATGAAAAGGCGTTGATGGCGCTCATTCGCGCCGCCGTGGCCTTGAACACCTCGCCCCGGGCACCCGCGCGCCGCGCCACCGCAGCGAAGCGAGCCAAGAGCGCTTGAGGGGCGCCGGACTGGCCCGGGAGCCTCCCGCCGGTAGCGGAGGCAGCAAAGGCTGCGCGCGGCATTCGCCGATAAGCATCGCCACGCCACGGAGACAGTACCGCCGGCGGCTGGACGGAGCGGCCGTTGGGCCGGCGACCTTTACTTGACCGGCACGAGGCCGCGGCCGTAATCGAACTTGAAGCTCACGCGCGCGAGTATCGATTGCACATCGACCCCGGCGTCGCTGACGACCAGACCGGATGGGTTCAGGGCGCGATCGTCGAAATTCAAGCGGACGTAGTTGTATTCGACGCCAAGAATGATGTTGTCGCGGATGGCGTACTCAAGCCCAACGCCGGCCGTCCAGCCGTTCGCCCGGTCGCTTGCCGAGCCGGCCAACGACAGCGCGGGGGCGGTGAAGCTGATATCGACATCGCCGCTGGCAAAACCACCCTTGGCGTAGGCCAATAGGTTGTCGTTGGTCCAGCCGAGCCGGCCGGTCACCAATAGGAGGTTGCTGATCTCGCTCGTTCGGGTTGCGGGGGCGACGCCAAGGACCAGGGTGTGAGAGGTGACATCGGCATCGAGCGCGGTATAGGAGACCTCGATGCCGGCAACGACCCGGCCCCATTGCTTCTGCAGCCCGATTTGGGCGCCACCGGCAAAGCCCTTGCCGCTGTGCTCGATCGGACCCAGGACGGGGATTGTCCAATCGCTCTGCATGAAGGCGGCGCCGAGGTGGCCACCCACATAGTAGCCGCTCCAGTCATAGCCGACATAGACCGGTTCGTAGGGCGCGTAGGCCCGAGGCGGTGCGTAAGGCACGCCCGGCGGGCCGTCGGCACGGGCAACGCCACTGCCGCCGGCGAACACAACGGCCCCCAGGACCAGCAACCCCGCTGCCTTCATGAGGCTCCCCAATATCTCGAATCACAGAATTAAGCCCGAGGTGTTCCATCCCGCGGCGGGAGTGACAAGCCCAATTCGTGCCCGCAGCCGGCCTTTTGCCAGCGACGGTGGCGCGCAAACAACGGCCTCAGGGCCCATGTGTTAACAAGGGCTTGGCCTCGGTGCTCGGGGGCTGCTCGGCCGCATCGCGCCAGGCGATCAGGCGGCGAATGCCCTCGCGCATATCGACTTCGGGACGCCACCCCAGGACCTGCTCGGCCAAGCCGTGGTCCAGGAACCAGCTGCCGCCCGAGGTCAGCCGCACCATCCCGGCATCGGCAGCGACGTGCTGCGGTTCGAGATCCTTGCCGGCAAGCTCGGTGACGAGGCGCACGATCTCAAGCGTGGTGGTCGGGCGCGGCCCGGAGATGTTGAGGGCAACGTCGCTGGCTGCCGCCGCGAACGCTGCTGCGTTGGCCCGCGCCACGTCGCTCACATGCACGAAGTGCTTGGCGTCCGAACCGTCACCAAGCACGCGTGGCCGCTCACCGCGACGGACGCGGTCGTGCGTCTCGATGATGTAGAGGGCATTGGCGGCCCGGTAGTGCTGGCGCTCGCCATAGACGGTGGCATAGCGCAGCACGACATAATTGAGGCCGCGTTTCTTGTGCGCGTCGCGGCAAAGCTGCTCGCCGATGATTTTGCTGGCGCCATAAAGAATTGCGGCCGGCGGCGCGTCGAGCGAGTGGAAGGGCGTTGCCTCGCTGAGCCGGCCGACGATGCCCGGCCCGTAGCCGTAAGCGGCAGTCGATGACGCCACCACCAGTTTCTTGACGCCGGTAATAGCGGCGGCCTCGATCACGTTCTGCGTGCCACGAATGTTGACATCGAGACCGGTCCAGGGGTCGCGATCCATGCTGAGCGACATGAGTGCGGCGAGGTGCAAGACGCCGTCGACCGTGCGCATGGCCGCGATCAGTTGCGGCAGCCGCAGCACGTCGCCAGCGACAATCTTGAGGCGCGGATCGCCCTCGATGTGTTTGAGCGCAGCGAGCGAGCCTTGCGACAGGTTGTCGAGCACGACAACCTCGGCGGCGCCGCGTTGTAAGAACAGCTCGGCGCTCGCCGAACCGACCAGACTGGCGCCGCCGACAATGAGAAAGCGGCCGCCGGCGATGGCGAGCGCTCGGCTCCCGGGCTCTTTACTGTCGGCATCGGGCATGTGGCACAGGCTCCCTCGCTTCTCTCGCCGCGCGCGGACGCGCGGCAAGCGCGCCAGGTCGGGCGAAGTAAAAGCATGGCCCGGACGGCGGCAACCGGCAAGCGTCGCTGGGCGGCGCCCAGGATCGCTGGGTTGGTTGCGCGTCGGCACCGCCGCCGGCGGATTGGTGGCCTCGGGCGGCAGCAGCATGATATGAGGGCGGACACAGCACCGATCAGGACAAGAACCCCCTGGAGATTGCCGAATGGACGCCACCGCCTTGAAAGCGCTGCAGGCCCCGCTCAAGGAACAGTATCGCGAGCACCCCGAAGCCGCCGTCATCACGCTGAAGGCCGAAGGGCATATTGGCGAAGGCGTGACCTGTTCGGTTGCGACCGGCAGGGCCTTGATCGAGGCGGGCCTGCACCCGGCGACCGGCGGCAGCGGTATGCACGCCTGTTCCGGCGACATGTTGCTTGAGGCGCTGGTTGCCTGCGCCGGTGTCACGCTCAATGCCGTGGCGACGGCATTGCAGCTCAACGTGCGTGACGCGCGCATCCGGGCCGAGGGCGACCTCGATTTCCGCGGCACCCTGGGCGTTGCCAAGGAGGCGCCGGTGGGTTTTCGCGACATTCGGCTCAGCTTTGCCATCGATGGTGATCTGAGCGAGGAGCAGCGCGCCACCTTGATGAAGCTCACCGAGCGCTATTGCGTCGTCTACCAGACCTTGCGCCAGCCGCCGCCCGTGGCGGTCACCAGCTCGCTCGCCACATAAGGCCCGTCACAGCGCCTGCACGCCCAGCTTGAGCTGCGCCCGCCGCCGAGCCCGATGGCTTGGCAGTTGCCCGCGACAGGTGGCCGCGCTGGCACCGGGCCGGAGCGCTAACCATGTTGTCCTCCACACAAATATCCTTCTAAACCCAGGGGTTGATGCATGAGCAAATCGCGTGTTGTTGGTTTTGGTGTTGCCGTAGCCGTGCTCGCCGGCGGCGCCCTTGGGCTTGCGCGCGTCGGTATGGCCGAGGTCCCCAACCCGGAACAGACCCCGCCCGCCGCCGAGGCTCCTGCGCCTACGACCGACGACGGCATCAAGGTGACAGCGCCCAACGCCAAGGTTGCCGTTGACAAGGCGCGCGGCCGGGTTGAGGTGCGGGCCCCGCACAGCAAGGTCGACGTCGATGCCGATGCGGGTCAGGTGCGGGTGCGCGTCCCCTACGTCAATCTTGACGTGCACTGGTAGGCTGCCGTCAGAACGAACTTCCCGGCTGGCTCAAAAACTCGAGTTCCTCCGGCGTCGAGGCGCGGCCAAGAATGGCGTTGCGATGCGGAAAGCGGCCGAAGCGGTCAATGATGCGCTTGTGCGCCTCGGCCCAGGTCACGAGCTCGGCATCGGGGAGGGTGCCGATCAGCGCGACGCCTCGGGCCTGCGCTGCCCGATCTTCGGCGTGCTCGAAGGGAAGGTAAAAGAAGAGGCGCGGCGCATCGGCGACCCTGGCGTCGAAGCCTTTGGCGATGGCAGCGTCGGCCAGGCGCAGCGCCTCAGCGTCGGTTGCAAACGCACGCGGCGTGCCGCGAAACATATTGCGCGAAAACTGGTCAAGCACGATCACTGCGGCAAGCGCGGTGTCGGCATCGCGCAAGCAGTCGGCGAGAGGCAAGTTGGCGACGCCGCCATGCGTCGCCGAGAAGCGTCGGCGCAGGTCCTGATCAAAGCCCGCGTCCGCCTTGAACCAGCTCGCGGGCTCGATCTCCTTCAGCCAAAAGCTGAGAACATCCTGAGCCCAGGCATCGGCAAGCACTGAAAGCCTTCCCCCTGACGCGCAACGAGTGGGCCGACGTGCGCAGCGCGCTATTTGGTGGCGCCGCCGGCGGTGGCCCGCGGCGCGCCAGGCTTTGCCGGCTCATCAATGGTGCGCACCACACTTGAGGTTGGGCGATCGGGGCCAACGGCGGCGCCCTTGACCTCACTGCGCACCACCTCGTCCCAGTGCGCCAACGTCGTGACCGCGGTCTTGGGCTTGGTATGCACCACCCGATAGCCGCGGTCCTTCAGTTGCGCCAGCAGGTCGGGCAGCGCCTTGGCGGTGGCCTGCTGAAAGTCGTGCATGAGGATGATGCCCTTGCCCTTCTTCTCGAGCTTGGTCAGCACCGATTTGATGACCTCCTCGGGCTTGCGGATCTTAAAGTCGAAGCTGTCGAGGTCGTGCGAGAAGATGGCAATGTTGCGCGTGCCGAGATAGGTGAGCTGCTCCTGCGGGTCCTTGAGGAAGGGGAAGCGGAAGAATGGCGCGGGCGGCGTGCCCAGTGCCAGCGCCACGGCGCTGACGCCCTTCTCGATCTCCTCGGTTGCCTTTTCGCCTTTGAGTTTGCTGAGGTTGGCATGCGACCAGGTATGGCTGCCGATGGTGTGGCCGGCAGCCGCCACTTCACGCAGGATTTCCGGGTGCCACAGCGCATGCTTGCCGATCGGGAAGAACGTCGCCTTGGTGCACTGCTCGGCCAGGGCCGTCAGCACCGCGCGGGTATGGTCAGGCCACGGCCCATCGTCGAAGGTGAGCACCACCTCCTTGAGCAGCAGGAAATCATGCACCCGATATTGCTCCATGCCGAAACCGGGACCGCCGGTGGTGTCGATTTCGACGGTGCGCGCAAGCCCAAGCGCGTTGGGATTGGCACACGGCTGGGCGCCCTGTGCCGAGGCCGGCAAGGCCGCCAGCGCGCACAAGAGCCCTGCGGCCGCTATGGTTGATGCTGAATGCATAGCAATTCCCCCGGGGAGGATCGGGTTTGGTTAACCCGCGATCACTCCTGCTTATACGCGCAAGTCTGCGCCGGCGCACCGCAATATTTTTGCCCGCTCAGGGTCCGAGGTGCCATGTCCGATCGCTGTTGCCATCGACCGCGGGAGCCTGCAGGCTATTGGCACCCGGACATAATTCGAACATCTCGCAGTGTTGTGATCGAGCGCTAGCTTTTTTTCTCTGTCACCACACCCCGGGGGCTTTTACATGTTTACGCGTAGCTCGGCACCCGAGCCAAAAGCGCACGAGCCGATGAACAACAACCTTAGCCTCAACGTGCAGCGCCGACCGCCCATGCCGGACGCGTCCTCGACCAAGTCCGTGATCAGCAACGATCTGAAAATCATCGGTCAAGGTCTGAAGATCATCAGCCAGGGAACGTTGCAGGTCGACGGCGAGGTGGAAGGCGACGTGCGCGGCACCGAGGTGATCATCGGCGAGAAGGGCAGGGTGACCGGCACGGTCGCCGCCGAGCGCGTGATTGTGCGCGGCACGATCTCGGGCGTTATTCGTGGCATGACCGTTACACTGCAGGCCTCCTCGCGCGTTGAGGGCGACATCCATCACATGTCGCTATCGATCGAGCAGGGCGCCGAATTCGACGGTCGCTGCAGGCGACCGGCCGACGCCTCTGAGTTGAACCTGGAACTTGACGTGTCGCCGGTTGCCGCGCCGCAGCCGCGGCCGATCTTGCAGCGGCCGGGTCAGCAGGTGCGCCCGGGCTAAGGCAAAGGAACCGAGCGCGGCAAGTTGGCTCTTCCCAACGCGCACGTGCGTGCTAGAGTGCCTAGGAATCGCAACCATCGGAAAGGAGGTGATCCAATGTCGAGTGGGATCTTGATATCGGCGAGAACGCTGAAGCTTGATCACGCGGCGGTTGGAGCAGCCTCCACCGGAGCCAGTTGATCGGCTAATCGAGCGGGCAGTACCGTCCGCCGGGTCACTCGCCAACCATCGATCTCACGGGGGGCCGCGTTGAGCGGCCCCTTTTGCTTTGCGCCGCCATCGACGCCGGACACTAGCCTAGCCTGCCGCAAACGGGGATAATTAGCGCGGGTCAGCTGGGAAGCGACGGAGGGGTGTGATGGTGTCCGCACGCATGTTCGTGGGGCTGGTGTTCTTGGTGCTCGGCGCCTCGTTCCTGGCCTCCACCGGCATCCTGGTCAATGAGTTCCGCGACGCCGATTGGCGATCGATGCTGGTGGTCCACAGCCATCTGTTCTTGTTTTTCCCCATGTTCGGCATCCTGGCGCTTGCCGCCTTCTATCGGCCCGCCGTGGTGTTTACCGATCTCTATTGGACGCATTTGCGCCACGGCAAGCTTCGCTACGGCATCGGCTTGCTGGTGGTGGTGGTGCTGGCCGTCGGCGTCGGGCAGTGGCTCAACGGCAAGCCGCGTGGCCTCTACGAGGTCTCGGCCAGGGCGCTGATCACCGACAAGGGCGAGCCGGCCGGTTGCGGCGGGCAGCGGACCACCTGCCGGCGGGCGCCGATGCTCGATACGCTCACCACCTTGGCAGATGCAGCGCAGCGACGCGTCGGGCTCACCAAATTCGCGCGCAACTGCCAGCCCGACGCGCTGCTGGAAGTGCCCGACGAGATGCAAAAGGAGCGCTATTGCTTTCCCGCCAAAGGCAAGCTGACCGGTCAGCAATGCTGCGAGGCCCAAACGCGTTTTAACGATTGGGTGGCACGGCTGCAGGCGGACCCGGCACAACGCTCGCTTACCGGCTGGCTCGACCCAATCGTGTTCTTGCCGCTCAAGATCTTCTTTGTGCTGATCGCCGTCGCCATCGCCATCTGTCTGGCGATCTGGCGCGAGGCCATGGACAGGCATTATCTCGCGCTGGTGCCGGCGGTGGAGCGCGGGGTCATCATCGGCGCCATGGCTATGCTGTTCTGGCCGCTGATGGACTATGGTTACCAGCAGACCAGCAACGCCTTGTTCGGGCGCTGGGGAGCGGGGCCGCAGTTCCGCTTGAGCCTGGTGATCGTGCCGTGGGCACTGCTGCTGCTGTTCTACTTCCTGCGTCGCCTGCGCAAGAACCTCGAGATCGTGGGCCAGCTCGCCGGCGTGCTGGCGAGTGCGATCGCCATCCTGCGCTACGAAGAGATCAATGACTGGTCGGTGCGGCTGTTTGGCGCCGGCGCCGACAACATCACCCTTGCCGTCCTCCTCGCGGTTGCGGCGTTGGGCTTCGCCCAGCTGCTGTGGCCATGGCGGCTATCGCTGCCGGCGCAGGGTCATCCGCAAACCGCTGGCCCACAGGCTCAGCCGGGTGCGCTACGCGCCCAGGCCCAGGCTGCGCGCTCGGCGGCGCCCGGCGCCATGCGGGCAGGCACCCCTGCGGCGGGGTCGACCGCGCCGACGATGGCGACAAGACCCGACCGGCGTCCGCTGGCTTGAGGTTGCTGCTGGCCTCAGGGGTGCCGCCGATATCGTCACGGCGGCGCACCCGCGGTGGTGGCGGCGCTTGGTCACGACCGCGATGGGTGGCACCGGTGCCGCTTTCCGGCTATGCCTCACCCGCCCCTGTTCGAGGCTTGCCTGCCGGATCGGCGCGTGACCGGTGTGGTTGTGCGCAGCGCTATGATTGTGGTCGCCGGTGGCCCGCAAATCGTCAGGGGATAGGACAATAGTTGCAGGATCCGCGGCGATGCTCACGGTCTACGACAGCGCAGATGGCGCGCTGACAAGGCGCAACAACGCAACCGCGATTTCGCCTGCCACCATTTGGATCGACCTTTTAAATCCAACCAAGGATGAGAACCGCTTTGTTGAGGAAGCGCTCGCGATCTTTCTTCCGACACGCGAAGAAATGGCCGAGATCGAGGTATCGAGCCGCCTCTACCAGGAGGCTGGTGCCCACTACATGACGGCGGTGCTGATGCATCAGTACGACTGGCTTGTTGACCCATCGACGCCGACGCCGATTACCTTCATCCTCGCCGGCTACCGCTTGGTAACCGTGCGCTATGCCGAGCCGCGCGCCTTTCAGATTTTTCTCAACCGTGCCCAAAAAAAGGACGCCAGCTGCGTCAGCGGCGCCGCCGTGCTGGTTGCCCTGCTCGAGGCCATTATCGATCGCGAGGCCGACCGCGTCGAGCGCATTCAAGGCGAAGTCGACAAGCTCTCGCAGACCATCTTTGCCAACACGCAAGGGCAGCGGATCGGGGGCGCGCAGTTCGACCTCAACATCCGCACCATCGGTCGGGAGGGCGAACTCACCTCGCGATCGCGCGAAACCTTGCTTACCCTGGATCGGCTGCTGACCTACCTTGCGCAAGCCATGAGTGAACGCGAGCGCGGTGACGACAAGGCCTTGCGCGCGCGCGTCAAGACCGCCGGCCGGGACGTGGCCTCCCTCGCCGATCACATCGGCTATCTGTCGACCAAGATCACATTCCTGCTCGATGCCACGCTCGGCATGATCAACAATGAGCAAAACTCCATCATCAAGATTTTCTCGGTGCTTGCGGTTGCACTGATGCCACCGACCCTGGTCGGCACCGTCTACGGCATGAACTTCAAGCACATTCCCGAACTCGAATGGTTTTTCGGCTACCCCTTTGCTCTGGCCCTGATGGTCATCTCCGCGGTGCTGCCGTGGCTTTACTTCAAGCGCAAGGGCTGGCTCTAGCGGCAAGCTGGCCCGTTGCGGCGGCCGGCACGCTGGCCGCCGTCATCCGCGCCCGATCGGCGTCGCCCACGGCTGCCGGCCCGCTGCCTCCAAGCGCGATTGCCCGCGCGCTTGCTTCGGGCCGCCCAGCGGAGGCATCCTGGACGCATCGTTTGCAACGCCCAAGGACATTCCCATGGATCTCGGCATCGAAGGCAAGAAGGCTATCGTCTGTGCGGCATCGAAGGGCCTCGGCAAGGGCTGCGCGGCGGCGCTGGCGCGCGAAGGCGTGGAGGTGACGATCTGTGCACGCGGCGCCGAGGCTCTCAACGCCACCGCCGACGAGTTGCGGCAGACGGGGGCCAAGGTGACGGCGGTGGTGTGCGACGTCACCACCGCGGACGGGCGCGACAAGCTGCTGGCCGCCTGCGCCAATCCCGACATCCTTATCAACAACGCCGGCGGCCCGCCCCCGGGTGACTTCAAGAGCTTTGGTCTTGAGGACTGGCGCCAGGCCGTCGAAGGCAACATGCTGACGCCGATCGCGCTCATTCACGCGACCATCTACGGCATGATGGATCGTGGCTTCGGTCGCATCGTCAACATCACCTCGGCATCGATCAAACAGCCGATTGCCGCGCTCGAGCTCTCCAACGGCGCGCGTCTCGGCTTGACCGGGGCCGTCGCCGTGCTGGCGCGTAAGGCTTCGCGGCACAACGTCACCATCAACGGCATTCTGCCGGGTCCGTTCGATACCGATCGATTGCGCGGCACCAGCAAAAAAATGGCGGAAGCGCGCAACGTGCCGGTCAGCGTCATCGACGACGAGCGCATGGCGGCTGTGCCGGCAGGTCGGTTCGGTACAGCGCAGGAGTTTGGCGCTGCGGTTGCCTTCCTGTGCTCGATGCACGCCGGTTTTATCACGGGACAGAATTTGCTGATCGATGGCGGCGGTTATCCCGGCGCACTCTAGTGGCGAGGTTTCGCCGGTCGCTTAGCTGTGCGCGCGTTGGGCTTGGAGCCGGCGCGCGCGTGGCTTGCAGCCACTCGCCATCTCGCGCATTGCGTTAGTGCGCTGCGACAAATGCTTGAATCCAGTTCATATTTTAAAGTTGACCTGACAACTCGGAGCTGATCCTTTGCGCCAGCCGACAGTGCGAAGCGAATGCAAAAAAAGGCATCGCTGTTGAGGGACTGCGGCCGTTGGCTCTGGGAAGAACTGTAGACGGGCGGAAAGACCACTTTACCGCAATCGTGATCGCGAACAACCAAGCGCCCCTTCAGCGCTTGGGTTTGTCCGTTAGCTGCTTTGTTCGCCCTGAGCCGGTTTGTTATGCGCAGAGGAGAATGAAGCATGAAATGGTTTTTCACGACTTTCCCGCTTGCCATTGCACTGAGCGCAGGCTCGGTATTGCCAGCCGCAGCCGAAGTCTACGAAGACCGGTTGTCGGATCTCAATCGCGGCGGGACGCTCAGTCGAGCCGAACGGGCCGAACGCCAGGGGGTCTACGTCGAGGAGCGCGGCACGCGCTCCGAGCGCCGGCGTGTTGCCCGCGCCGTCGTCACCGATGATGATGATTTCGATTATTCCGCGCGCCCCAGCGCGCGCCACAACGGTGCCCGTGCCCACTACAAATCGCGCGCCGCGCGGCACACCCGGCATGCCGCCCTGGAGCGGCCGCGCGCCTACACTGGATCGCCGAAGTGGAGCCGACGCAGCATCAGCGCGGGCGGCGGCAGGAGCTCCGGGCAGTCGGGCATGGCCTCGTATTATTGGCAGGGACAGCGCGTCGCCTCGGGCGGCTGGTTCAATCCCAACGCCATGACGGCGGCGCACAGGAGCCTGCCGTTCGGCACCCGCGTGCGCGTCACCCACGCCGGCAGCGGCCGCTCGGTCGATGTGGTGATCAATGACCGCGGCCCGTTTGTGGCGGGGCGAATCATCGACCTGTCGCGGGGAGCGGCGTCGGCGCTCGGCATGACCGCGCAGGGTGTGGCCCGGGTTACACTGTCGGTGCTCGGTCGCTGACGGGGGGCAACCTGGCAGGCTAATCGGCGACGGATGCGCCTGGCGCGCATCCGTCGCTTTGCATTTGTAAAGGCCCTATGCGACGTCGCTCTTCCTTGCGTCGGGGCCGCCTGTTACTCGGGAATAGCCTGCTGCGCGCCGGCGCGTGCTCGCCGGCACGCCGGGCTCGCGCCGGCCACCGCTGCTGCCGCCCGAGATCGTCGCCACCATGATCTGGTTCGCCATCCTGGCCCTTGGCCTTGCCGCCGGCACCGTCGGCGGCATCGTAGGCTTCGGCTCCTCGATCATGCTGATGCCGATCTTGATGGTCGCGTTCGGCCCGAAAGAGGCGGTACCGATCATGGCGATCGCGGCGCTGTTGGCAAACCTGTCGCGCGTCGCGGTCTGGTGGCGCGAGGTCGACTGGCGCGCCAACGGCGTCTATTGCGCCACCGCGATCCCGGCGGCGGCGCTTGGCGCGTGCACGCTTCTGAGCCTTGAGCCGCGGCTGGTCGAAGCCGCGCTCGGCGTCATGTTCCTCGCCATGGTGCCGATGCGGCGCTGGCTGATGGCACGCGGCTTGCGCGTCAAGCTGTGGCAGCTTTCCCTGGTCGGCGCCGGCATTGGCTTTCTGTCCGGCCTGGTCGCCTCGACGGGACCGATCAACACGCCGTTTTTCTTGGCCTACGGGCTGGTCAAGGGCGCCTATCTTTCGACCGAAGCCATGGGCTCGATGGCGATCGGCATTACCAAGGCCATCGTCTTTCAGCGCTTTGATGCGCTGCCGCCAGCAACGGCGATGCGGGGGCTGATCGTTGGCGCCTCGGTGATGGCCGGTTCATGGGTTGCCCGCGATTTCGTGCTCCGCCTCGATCCGCAGCAATTTCGCGCGCTGATGGATGGACTGTTGCTAGCGGCCGGCGGCGTGATGTTGTGGTGGGCGTTTTTGCACTAATCAACCGCCGCCAGCTTCTCAAGGTGACAGCATCACCCAAGATCCGATACCGTTCGCGCGGCAGGGAGATGCTGGGTGAAGCGGCATGCGCAGTGATGCAAGGCTTTCCGGCTCGATCGCGCTCATCAAGACGGCGATGATCGAGAAGAAGATGACGCAGGCCGAGCTCGCCGATGCCGCCGACTGCCACGAGAAAACCATTCAAAACCTGCTGTCGGGCCGCCCGGTGCGCGATCAGACGCTGTTCGACGTCTGCGTGGTGCTGGGTCTCAATTTCGAGCGGGTCAAGGCGGCGTGGCTGAGCCCCGGTCGCGACGCCCCGGAGCCCGCTCATCCGAGCGGGCGCGCCGCACCCGTCTACATGGGTGCCTACACGCGCGCCGGCGTCGACCACTACATCGGCAGCTATCTGACCTTGCGCCCGGCATTTTCCAACCCGGCCGAGGTCATGGCCTATCGCACCGACATCAGCTGGGACGAGGAATGGCCGAGCCTGGTGTTTCAGGAAGGCGATCGGCCGGATAACGCCTTCCGGCATCGCGGCCGTCTCTACATTCCAGCCTCATCCATGTTCATCCACCTGGTCTCGCTCACCAAAGGTGCCATGCGCATGGTCATGGTGTCGCAGCTTGATCCGTCCGGCATGATGCGCGGCCTGATCACCACCCTCAACAAACAAAAGGCCACCCTGGTCCCGGTCAGCGCGCCCATCGTCTACCTGAAGCAGGACGACTTTTCGGGCTTGCCACTGGGCGAGATCGGCGCCGGCGCGGCGGCGTTCGCCCGCTACCGGCAGCTGATCGAGGAAACCACCCAACAGGGCTATGCCAAGCTCATTGGACCTCAGACGTAAGTGGCAGTTTCGCAAAGGTTGGGAAGGCCCTATGGTGCCACGCCCGCCCCGCAGGGAGCCCTTGGGCGGATGGGGGTGGCATCGATTGGCACCAAGAATATGCGAAACGGCTGGGCTCGAGCTGGGCCGGCCACTGAGGAGAACTGGCATGACGACACTATCGAGACGAAAATTCATCAAGACCGCCGGCGCAGGCGGCGTAGCGACGGCGGCGACGGCAGTGGCCGCGCCGGCCATCGCCCAGTCGATGCCAGAGGTGAAATGGCGCCTCACCGCCAGCTGGCCGAAGTCGCTCGACACGCTCTACGGCAACCCGGAATATCTGGCCAAGCGCGTCGCCGAGCTCACCGACAACAAGTTCCAGATCCAGGTGTTTGCGGCCGGCGAGATCGTGCCCGGGCTGCAGGTGCTCGATGCCGTGCAGGCGGGCAACGTCGAGGCCGGTCACACCGCGCTCTACTACTACTTCGGCAAGGACGTCGCCAACACCTTCGGCACCGACCTGCCGTTCGGCATGAACAGCCGCATGAAGAATGCCTGGTATTTCCAGGGCGGCGGCCAGGCGCTGATGGATGAGTATTTGCGCGCCAAGTACAACGTCACCGGCTTCGTTTCGGGCGCGACCAACTGCCAGATGGGGGGCTGGTTCCGCAAGGAGATCAACACGCTCGAGGACCTCAAGGGTCTGAAGTTCCGCGTCGGCGGCTTCGCCGGCATGATCCTGCAGAAGCTGGGCGTGGTGCCGCAGCAGATCGCCGGCGGCGACATCTATCCCGCGCTCGAGAAGGGCACCATCGACGCCGCCGAGTGGGTCGGGCCCTACGACGACGAGAAGCTCGGCTTCGTCAAGGTCGCCAAATACTACTACTACCCCGGCTGGTGGGAGCCCGGCTCGACGCCGCACTATCTCTTCAATCTCGACAAGTGGAACGAGTTGCCGAAGCTCTACCAGACGATCCTGCAGACCGCGGCGCAGGAATCCGGGATGATGATGACGGCAAAATACGATGCCATGAACCCGGTGGCGCTGAAGCGGCTGGCCGCATCGGGCGCCGTGCTCAAGCCGTTCAGCCCCGAGGTCATGGACGGATGCTGGAAGGCAGCAACCGAGCTCTACGCGGAATTGGCGGTCAAGAACGAGTGGTTCAAGAAGTTCTACGACCACTTCACGGCCTTCCGCGCCGATCAGTATCTGTGGTGGCAGGTGGCCGAGTACACCATGGACAGCTACATGATCCGCTTCCGCAACCAGAAGGCCTAAGCGCGGCGCCCGCTTGAGGTTTGACCAGGGGGCCGGTCCCGTCGGGGACCGGCCCTTTTTTGTGGTCTGTGCGCCATCCGCCGGTTGGCGGGAAGCGCCGTAGGCCAACTGTTCCCGCGACCGGCAAAACGCCTTATGCTGTCGACTGATGATCGCACTCGATTGCCTAGTGCCTTTGCAACCGAGCCAACCAACCGCAAACAAGCGGTCATCATTTCAAGGAGGAAGGGAATGACGACCTTATCAAGACGAAAATTCATCAAGACCGCCGCTTCTGGTGGCGTAGCGGCGACTGCCGTTGCCGCGCCGGCCATCGCCCAGGCGCTGCCAGAGGTGAAATGGCGCCTCACCGCCAGCTGGCCGAAGTCGCTCGACACGCTCTACGGCAACCCGGAATATCTGGCCAAGCGCGTCGCCGAGCTCACCGACAACAAGTTCCAGATCCAGGTGTTTGCGGCGGGCGAGATCGTGCCCGGGCTGCAGGTGCTCGACGCCGTGCAGGCGGGCAACGTCGAGGCCGGTCACACGGCCGCCTACTACTACTTCGGCAAGGACGTCGCCTTGACGTTTGGCACCGACCTGCCGTTCGGCATGAACAGCCGCATGAAGAATGCCTGGTTCTTCCATGGTGGCGGCCAGCAATTGTTCGATGAATTCCTGCGCACCAAGTACGGGGTCACCGGCTTCATCAGCGGTTCCACCAACTGCCAGATGGGGGGCTGGTTCCGCAAGGAGATCAACACGCTCGAGGACCTCAAGGGTCTGAAGTTCCGCGTTGGCGGCTTCGCCGGCATGATCCTGCAGCGACTGGGCGTGGTGCCACAGCAGATCGCCGGCGGCGACATCTATCCCGCGCTGGAGAAGGGCACCATCGACGCCGCCGAGTGGGTCGGGCCCTACGACGACGAGAAGCTCGGCTTCGTCAAGGTCGCCAAATACTACTACTACCCCGGCTGGTGGGAGCCTGGCGCCACGCCGCACTATCTCTTCAACCTCAACAAATGGAACGACTTGCCCAAAACCTATCAGGCCGCCGTGCTTGCCGCGGGGCAAGAGGCGGGCGTGTGGATGACCGGCAAGTACGATCACGGCAATCCGGCGGCGCTCAAGCGTCTGGCCGCATCCGGCGCTGTGCTCAAACCCTTTCCGCCGGAGGTCATGGATGGCTGCCACAAGGCGGCAACCGAGCTCTACGCGGAGCTCGCCGGCAAGAATGAGTGGTTCAAGAAAATGCTGGATCAACTCACCGCCTACCGATCCGACCAGTATCTGTGGTGGCAGGTGGCCGAATACACGATGGACAGCTATCTGATCCGCTACCGCAATCAGAAGGCCTGACCCACCAGGATGGAACGGGCAAGCGAGGGGCAGCCGGCGCGGCCGTCCCTTGCTTGTGCCGGGCGTCACGCCGGGGTCGCCGGCCCGCTTGCCACGCCAATGATTCGCTTATGCACAGCCGCCGAGGCAGGTTCAAATCGTCCAAGGATGCGCCGCACGTAAGCAATTCATTAACAATTTCACGCTCATAACTCGAGGCCGCGGCTACCCGCAAAATGCCATCTTCGGCGGGTAATCCACAGGCATCCCGCGCTACCGGGTGTGTGCGTTTGACGGGGGTCAACGGCATGGTTTCAGGGAGCTGGCGGTGCGTCGCATGGCGAGCCATGCTTGCACTGGCGCCGCTTGCGTACTGTCAGCCTTTGCTGGCCCAGCCGGCGGCCAGCACCGCAACCAACGCCGAGGCGAGCGTCGCCGCCCAATCGCCCGCCGCTGCCAAGACCAACAGGAACCGTACGCGTTTCATCATCGGTCTTGAGCGCGCGGTCGAGTTTCAAGTGTTCGCGCTCACCAACCCCAATCGGGTGCTGGTCGATCTCCCCGACGTCAAACTGCAGTTGCCGGCACTGCCCGGCGATGCTCCCATCGGCCTCGTCAAATCGTTCCGCGGCGGGCTGTCGGCGCCCGAGAAGGCGCGCGTTGTGATCGATGTCACCGGACCGGTCGTGATCGAGCGCGCCACCATCGAAAAGGACGGCAAGGCCACGCGCCTGGTGCTCGAGATGGCATCGGCCGATGCCGCCGAGGCGGACAGCGAGCCGGGACGGACGGCAACCCCGATTGTCGCCCCATTCGGCCTGGGTGCGGTCGGTCTGCAACCGCCGATGCCGAAACCGGCGATGTCGCCGCGCCTTAGAGCGCAGGGCATGTATCGGCCGGTGATCGTCATCGATCCGGGTCATGGCGGCGACGATACCGGCGCCACACGGCACGGCACGGTGGAAAAGGACGTGGTGCTGGCGTTCAGCCTCAAGCTGCGGGACAAGCTACAGGCGACCGGCCGCTACAAGGTGCTGTTGACCCGCGAAACCGACACCTTCGTCGAGCTCAATGCGCGGCGCGAGTTTGCCGAGCACCAGCTGGCCTCGCTGTTCGTCGCCGTGCATGCGGACTACGCACAATCGAGCGCGCGCGGTGCGACCATCTATTCGCTGCGCGACTCGGTGGCAAGCTCGCTGCAGCGTTCGGCGCGCGGCGAGGTCAGTGAGCACGTGCTTTCGGATCAGGAGATAACCGCGCTCAAGCGCACCGATGGCGACGTCTCGGCGGTCAAGGCCATCCTTGCCGATCTCGCCCGACGCGAGGTCGACATGACCCGAGACCGCACCAGCGTGTTCGTAAAATCAGTCATCGAATTCATGGGTGAGAGCACCGGGCTCAAGGACAACCCGGATCGCAGCGCCGCCTTCGTGGTCCTGAAATCCGCCAAGGTCCCCTCGATTCTAATCGAGCTCGGCTACGTCACCAATGAAGCCGATGCCCAGCTGTTGAAGTCCGAGCGCTGGCGCGAGAAGGTTGCAAGCTCGATTGTGACCGCAATTGAGAACTACTTCAGTCACCAGTTGGCCCGCTTGCCGATGTGACCCGCCCGCTTGGGCGCGGCCATCAAAAAAAGGCCGGCCAATCCGGCCGGCCTCAAATGGTGTGGCTGGCATGGCTCGCACGACCCTGCCAGCAAAGCGGAATTAGTTTTTACTCGGGGGACGGTGTCGCTGGTTGTCGCGCCAGAGGAGCACCCATTTCCAATCGGGCTCAGGTCGAAGCGTGAGGCTCGCTGCGTTGGTGAACCAACTCGACGACACGCCACACCGTTGACAGAGGCGCTTCATGTGCCACTCCATCTCGAGAGGTGGTGCTGGGACACAATCTCCAGGCCGATGCAGATGACGGCAGGCGCCGGGCAAGCGCCTTGGCCCCGAGCTTGGCGGCTCGGGGTGCCTGGCTGCAGCGGCCATGGCAGATTGCGCACAGCGGTTCCGGACGGGAACGCGCGTGGCGCGTGTTCAGTGCAAATCCGAGAGTTGCGAGCGGCGGTCCCATCCACGTCCGCCTCACCCTCGGTAATTCGGCAGTCCCTGTTTTGCGCATTTTCCCCGCACAAGGCTAGATCGACGCGCGATCCGACCATGACGCGCACGCGGACAGGAGGTTTGGCCTTGGTTGTGTGCCGGCAGCCCTCCCGCTCACCGGCCCGAGCCTTGGCGAGCAAGCTTGGCTGATTTGGTTAATGAAAGGTTAACGCTGAAAGCCCCGTGAAAGTGTAGCTGCATTGCAAGCAAGGGTTGCGTTAACCCCAAACCCGTCCGCGGCACTGAAGCCCGTCCGGGTCGACGCCGCGCCGCCGGCCCACTCTTGGCCCCTCAACTGCTACTCCTGCCACCAAGGCCGGTCATGGTTCCAGGCATAGGCGAAACTGGGGCCCTCTCCTGTGGTCCCGTGTCCAACGGTCCCCGGCACGTACACGTTGGTGGTCCAGCGGCCATTTTTAAGCGACACCGTCACCGTCAGCTCACCAGCGATGTCGCCGCGAATGAAGGTGAGAAACTGCGTCTCGGTGCGCTCGGCACTGTCACTGGCCACCCGATTGCGGTCATCGCGACGCAGCAACGGGTCGGGTGCGGCTGCGTGTTGCCGCCACCACAGAGCTTGCCGCTGCCACGCCTCGGCAAAGCTCGCACCGGTTGTGGTCAGGTGCTTACCCCTGAGGTCGGGAACGCCCATGGAGATGGTCCAACCCGGCTTTTCCAGCCAGCGCCATCCTCGGGGTCCGACCTCGCGAGGCTCCCGTTGCCGTTCCAACATCGAGATTTCGAGAGTGAAGGCGACGGCATCTTTTCCGCGCAGAAGGCGAAGCAACTCAAGCTCGGCGTCGGACTTTTCCATGCGCGGCCCCTGTCGAAGGCACGATCAACAAGTAACTTGGATGAAACCTTGCCGGTCTGGACTGTTGGGCTGGGAAAAAAGATAGACCTTCGGCTGCGGCCGAGCCAGGCGCAAGATACCGGCAGCGAAACCGGGTGCCGGCCAGGCGGCGCAACCACATTGCCGGTCGCTGGGCGCGCGAGGCGGTCCGATCCCCGCCGGCCGCTGTGGCAGCGGCCCGACCAGGCATCGGCCGCACCCCATGGTCAGGGCCGTCAGCCGGCGAGCTTGATGCCTCGCTCAACGACGACGCAGGATGCACCGATACCGGGCAGGCGCGCATTCCACAGTCTTGCATAGGCCTCGCACTGGGCCATTGTCGGCATCTCAATCTTCAACAGCTCTTCCGCCTCACCCCAAAGCGCGATCACAACGAGCACCACCTGCACGTCGATCATGGCTCGCTCCTGCCTCGGTATGGCCTGCCCGCGGAGGCTATTCAGGAAGTGTTAAGCTTGATTGAAGCCGGCACAAGAAACCGCGCCAACCCAGGAGTTGTGCACCGCCACAACCGGAGCTTACGTCGCTTGCTCGGACCGGGCGATATGGCTTCGAGGCCGCTGGCCGACGGCGCAACCGAGGCTGCGTTCCGTCGCCGGCGGCTAACGGGTGGCGTCAGCCCAGGTGATACCTGGTCTCCAACGCCTTGGCCGGGACGATCAGCCGAATCACGTCCGATCCCGCTTCGGTTTCGAGCGGCGTCACCCCGAACAGGTCGCCATCGATTTGCACCGGCACTGGATGCACCGCCGAAATCTGCACGTGCGAACACTTGTACATTTCCACATCGCCACATCGCCGCGCGCGGGCATCAAGTTCGCCGCGTAGCAGGCTCAGCAGTTGACCCATCAAGACCACCTGGCTGCGCGCATGGAACAACACGGCTTCAAGCCCGCGCTGCTCGATCCCCGTACGCGGCGCCAGCACGAAGCGACCGGCGTAGTGTCGCGCATTGGCAATCACCACCCAGCTCGCGACATGCGCCCGGTTGTCGATGGTGACAGTGAGGGTGTCCACCGGGCGAAGCAGGGCGCTGAGCACTGGCGCCGCGTAGGCGATCTTACCGATGCGGCTCTTCAGGGCATGGTTGAGGGCACCGACCACCCGGGCATCGAAACCGGCCCCGGCCATGAGCAGGAATGGTTCGCCATTGGCTTTGGCACAGGCAATCGGCAGCGTCGGTCCATCCGCCAGCATTTGACAGAGCACCTCCGGCGTCGCCTTGAGCCCAATCTCCTGCGCCAGCACATTGGCGGTGCCGCAGGGAATGATCGCCAGGGGGACATCGGCGCCGGTCATCGCGGCCGCCGCGGCCCGGATGGTGCCATCACCGCCGGCGGCGATCACGGCGTCATAGCGCTGCGAGCAAGCTGCCTCGCGAACCGAGTGGCGGATTGCCGCAAAATCGGCCAGCGTTTCGCGCGCAACCGAAGCGCCGCCGCGCTCGAGCGCCGCCGTCACATCCTCAACCAGGCGCGGGCGGCTCATGCCGGCGCCGGCGTTGATCACCAGAAAGAAGCGGCGGCGCATGATGTTATGGCGGCGTCGGTTAAGTGAGCCGCCGATTGTGCCGGCAAACTAAGCGAGGAGCAAATGCCGAGTGTCGCCGGTTGGCACCAAGGCCAACCGGATAACGTCAGGCTCCGGCCGCCGCGGCGGCTCCTTCCTCGTCCTTGCGCGCGGATTTCTGGACCGCCGCCTGCACTTTTTCGAACGCCCGCACCTCGATTTGTCGGATCCGCTCGCGGCTCACGCCAAACTCGGCCGATAGGTCCTCAAGCGTCGCCGGCTCTTCGGCCAGACGGCGGGCCTCGAAAATGCGCTTCTCGCGCTCGTTGAGCGTCGACATCGCCTTGGCAAGGTAGCCTTTGCGCAGATTGAGTTCCTCGGATTCGGCCAACCGCTCTTCCTGATCGGGCGAATCATCGACGAGCCAATCCTGCCATTCACCACCCCCCTCGGCATCGGCCCGCACCGGTGCGTTGAGCGACGCGTCGCCCCCAAGCCGCCGGTTCATGGAGACGACGTCGTCCTCTGGCACGCCGAGCTTGGTCGCGATGTGCTTGACCTGGTCAGGCCGCAAGTCGCCGTCTTCCAGGGCCTTGATTTGGCCCTTCATACGCCGCAGGTTGAAGAACAGCTTCTTTTGCGCGGCGGTGGTGCCCATTTTAACCAGGCTCCACGAGCGCAGGATGTATTCCTGAATGGACGCGCGAATCCACCACATGGCATAAGTCGCCAGCCGGAAGCCCTTGTCGGGATCAAAGCGCTTGACGGCCTGCATCAGGCCGACATTGCCCTCCGAAATCACCTCGCCGATCGGCAGGCCATAGCCGCGATAGCCCATGGCAATCCGCGTCACCAGCCGCAGATGCGAGGTCACCAGCGTGTGCGCCGCGTCGGAATCGGCGTGCTCCTGCCAGCGCTTGGCGAGCATATATTCCTGATCCGGCTCCAGCATCGGAAACTTGCGAATCTCTTCGAGATAGCGCGCAAGTCCGCCTGCACCACCTACTACCGACGGAAGTGTTTTGGTTGCCATCGTGTCCCTCAATCGGCACTCTCGATTTGCGCGATTCGCGCCGACTGCTCTTTGTTGGCCCACCGTGGGCCGTGAGTTTAAGCCCCGCCCGGGCTTTGCGCCAAACGCGGTGCGAGCGAGCCCAATAGCAAGTGGGTGCTGATCCGTGCAAGGCACATTGCTGTGCAGTTGCGGTAACGCGCATTCACGGCGCAGTGCATAAACGCGGGCCGTACTCGGTTGCCGTCTGCGACCGATGCACACAGGCAAGCTAAATATTCCGTAATGCCATGACCAGAATGCCATGCACGCATGCGTGACGCCGGCGCAAGCGAAAGGCTCGGATTGGGGCCGAGCGGTGGCGGCAGCCAGGCTGGTTGATGGTCGATTCGCGGGCAGTGTAGCACGAAATCGGGGGCGCTTTAGCTGTGCTGGGTGCAGGTCGCAAGCCCAGCCGGCAAGCTTGACCGTCGGATTGCCGACGAAATGGGCATACCGCCTGCAACGCATCCCCGCTTTGGCTGCGCTTCCAGCGCTGCCGAGCCTGCTCGATACCGCTGTTGAGCCGCCCTACCTACCTCAAGGATCGCTCTCGAGCCTCGGTGAGCGCGGCCCTTAGCTCCGCCATGTCCTGTGGCAAACAGCTGGTAAAGCGCAAACGCTTACCCGACACGGGGTGTTCAAACGCGAGCTCCGCCGCGTGTAGAGCCTGGCGCTCGAGCCGCTGCAGGGCGGCCTGAGCTGTGGGAGGCAGTCG
>DATFXD010000061.1:0-3333 GCA_035258605.1 Hyphomicrobiaceae bacterium | reverse complement strand
CTTCCCGCCTCCGCCCGCGACGGCTTTCGCGCCGAGCACTTCGGTATCATCTTCCAAATCTTCAACCTGCTGCCCTACGGTACAGTGATCGACAACGTCCTCCTCCCCCTCAGCTTTGCACCGCGGCGGAGGGAGCGCGCGACGGCCAACGGCACGGCGGAGGCCGAGGCTGTGCGGCTCTTGCGGCGCCTCGGTCTCGAGCCACACCTGACGCGGGGGCCCTCGGCTGCCAGCCTCAGCGTCGGCCAGCAGCAGCGGGTCGCTGCCGCGCGTGCGCTGATCGGCTCGCCAGAAGTCATCGTCGCCGACGAGCCGACCTCGGCGCTTGACCGCAATCGCCAGGCGGCCTTCCTCGATCTGCTCTTTACGGAGGTAGCGGATCGCCGCGCGACCTTGATCATGGTCAGCCATGATGAGACCTTGGCGGGACGCTTCGATGAGGTGATGCACCTTGACGCGATCGCCCGCTGCAGCCAGGGGGAGAGCGCATGATCGTCTTACGCCTCGCGCTGCAGTCTTTGCGCAATCGCTGGCTTACGGCGGTGTTGACCGTGTTCGCTATCGCGGTCAGCATCATGCTGCTGCTCGGCGTGGAAAAGGTGCGCGCCGGCGCGCGCCAGAGTTTCGCCGACACCATCTCCGGCACCGACCTCATCGTTGGTGCCCGCAGCGGCTCGATCCAGTTGCTGCTCTATGCCGTGTTTCGCATCGGCAACGCCACCAACAACATCACCTGGCCGAGCTTCCAGGACATCGCCGCGCGCCCCGAGATTGCCTGGGCGGTACCGCTCTCGCTCGGTGACAGCCACCGTGGCTTCCGCGTGCTCGGCGCCACGGCCGACTACTTCACGCACTATAAGTACCGACAGGCGCATGGCCTCGAGTTCTCTGCCGGCCAACCGTTTTCGGATCTATTCGACGCCGTGATCGGTGCCGACGTGGCCTCCGCCTTGGGCTATAGAGTTGGCGATGCGATCATCGTCTCGCACGGGCTCGGTGCCGTCTCGTTCGTGGAGCACGAGGACAAGCCGTTCCGCGTCTGCGGCATCCTCGAAAAGACCGGTACACCGGTCGATCGCACGGTGCACGTGAGCTTGGAGGCCATTGAGGCCATCCACGTGGACTGGCAAAGCGGCGGCCGCATCCCCGGGCAGTCCGTTTCCGCGGGGCAAGTGCGCGAGATGGACCTCAAGCCCAAGGCGATTACGGCGGCTCTTCTTGGTCTCAAGTCGAGGCTTGCTACTTTCCGGCTGCAGCGTGCCATCAACGAATACAAAGAGGAGCCCCTGTCGGCAATCCTGCCGGGGGCCGCCCTGCAGGAGCTATGGGGGCTCGTCGGCACGGCGGAGACGGCACTCAAGGCCGTCTCCGCCATGGTGGTAGCAACCGCTCTGCTCGGCATGGTCACAATGATCCTGACCACGCTCAACGAGCGGCGACGCGAGATGGCCATCCTGCGGTCGGTCGGCGCCCGACCGCGTACGGTTCTCGGATTGTTGATGGCAGAAGCCGGCGTGCTCACGCTGGCCGGCATTGCACTGGGCGTCGTTCTCCTTTACGTCGCCTTATTGGTGCTCCAACCCTACGTCGATCGGACCTACGGCCTGCACCTGCCGATTGAACTCCCCAAGCCCGCCGAACTGGGGACGCTTGCCACCATTGGCATCGCCGGTTGCCTTGCGGGACTGCTGCCGGCACTGCGCGCTTACCGCCTGTCGCTGGCGGATGGGATGACCGTCAGAACGTGAGGAGAGGCTGCAACATGGTCGTTGGTCGGCGCGAGGCGGTCCTACTGGTGGCCCTGGGGGTGATTGCTGGCTGGTCCAAGCCGGGCCTCCTCCATGCCGTCGAGGCACCCCTCGAACTCCAGTGGCATCAGCTGGTGCCGCCGGCTCCCCCCAAGCCGCCCAAGTCATTCTTGGCGGCCAGGGGCCCCGTGGATTTGGGCAAGCTCGGCGGTCCCGACGATGGTGCCTCGCCGCCGCCGTTGCCCGAAGGGCGCTGGATGTCGGCACCGGCGCGTAAGGAGGCCATGCCCGCGCCCGTCGTCGAGAGCCTGGGCGGCAAGCGCGTTCACATCGGCGGCTACGTGGTCCCGCTCAACTTCGACGCCACGCGGGTGACCGACTTCCTGCTCGTGCCGTTCGTGGGGGCTTGCATTCACGTGCCGCCACCCCCGGCCAACCAAATCATCTACGTCAAGATCGAGCAGGGGTTTGACGTACAAGGCACTTTCGATCCGGTGTGGGTCACCGGTACGCTCAAAGTCGCGCCGACTTTCACGGGCCTCGCCGATGCCGGCTACAGCCTAGAGGCCGAGAAGGTGGAGCCGCGGCCAGGAGGCTGATGTTGATGCGGACACCGATACCGGCACTGCTCGGCCTCAGCGCCCTCGCACTGGCGCTTGTTGTCGTTGGACTGGCGGGTCCTGCTGCATCCCATCCGCACGTGTGGATCACGGTTGAGACCACCGTGCTCTACGACAAGGGAAACTTCACCGGCCTGCACCACAAGTGGACGTTCGATGAGTTCTACACGGCGATGGCCATCGAGGGCCTCGATAAGAACAACGACGGCGTCTACTCGCGCGAAGAACTTGCCGAGCTCGCCAAAGTCAACATCGATGGTCTCAAGGAGTTTGGCTACTTCACCTATCCGATTGTGGACGGCAAGGACGTCAAGATCCAAGACCCGAACGACTACTGGCTCGAGCACAAGGACGGCGTCCTATCGCTCCACTTCACCGTGTCGTTCGACCAACCGATCCCGGCGAACGCCAAGGGGTTTGCCTACGTCGTGCAGGACCCGGCCTTCTACATCGCCTTCCTGCCGGCCAAGGCGGACCCTGTGAGGCTCGGCCAAGGAGCGCCAAAATCCTGCAACGTGCAGATCGGCAATCCGAGGACCGGCGGGGAGGATGCCGATCGGCTCGCCAAGGCCTTCGCCCAACTTGCAACGCCCCTCAGCGCCACCAAGGCTGTTTCCATCCGGTGCGCCGAGTAGTGGGCCTACTACGGTCGTGTATTTCGTGGGGGCTCCACGCAATGTCCGCACACGCCTAGAACCTCTATGATGGCGCTCCGTGGTGAGAAGGCGCGGTGTGCCAGGGAACGGCGAATACCTCTGAAGATCGCTGCTCCGTCGGCGTCGGCAACTCGGCCGCATATCTCGCATGCCAGAACAATTCTCGGTGATAGCGGGTCTTCGGAGCGGCTCACATAATAGGCATTCCGGCTCTTGAACCGGCGAACCACGCCCAAATCGAGGAGGGTGTTGATGATCCGATAGACCGAGATCGGCGTTAGCCGTGTGCCTTTTTTCGCCAGACTATGA
>DATFXD010000060.1:0-6247 GCA_035258605.1 Hyphomicrobiaceae bacterium | reverse complement strand
CGGGGTCTTTATGTTGCCGATGTCCCGCTTGAGGGGATGGCGCACGCCGTCGTGGTGCGGGCGCAGATGCCGAGCGCGCGCGTGGCGGCGATCGACATCGACAAGGCGTTGGCTTCACCCGGCGTGCTCGCCGTCTACACCGGCAAGGACTTGGCCGCCGACGGGTTGGCGGACTTTCCGTGTACTGTTAACGTGCTGCGACCGAACGGCACGCCGGCGCATCAGGCTCGGCGCCCGATCCTCGTGCGCGATCGTATTCGTGCGGTCGGCGAGCCGATTGCGTTCGTGGTTGCCGAGACCTTGGAGGCGGCGACCGCTGCCGCCGAACTGGTCGAGGTCGAGGCGGACCATTGTCCCCCGGTTGCCAGCGTGGTGGCCGCGCGTGCCCCGACGGCACCGCCCGTCTGGGAGGAGGTGCCCGACAATATCGCATTCGTTTGGCAGAAGGGGCATGCGACCGAGGCTGTTAGGCGTGCCGCACACGTGGCGCGGCTATCCTCCGGGGTGTCGCGGGTCGCCGCGCTTTCGCTTGAGCCGAGGGGCGCGCTTGGCCGCATCGACGAGGCCGGCCGGCTCGTGCTCTACGCCTCCACCCAAAGCCCGCATATCCTGAGGGGCGCGCTGGCCAATCTGCTGCGGGTGCCGGCCGAGCAGATCCGCGTCATTGCCAAGGATGTCGGCGGCTCGTTCGGTATGAAGAGTGGAGCCTATCCCGAGGACGTGCTCGTGCTCTACGCCGCGCGCAAACTCGGACGCCCGGTGCGTTGGATTTCGGAGCGCCGGGAGAGCTTTCTTGCCGATGACCACGGCCGCGACGTCGCGCTCGAGGCCGAATTGGCGCTCGATGGCGGGGGCCGCATTTTGGCCTTGAAGGTGGACTTCACCGTCAATGTTGGCTGCTATCTCTCGGGACGCTCGCTGTTTCTCCTCAACAACATCGGCGGTATTGCCGGCGTCTATCGCATTGCCAACATCGAAGCCCGCATTACCGGCGTGTTTACCAACACCATGACCAACGCGCCCTACCGCGGTGCCGGCCGGCCCGAGGCCACCTACACCATCGAGCGCTTGATCGACATCGCCGCCCGCGAGCTCGGGCTTGATCCCTTCGAGTTGCGCCAGAAGAACTTGGTGCCGCCGTCGGCCATGCCCTACGACACCGGCTTCCTGTTCACCTACGATTGCGGCGAGTTCGAGGGCAATATGGCGGGTGCGGCCGAGCTCGTCGACCGAGCGGGTTTTGCGGCGCGCAAAGATGAAACTGCGCGCCGGGGCAAACTGCGCGGACTGGGCATGGCAAACCCGATCGAAGTTGCCGGCGGCCCCTACACCAAGCCGAGGAAAGACTTTGCCAAGCTCACTGTCGATGCCGACGGCACGGCGACCCTCTATGCGGGCTCAATGTCAACCGGGCAGGGCATCGAGACGACCTTGACCGATCTCGTCGCCCGCGAGCTCGGGCTTGCCCGAGATCAAATCCGCTACCACGCCGGCGATACCGACGACCTCGCCGATGGGCGTGGCAATGGCGGCTCCGGTGCCATGGCCGTTGGGGCGGTGGCAGCCAAGCGGGTCGCCGAAAAGGTGATCGCCACCGGTCGGGTGCTGGCCGCCGAGTTGCTGCAGGCCCGCCCGGACGAGGTCGCGTTTGCCGACGGGCGCTTTCCACGCACCGGCTCCAACCGCTCGGTCGGGCTCGACGATGTGGCCCGCCTCGCGCAGGCCAAGCATCCCCTTGGCTTATGCGAGATTGCCGAGTTCCTGCCGCCCGCGGTCACTTTTCCGAACGGCTGCCATATGGTCGAGGTCGAGATCGATCCCGACACCGGCGCGGTCGAGATCGTGCGCTACGTGGTGGTGGAGGACATCGGCAATGTGCTCAACCCGCAGTTGGTGCACGGCCAGATTCAGGGCGGCGTTGCCATGGGCATTGGCCAGGCGCTGGGCGAGGCCATCGTCTATGACGCCGACGCCGGCCAGCTCATCACCGGCTCGTTCATGGACTATCAGATGCCCCGCGCGGCGGACATTCCCCACGTGCACCTTAAGACCCGCGCGGTTGCTACGGCCGTTAACCCCCTGGGCGTCAAAGGGGTGGGCGAGGCCGGCACCGTCGGCTCGCTGGTCGCCACCATCAATGCCATCTGCGATGCCCTGGCACCCCTGGGCATTCGCCATATCGAGATGCCGGCGACAGCTGCGCGCGTCTGGGCAGCGATTCGCGACGCCAAGCACGGGCCTCGGTCAGGGTAAGGTGGCTCGCGTCCGCGACTCAGGCGGGATCGAGCTTGAGGGTTTGCCCGAGCCGATGGCAAGGGCGTGTCCGCCTCGATGCAACCGGGAGGCATTGCCGGGTCGGGGTGAGCGATCGGGCTCGCCTCCTGCCGAGGTTGCTTTCAAGGCAGGAAGCTGCGCCAAGGCATTGACGGCCAAGGAGAGATTGACCGGGTCGCCGCGCCGGCAAGATGCGCACGTTGCACCGCTTTTTGCGGGGGGAATGCCGCCCGCACCGGAGGCCCAGCGAGAGGCTTGCCGCCTCCGGGGGGCGCTAGGCGCCACCGGTGCAGAAAAGACCGCGCTTTACCGCTGTTGTTGGTTTCGCGCCGGGTGGCCATAAATGCGCCAAATGTCTGACCAAAGCGTTGCCGAGGCAAACCTTGGCGACGAGCGGGCGCATGGGCGACTTTATTAAGCGCGGGAGCTTGCTGCTGGCCGCAACCCTGGCGGTGCTTGGGTCCGCGCCGGCCTATTGCGACGATTTGTTGGTCATGCCCTATGCCTGCGCCGTGGTTGGCGGTCGTCCAGTGTTGACGCCGTCGCAGAACCAAGGCCACCGCATCATTGGCGCGCACGAGCAACGCGCGTTCAGGGCCTGCTCGGCTGCCAATCCGACGCTGTGCCGACAGTGGACCATTCATCGCTTCGATCTCGACTGCAACGGTGTGGCTTTGCCGTGGACCGCGGTCGCGGCCAGCGCACGCCCCGACCGCGCCTGGCTCGAGCACGGCCGACTGCACATCCGCATGCCACCGAATTGGAACCTGGCGGTTGATGATCCCTGTGCCAGTGGCGAACGCTGGCGTTACGGCCAGCTGCAGCGCTATTGCGCCGACCGCCGGGCCCTGACCCCACCCGCGTCGGTGGAGATGCCGACCGGATTTGCGCCGTTGCTCGGCATCGACGCGATCTTCGTCACGCCGTCGCCGCCCAAGAGCGCAAGTCAAGCCGTTGCGACCCAAACCCCGCCACCGGTCCCTCATTCCGCCAACAGCACCCGCAGCGAGCCGGTCCCGGTCGAGGCTCCCAGGCCGGTGGTCAGCGAGCCGCAACCGGCAAAGCCACCGGAGGCGAACGCGGCCCCAGTGGCTGCTGTTGCGCCCGCGCCCTCGCCGGCACCCATCGTGCCGCGGATTATCAACCGCCCGGGCGCCGTCGCCGAACCGCCACCGTCGCTGCCCGCCCCCGTGGTCGCCCCCACGGAGCCGCCAGTGACTGAAGCACCCGTGCTGACCGTTAGTGCCGCCACGCCGCTCGTTACCGCATCCAATCCGTCGTCGTCGCGGCTGGCGGTCGCCGTGGTTGCGGGCGTGCTGGTCGCGCTCACGGCCGGCTTGCTGATCTTCGCCCGCGGTCGAGGTCGGCGCCCGGCGCCACGCCGTGCCGGTGCTCGGCGTCCAACCGGCGCGGCGGCACGCGATCGTAGCGCGGCACCGGCGGGTCAGGTCCCGACCTTGACGCCGAGCCAGGGCTCGGCGGTCTGGAGCACGGCGGCCGCCCCGAGCCCGGTTTGGAACGAGGACGTGCCGCGCACGCGCTTGGACGCCCTGCGGGTGCTCGGCATGGGCGTCACCGCCGACGCGAACCTGGCCGCGATCAAGAAGATCGTCGATGGCCTGCGCCAGACCTGGCACCCTGATCTCGCGCGCGATCCTGCCGATCGCGAGGTGCGCGAGCAGCGCATGAAGCAGATCAACGTCGCCTGGGACATTCTCGGGGCCAAGCCCGCTCAAACTTAGGCCGGCCGCGGTGCGGGCGCGTTGCGTGCCGAAAATTGTGGCCATGTCAGCGATTGCTTCCAGTATCTTGGGTCAGAACACCCGCGTTGGCCCTTGACAGCCGTTGCCGCCGCCAACACCTGTGGCGCTTACCAGGCGGGCCAACGACCCGAATTCAAATTTCTGATGAGCGACCAGTCTATCGACGGCAAAGCAAGGCGGGTCGCGACAGTGCCGAGCCGATACGGCGCAGGATCAGGCGTGGCTGGGATCGATTGCGTGGTGTTCGACATCGGCAATGTGCTGGTGCGCTGGGACCCGCGCAACCTTTACCGGCGCATGGGTTATTCCGACGCGGAAACGGCCGCCATTCTTGCCGAGGTTGGGCTGTTGGAGGTCAACCACCGCGTGCTCGACGCGGGAGGGGCGTTTGCCACGGCGCTGGAACTGCTGGTGGCCCGCTTCCCCCACCATGCCCGGTTCATTCGCGCCTTCGATGCGCGCTGGATCGAGTTGCTCGGTGGTGCCATCGACGACAGCGTGGCGATTTTTGAGCGGCTGAAACGGGCGGGCATTCCGGTGCACGCGATCAGCAACTACCATCGTCAGAAGTTCGACATTACCCGCAGCCTGTTTCCTTTCCTCGATGCGTTCGACGAGTTGATCCTGTCGGGCGACGTTGGACTAGTTAAGCCCGATCGGGAAATATTCGAGCTGCTGATCGAGCGCCGCGGCTTGGACGTTGTGCGAACCGTTTTCATCGACGACTCCCTCGACAACATTGCGGCGGCACATGAGCTTGGTTTCGCCACCATCCACTTCAGCGAAGCGCATACGGACTTAGGCACCGAACTGCTCCGCCTAGGTCTGCCACGGCAGGCGCTTTGAAGCCATTCGTGGGTGGGTGTGGAGGCGCGTTGTAGAACGACGACACAGCATCGATCGCGAGCGTGTACGATCATGGACGCAGCAATCCCCCGGAGGCGTTGCGGAAGGGCCGCCGTGGTCAGCCCGGTCGGTGCCAGGGCACTAAGCACACGCCACCACGCGTCAAGGCATGGGGCCCCGCGGCCTCGCCTCCACCACAGCCAAGCCACAAATCCGCTGTAGGGGCGTTGCGCAAGAGACAATGGACCTATGCTCAGATTGATCTTCGTCCTATTTGCCTTAGCCCTCTCCTCGTGCGCGACACCTGGAGAACGCCTTGTTGACATGGAGCGCTGCGCCGCGACTGTGCCGGCCAATGCCGATGAAGACAGCAAGGAACGCACAATGAAGCAGTGCATGCGCGCCAAGGGCTATGGGCTGACGTTTTAGGCCTTCCCGCCGAAACACCGCCAGCCGATGGGGGTAGGTTGCCCTGCGCTGGACCGTCGCGCCTAGGCTCGTTTTGTTGGCGTCCTCACGCCGCCGGCGGGCCGCGCGGCTTTGGTGCGTGCGATCCTATCACCTCACCGTCTGCGCCGCGCGTTCGCCTTGGCGATGCCGCGACCGGCCGACGGCGCTCGAACGGTGGAACCGTGGGTCGGGGCGATCGGCCGCGTCGGGCGAATCGCGGTTGACGGCGTCAGGCGCCGATCGCACGCAAGGCTTCGCCCCATGCCGTGCAGCCTAAAGCGGCCTTGCCGGCAGGTCGGCCTGCACGTTGCGGTTGGCGATGCGCTCGCGGCCTGCTGGAGCAACGGCCCCACTTGGCCCAGCCTGCTTGCAAGGACCCCGCCGCCGCATGGACCCGGTGGAGCAGCTGGCGATGCAGCCGCATCGCTGTTGGCGTGACCGTGCGCGGCAGCAATGGGGTTTTGCCAACCTGGAACAAGACGTCTGCCCTCGCCGGTCAGTGCCTTTCGTTGCCGCCGCGTGGTTGGCGTTGCCAGCCTCGCCTGCCCCCGCCTTGAGCCGTCCTGCCTGGGAGGCGGTTCCTCAGGCCCCCGGTTGAACAACACAGATCGTGCTGCTAACGATCTTGGCCATGGGTGTGCGACCCGCGTCGCGCGCGATGGCGCGACTGCAAAAAAACCTCAAGTCCGGGTGGAGGAAGCCGATGACAAGCCAATGGTCCCGTTGCCTCAGTCGCCGACAGCTGCTGCAGCTCCTCGGCTGCGGCGGCGCCGTGGCGGGGTTGGGCTTGCCAGAGCAGGTTTTTGCCCAAGCGCGCAAGACGACGCTCGTCCTCGGCATTGATATCAGTGACACCATCACGCTCGACCCGGCCCGTTTGGCGCAATACACCTCGCCGATGACCGTGTCCGCAG